>JARKNX010000171.1 GCA_029976025.1 Aggregatilineales bacterium | reverse complement strand
CTCAGACTGTCACAATGCGTGCGTGGACATTCGCGGTTGCTGACAGAACTACGGGCCATGCGTACAGGATGCGCCACCTCCTTTCAACGGAGAGAATCCGGTGAATCGATGCTATCACTCCGGCATATGCCTGTCAAGAGGTTTGGAAGAACAGGAACGCTTGGGGATGGCCGCCAGGCTCCCCTTTCCTCAGGAAAATCGAAGGGCTGCCCGATGCTTATCGGGCAGCCCCGCGCGGGAAGTCGGGATGAGTGGACTCCGCCCTGGTCCGGCTTCCCTCAGTACAACTCTCCTGTCTCAGCGCACTGTCAGGTTGTAGGTGACATCCCACCCGTAGAAGAACTCATTCGATTCAGCAGGCAGCAGCTCATGGTTCAAAACCACGCAGATAGGTGTACAATGACCAACGTGGAATTGCCGGCTTGGGTGCATTGTGGCCTGTGTGCGCAGGTATGACGGGAATCCGGCCAGGGTCATCAAAGCGATCGAGCAGTAGCACGCGGCGCATCTCAGGAAGATCAAAACCATGCTCAAAGCCACAACCTACGGCGACGTGACACGTTTTGACCTGGCCCGGACCCTGGCCGGCAAGGGCCGCTACTGGACGACGGCCTACCTGGTGGACGGCCTGCTGATCGACTCGGGCTGCGCGTTCACTGCGCCGGAGCTGGCGAAAGCGCTGGTCGGCCACCCGCTGTCCGGCATCGTCAACACCCACTCCCACGAGGACCACATCGGCGCGAACGGCCCCCTGCAGCGCCAGCGCGCGGGCCTGCCGGTCCGCGCCCACCCGCTGGCCCTGCCGGTCCTGGCCGATCCGCGCGGCCGGCAGCCGCTGCACCCGTACCGGCGGCTGCTCTGGGGCTGGCCGGAGCCTTCGCAGGCTGAGCCGGTGGCCGACGGCGAGGCGATCGAGACCGGCCGCTATCGCTTCGAGGTGGTGTACACTCCCGGCCACAGCCCCGATCACATCTGCCTCTACGAGCCGGACCAGGGCTGGCTCTTCACCGGCGACCTGTTCGTAGGCGGGCGGGACCGCGCGCTGCGCGAGGAATACGACATCTGGGCGATCATCGCCTCCCTCAAACGGATTGCGGCTCTGCCCGCCCAAACCCTCTTCCCGGGCAGCGCGCGCGTGCGGATGGACCCCGCCGCGGCGCTCGCGGCCAAGATCGACCACCTAGAGACGCTGGGCGAGCACGTGCTGGCGCTGCACCGGCAGGGCCGCAGCGTGGACGAGATCGTCCATACCCTCCTCGGCCGCCCCATGCCCATCGAGTTGATCACCCTGGGGCACTTCTCCCGGCGCTGGTTGGTTCACTCCTACCTTGCTGCCGCATCCTCCGGAATGGTTTCTCCCTGACATCCAGGCGCGGCGGCGCGTGCTAAGATCTCGCGGGTTCGCATTCGAAGCGCGGTGAAGGTGCCAGCCGAAGTCAGTACGGGGAGGCTTGTTTGAATCCGAAGAAAGTCACGCAGGAGGCGGCCGGAGGCGCCACCGTTGCCGCACGCACCGCCGGTTCCGGAGACACCGCCGAGACCGGTAAGGCATCCAAGGGATTCACGGCTGAGGAACGAGCCGCGATGAGGGAGCGTGCCAAAGAGCTAAAGGCAGAGGCGAAGAAGGTGGACGGCGAGAGCGCCGTGCTCGCGAAGATCGCCGAGATGCCGGAAGAAGATCGCACCCTGGCCGAGCGGATCCATGCGATCGTCAGAGCCAACGCGCCAGTCCTCTCGCCGAAACTCTGGTACGGAATGCCCGCGTATGCAAAGGACGGCAAGGTCGTCTGTTTCTTCCAGGACGCGCGGAAATTCAACACGCGGTACTCAACGCTCGGCTTCAGCGATGAGGCGAACCTCGACGAAGGAAACATGTGGCCGGCCTCCTTCGCACTGAAGAAGCTGACTGCCGCAGACGAGGCGAGAATTGCCGCGCTCGTGAAGAAGGCGGTGAGCTGAAGTCGCCCGGATTTCCGAGGTCGTCGCCGGCGATCACGGGTGTTTACGAATAAACCGAGCCATGCGCAAGACGATCCGTCGAGCCAGACCGGCCGGCGATCATGAACATTCAGAAAATAACCGGGCAATGGGCCGGTCAACCCGTCCAGCCAGACCGCCCGGCGATTAATCGCCGGGCTGCTAACAGCGCCCGCTGAAGCGGGCTAACCATGATAATTGACGCGTGGTAAGCCCCCTTCAGGGGGCGTTGCTTTGTAGCCCGGTGCTTCAGCGCCGGGCGGCGATTGATCCTCGGGCGCCGTCGTGGCGCAGCGCCGCCGTTCCACAACCAAATCCTTAACGCTCATCCCACCGCCGCCGGCACGCGGCATGGGCGCTGGGATGACTACTCGTACCGCAGCGCCTCCGCAGGATAGATTCTCGACGCCTGGAGCGAGGGGATCAGCGTCAGCAG
>JARKNX010000169.1 GCA_029976025.1 Aggregatilineales bacterium | reverse complement strand
GTTGCGCCGGATCACGATGTCATCCCCGGAGCCGGAGATGTAGGCGCCGTGTTCCTCGGCGGAGCCGGTGAAGATCGAGTCCTGGATCAGCAAGAGGCTGGCGGCGGTGGTGTGCAGGCCCCACTCGCCGTTGGCGTGGCTGTACACGTCACTGACGATCACGTGGTGGGCGAACTGCCCGGTGCCGCTGAAGTAGCCCGAAATGAACAGCCCTGCGCCGTCTTCCGCGTCCACGAAGGTGATGTTCTGGATGATCAGGTGGTGGACGGCGATCAGATAGAAGTGGTGGCGCAGGTAGCCCACGTCCGGGTAGGCCGGGCGGTCGACGATCACGCTGCCGGGGTCGCCCCAGCCCAGGAAGTGGATATAGTCTCCGTCTTCACCGCCCGCCTCCTCGTAGTCGAGACCCGCGTAGCGCCCCGGCTGGATGATCACCAGATCGCCCGGTTGGGCGGAATCGGCGGCGGCCTGGATCGTGTCGAACGCCGCCGCGATGGGGTAGGTCTGGGCGGGGTGCTCGCAGGCGGCGGTCAGGCACGGCACGGCTGTCTCTATCTCGGCCGGGCAGTTCCCGTCCCCGGCGACGCACAGCACGCGGCTGTAGCCCTCTTGCAGGTGAAAGTTGGCGTCGAGGAACGTCTCGGTGTCCGGTTCTCCGGGTGGGAGACTCTGGGCCAGGGCGGGGGCGAGGACGAGCAGCAGGCCGAATGCGATCAGGGCAAGGGCAGTCAAGCGGCGCATGGGCTTTCTCCGGATTGAATGGACGACGAGGGCAGTATACAACCAATGCCCGGCGCGCATGTGTGATGACGTGCCGGGCTGGGGTATCATCGGCGCGCGCGGCGATTCTGGCAGGCCAACGATAGCCCTATGTCCGACCCCATTCAAAATTCAGAATTCAAAATCAAGAATTCGCCAGAGGCGCTCTCCGGTGGCCGGATGGCCCGCGCGGCCCTGGTGGTGATGATCGCCTACGTCGCCAGCGGGGTGCTGGGCCTGGTGCGCCAGGCGGCGATCGGCGCGGCCTACGGCGCGGGCCTCGAATTCGACGCCTTCCTGGCCGCGCAGCGCGTG
>JARKNX010000153.1 GCA_029976025.1 Aggregatilineales bacterium | reverse complement strand
CTCCGGCCGGATTGGGGTGATCCTGAGCGGCGGCAACATCGACGCGGCGACGATGGCGCTGATCCTGACCCAGCCGGGCGGCTGAAGTCCGCTCGAAACGCGCCAATCCGCAGGGCCGCACGGCCCCGTTCTTGTGCGTTGGCTCTGCCTCCATCCTGGCCGCGCGGATTTTCCACATCGTGCGCCCGGACTATACTGTGCCTGGACATGCGGCGATCCAGAGGAGGCCAATCCCATGCCCCAGCCCGACGATCTCCAGGCGGCGCTGTCTCCGGCGCCATCCGGCCCGGGTGACTTGCGCTCAACAATGCGTTTGATTGACACACGGGTGAGCCTGTCTGACAGTGCATTCAACGAAGTGGTCGAGGTCGCACGCCGTCTGGACAACAAAAGCAGGAAGGAGCGCATTCTGCGCGAGCTGGATACCCTGCGCAAAACGGAAGCCCAGAGAATCCGGGTCATTACCCTGGCCCAGGCCGGACGGGGGGACGACGCACTCAACGCGGCGTGTGACATGCCGAATGAATGGGAACGGGCGAACCTCGTGCGGGACGTGGCCCTGGCTGGCTGCTATGACGCGGCCGTCAGGATAGCGGACAGCCTCAAGTCCGAGCAGCAGCAGGCCCTATGTAAGCTGGCAGCGACCCTGCCCCAGGCCGGGGTAGAACAGGCCGTTCGCATCTTCCGCGAAGCCGTCCAGGTGGCATGTCGCATAAGCTATGGGTGGAACCAGGCCGTTACCCTGGGAACGCTGGCAACGGCGCTGGCCGGGATGAAGAACGAGCAGGTCACCGGCGCGTTGCGCGAAACGGTCGAAGTCGCGCGTCACATTCAGGAAGAGGAAAACCGGGTGCGGGCGCTGAGTAGACTGGCGACCGCCCTGGACCAGGTTGGAGACAGGAGCCAGGCCACCCGTGTGTTCCACGAGGCCCTGGCGATCGTGCGCACGCTTCGAGAGCAGGAACTCGGGTATGCCATCAATGGGCTGGAAACCGCGCTGGCCCAGTTGGGAGATGCCCAGACCGTCGGCGAAGTGGTCCGGCTGATGGAGAGCATTCAGAGCACGAGCTTCCGAGTGAACTACATGAGCAGCCTGGCCCAAGCCCTGGGCCGGGCCGGGCGCTTTGATGAAGCGCTCCAGGTGGCAGACCTCATTCAGAGCGCGCGGATTCAGGCGGGAGCCTTGAGTAAGTTGGTAGCCGCCCTCGCCCAGGCCGGGCATTTCGATCAGGCGGCCAGGCTAACCCGGCGCATTCAGGAAGAATGGGGGCGGGCCACGGCGCTGAGCGAACTGGCGGCAGCCCTGGCCCAGGCGCAGGACAGCCGGGCCTCCCAGACCTTCGATGAAGCGCACAAGGCGGTGCGTGCCATTCAGGATCCCAGGCATCATCAATGGGCGCTAAGGGATCTGGCATCCGCCCTGGCCAAAGCCGGTCACTACGCCGACGCGGTCAAGGCGGCGCGCGGCATTTCCGACGAGGACGACGCGGGAAGAGCGCTGTATGCCATCGTGACAGACCTGGTCCAGGCCGGGCGCTTCGATGAAGCCGGAGACGTGGCGCACAGCATTCAGGATGCGTGGGAGCGGACCAACGCCCTGAGTCGACTGGCGGAAGGCCTGACCCATGCCGGGGATGACCGGGCTCCCGGCGTCTTTCGTCACGCGCTCGAAGCCGCTTGTGGTGGCATCGGTGGAAGAGCGCTGGCGGATGCCTCGCGCGATCCCATGAGCGAACTGGCGGTGACCCTGGGCAGGGCCAGGTCCGGCACCCTGATGAGGCATACCCCATGAATCAGCCCGACGATCCCCAGGCGGCGCTGTCTCCGGCCATCGTCGCCGCCCTGCGCGACATGCAGAACCCCGCCCTGCCTCCGGGAGCAGCCTTTGGACTTGTTCAAGGGGGGAGAATCGCACTCCAGGCGGCAGATCGAGCTGGACGAGGCCCGCAAGCCCGGCGGGTTGGCCTCGGCGCGCGCGGCGTTTGATCTTGCGCAGACCCTTGACCGGGAAACCGAACTCCTGCGCACGGATTACATCAGCCGTTCCGACCTGGATCGTGGTTTGGCTGGCGTGCATAGAACAACCCAGGTTATCGTTCGTGTCCTGTCCGACCTGACGGCTGACACCCAGGGAGGCTCCACCGGCAGTCCGTGAAATGGGTTGGCGCGCCCGGCGCTTCGCGCAGCCGGGGCGGCCAACCGGTCGGCAGACTGGATCAATGGCGTGGGCGCGGAGACCCGGAATCAAATCGATCCCGCCTCAGTTCACCCCGACGTGATACGGTCGTGCCGCGCATGGACTTTGCGCGAATGGGAAAAGGGTCGATGGCCGTATGTCGCCAAAGGGGGAAACGATGGCTGTGGAGATAACCGCAATTGCGATGCCGTTCATGCTCAACGTCACGGTGAGCTGTTACCTGGTGCGGGCCGGGGACGGCTTCATCCTGATCGACACGGGACGCGCCGCCCAGCGCAACCGGATCGATCAGGCGCTGGAGCGCGCGGGCTGCCAACCCGGCCGCCTCAAGCTGATCGCGCTCACCCACGGCGA
>JARKNX010000150.1 GCA_029976025.1 Aggregatilineales bacterium | reverse complement strand
AGCCCGGCGGCGGGACGGCCCGGCTGGTTTTTCCCGGCCGGGTCATCTGGGCCAGGGGGGCGGACAAGTTCGAGGCCGGCACACCGGCCATCGTCAATGTCATTGCCTTTGCCCGGGCGCTGCAGTTGCGCCGGCAGTTTGGGGCGGACGCGTTTCTCCACGCGGCCGCCGAAAAGCGGACCGCGGCTGACATCCTGTATGGCGACGAGCTGGAGAACCTCTCCGGGCGGGAGTTGCTGGCTGCGCTCCGGCCAACCCTGACCGGTCGAGGGCGTTCCGTCCCGACCGTGGCAGGCGACAAGCCCTTCACCAACCTGGACAATGCCGCCAGCACACCCACCTTCGAACCCATCTGGGATGCGGTCTGCCAGGCCTGGCGCCAGGGGGAGCCGGTGCAGCGGGAGATCGTCCAGGAGGTCAAGTCCATCTGCGCCCAAGTCCTGGCCGCGCCCCCGGCAGACTACGACGTGATTTTCACCTCCAACACCACCGAAGCCATCAACCTGGCCGCCGAAAGCCTGGGCCGGGAGGCCGGTCCGGGCATGCGGCCGGTCGTGGTCAACACCCTCCTCGAGCACAACTCGAACGAGCTGCCCTGGCGCAAGGTGGCCGGCGCGTCACTGGTCCGCCTGCCGGTCGATGCCGAAGGCTTCGTGTACCTGGACGAGCTGGAGACGCTCTTGCGTGAGTATAACCAGGAGGGGCGGCACGGGAAAGAGCGCATCCAGCTGGTCGCCATGAGCGGCGCATCGAATGTCCTCGGCGTCTTCAACGATCTCGCGGAGATCAGCCGCATCGTACACCGCTACGGCGCGCGCCTGCTGGTGGATGCGGCGCAGCTGGTCGCCCACCGCCCGGTCGACATGGCCGCGTGCGGGATCGACTATCTCGCCTTCTCGGCGCACAAGGCCTACGCGCCCTTCGGCACGGGGGTGCTGGTGGTCCGGAAGGGGCTGCTGCACTTCAGTCCCGCCGAGCTCGCGCTTATCCGATCGTCGGGCGAGGAGAACGCCGGGGGCATCGCTGCGCTGGGCAAGGCGCTGGTGCTGCTGCAGCGGATCGGCTTCCATGTGATCCGGCAGGAAGAACAGGCGCTCACCGAGCGGGCGCTGCGCGGCCTGGTGCGAATCCCCGGCCTGAGGGTCTTCGGCCTCACCCCGGATTCGCCCCGTTTTTGCGACAAAGGGGGTGTGATCGTCTTCGACCTGAAGAACCGGATGGCCACGGGGGTGGCCCGGGAACTGGCCGAACAGGGCGGGATCGGCGTCCGCTCCGGCTGCCACTGCGCCCACCTGCTGATCAAACGACTGCTTAAGATTCCTCCAGCGCAGGCGCTGTTGCAGGGCGTGATCGTGAGCCTGTTCCCACAGATCTCCCTGCCTGGCCTGACCCGCGTGAGCCTGGGCATCGAGAACACCGGGGCAGAGATCGATACGTTGCTCGACGTATTGGGTGACATCGCCCGGCAGCCCGCGGCGCAAGACAACCCTTTTTCATCGAAGAAGACGGCGATGGAGCTGCGGATGGATGATTTCGCCAGGGCTGTGGCCGGGCGAGTCTATGCGCAACCCAAACAGACCGGTTAGTGCCAGGCGAAGAGACGGCTCACGCGAAGACGCGAAGGCGCGAAGACGGGGAATCTGGAGTGCAC
>JARKNX010000146.1 GCA_029976025.1 Aggregatilineales bacterium | reverse complement strand
TGCTTATTGCGAAACTCCTGGGCCTCGCCGATTTTATCGACCAGAGCCTTGGCAACCGGTACCGCCTCCTGCCTCATCACCTGCATGGCCTCGTCCATCTTGCCGGCCTGGATCAGCGGGACGAACCTCTTCTCAGCCATGTCGCCGTACTTGTCGTCCGCCGCCTGAAGCTCGGTGGCCAGGCGTTTCGCTTCCGGGGTCTTGGACGTGTTGATCAGCTTCGCCAACAGCTCATGGTTCTCGTCGGCCGCCTTCTTGTAATCGTTAAGCATCTGCGGATCCCTGGTGATAAAATACCCGCGCAGGACGGCCACTTGTTTTCCCGCGTTGCTGTTGATCCCGTTCGTTATCAGCAGGCGGGGCAAATCTTCCCTTTCAACCCGTTCCACCAGCTTCGCCGTCTCGTCCACCTTCCAGATCGTGTACGCGAACCCCGCTCCCGCCGTCAGCACCACCAGCAGAAAATAAGCCACCATCTTTGCCGTCAGATTCAACCTCATCTTTCTCCCCCTCTATAGCTGCCTTATATTTAGCCGACGCCCCATCGGCTTCCGGTCGCTCCATCCTCCTACAGCCTGAATACCGCACCCGGGGAGGCTGCATCGCGGGCCGCATCGAGCGCTTCCGCCCATCTTACCGCGTCGAGCGCCGCCACGACGGCGGGGTCGAACTGCGTACCCCGGCAGCGCTCGAGCTCCGCCAGAGCGTGCGGCAAAGCCACCCTTTCCCGGTACGGCCGCTCGAACAGCATCGCATCAAGCGCGTCGGCGACGGCGCATACCCGCGCCAGCGGCGGGATGGCGTCCCCCCTCAGCCCCAGCGGATATCCCCCGCCGTCGTACCGTTCGTGGTGCCCCAGCACAATGCCGCCGACGGCGCCCAGTCTCCGCCCATCCCCGATCAGACTGCGGCCGGTCAGCGGATGCTCGCGGACCTGCGCCCACTCCTCCGGAAGCAGCGCCCCCGGTTTATCCAGCACCTCATCCGGGATCGCCAGCTTGCCGATATCGTGAATCAGCGTCCCCGCGTAAAGCTCCGCCAGTTGCCTGCCGGGCAGCCTCATCGCCCTCCCGACCGCCAGCGCCAGCACGCTCACCCGCAGCGAATGCGCCGCCGTAGCCTTGTGCCTGGCATCAAGCACCCCCAGGAACGCCTGGACCGTCTCCCAAGCCCTCTTATCCCGCAAAAAGCCGCTCATCAGCCTCACCCCGGAAAAAACCGTCAGGGCAACCCTGACGGCAGTATGGGAACACCATCATTTGTATACCGGATACGCCTGTCCCTGCATAAATCTTCATCACATACTTAATTTTACATAATTTTCATGACCGCTTATATTCGGCCAACGGCACAAAAAATAAAGCCGCCCATTGTTATCCGTCAACAACGGGCGGCTCCTTCCTATTATCCATCCCCGACAATATCCACACCCGCAGATAAAGCGACACCAGCGCCCTCATCTCGAAAGAATCCAGCGACAGGCCGAGAATCTTCTCCACTCGCCGCTTGCGCCAGAGCACCGTATTACGGTGGACAAACAGCTTTTTGGCCACCATCCGCAGATTCTCGTCCTCCAGGATCCGCTCCAGCGTGGCCAGCAGATTATTCTCGTGCGTCCGGTCATACGTGGCCAGAGAACCGATCGTCCGGCGCACCAGCGACAGCATCTTGGGATCCTTCATCATCTGGAACGCCACCTGATAAAGACCGATATCCGCATGATGGACGACGCTGCCGCCGCGCTGCGCACCGCACAGCCGCAAAGCCTCCATCGCCTTCCCGTACAAATCCTTCAGATCGAGGGGCGCCGCTCCGCCGTTGTCCATGGCGGCCACGCCGGCCAGCACCCGGGTAAAAGCGAACCTTCGCTCGATATCCCTGATCAGCTTCCGGGCGTATTCGACCTGACCCTCCTTCGTGGCGCAGTCCGGGCCGACGGGGACCAGCAGCACGACATACCCCTTGCTGCGCCACACCCATCCTCCCCCCGGATCCCTCCTCACCAGCCAGGCAACGATATCCTCCTTGCTCACCGCTCTCGCCCTGGCAGTATCCGCCCGGCTCCGCCGGTCCTCGCCCGCCACCCGCAGCGCGTAGCAGCAATAATCCGCGTTCGGATCAATGCCGTAATTATCAATCTCCCCGGCGACATATTCGCCCGAAAAGCCGCCGGTCAGCAAGCGGTTGAAAAACGCGCTCCGGTTGTAAATCTCCTTGGCAAGATTCAGCCTGCTCTCGGCCGCCTTAGTTGCCGTAATGTCCCGCGTCTGCACCGCGATCAGCCGCTTTTCCCCGGCCCGGGACTTCATCGGCGCCATTATCGCCTCGACCACCGTCGCCCGGCCGCCCAGGCGGACCCTGAACTCCGTCACCCGGCTCTCGCTCTCGCGCAGCACCGCGGCCATGACAGCGGCCAGGCTCCCGGCCAGCGGCGCCGGCAGCACCTCGCCGAGGCTCTTGCCCGCCGGGCTGCCCGCGAAAACACCCGCCCCCAGAAAACGGTGGATAATACCGTCCTCATCCACGATCATCGCCGCGTCGGCCGCCAGCCCCGGCAAAGCCGCCAGCAGCTCCAGCTCCTCCCGGGCCGTCTCCTCCGCCCGCTTCCGCTCGCTGATATCCAGCGTAGACAAAATCAGATGCTCCCTGCCGCGAATCTTCACAAGCTCGGCGGACAGCAGCACCGTCAGCGGCTGGCCGCCCCTGGTGCGTAGCCGGACCTCCAGATCCCGGACGCTGCCGTCCGCCCGCACCCGCCGGCAAAAATCCTCCCACGACCCGTCCGCCGCCCACAGCCCCAGTTCCCCGGGCGTAAACCCGGCGACCTCGTCCTTCGTCCCGAACCCCGTCTGCCTCAGCCACGCCTCGTTAACCTCCACGAACCGCGCCTCCGGCCAGGCCAGGATGGTCATCGCGTGCACATCCGCGTAAAAAGCCCTGACCAGCCGCTCCTCGGCCAGCCGGGCC
>JARKNX010000142.1 GCA_029976025.1 Aggregatilineales bacterium | reverse complement strand
TGGTCGAAGGATGCGGTCGCCAGGTGAACCCCGGCGGCGTTGTAGACGCTCATCTCCCAGAAGGTCTGGAAGGTCGCGCCACTGGGGACTTTGTAGGAGTAATACAGGTCCACGTAAGCGCCGTCGCGCGGGGCGGTCAGGCGGCCCACGTAACGGGCGCTGTCATACGAGGCCGCCGCGTAGGCGAAGACCGAATGCGGCACGACGCCCAGCTCGTAGCCCCGGCCATCGGCTTCGATCCGGATGATCTGCAAGTCGCCGCCCACGAAGCACGCCCGGTAATTGACCACATCGCCCCAGCAGCGATCCTGCGCGGCGGCGGTCCCGGCAACCAGCGCCAGCAGCCCCACCACCAGGATCGAAACAAGCACGACACGGTTCTTCATACAGATGCTCCTCTCCAGATCAATCAATGGGTTGGCTCTACCTCAAAAAGTGTCATTCTGGCACTCAGAGAATGGCCGCTGGCATTGCGCCTGGTCAGGCCCGGCGCGCCAAAGCCAGCCGCTCCTCCAAAATCATACCCCACACCGGCGAGCCAATGCAGTTGCCCCCGCGATACGCGCCGGATTATACCCACCCGCGCGCGGCCATCCAAACCGGGCCGGTCGATTGGGGCGATTTGCCGCCGGTGAAGCTGCAAACAAAGGGCTTCGCCCGGCGCGAACCGCCTGCGGGACGCCCTTCCGATTCCCGCATACGCATCAGGCCGGGGTGTGCTTTTTCGGCCTGATGCCAGGACGACTGAGGCGAATGCCTTTCTCGCTTCAGTGCCAGGGTCATTGGGCCAGATGCCTCTCTGGCTCAATGACCCGTGCAGCCCGGCAGCGACCGGCAGAACACCTGGCAGATTTCCAGGTCGGTCCCGGCGTACAGGATGTCGAACGTGTCGCCCTGAATCTGGGTCGTGTAGGCGTAGGCGCACGGAGTCAGCCCGCCGCCGCCCTGCCCGTCGAGGGCCTGGGGCTGCTGGGCTGCGCCGATGCAGGCCAGGAAGGTGCGTGGATCGGTCAGCAGGGTGCGGTTGGCGATGGCCACCACCCCGGCCACGACCGGCAGCTCGTTCTTGGTATAGCCGCTGGCCCCGATCGCGCCGACGTTCTGGTAACAGTCCGCCACCCGGTCGACCACGGCGATCGCCGCCGTCGCGCCGAACTGGCCGGTCAGGGTCGTGCCGACCTCTCCCAGCCCGGTGATGAAGTCCTGAATGCTTTGCAGCCCTATCCGGGTATACCCCGCCGGGCTGGGCAGGAGACTCGAGGCGGCGGGGCCACTGCTTGACGGCGTGGCCAGTGCGTCCAATCCCAGCGCCGTGCAGCCCGCCGTCAACACGAGCACCGCCAGCATCAGCGCGCCCAAACGCGCCGCAGTCATCCGTCGGTTCGTCATGCGATTTCCCTCTCTACCCACGCCCCCCAGATCAGTGATTCCCTCACTCCCCGGTTCCCCTCTACGACGCGACCGGGATGTACACCGAGGCCAGCACCGCCTGGAGCGACGGCAGCACGGCTTCCAGGTCGCCGCC
>JARKNX010000140.1 GCA_029976025.1 Aggregatilineales bacterium | reverse complement strand
CCATCTTCCACGACTGTCTCGACCACGCGCTCGACATTGCCGGGGCCTTGCACGTCAGCCGGCAGGTAAGGATTGCGCAGGAGGACCTGGCGGACGCCGGGCTCCCACTCAGCCAGCACGAACGGGCCGTTGGTGACGATGTTGCCGGGCTGTATCCAGGTGGAGCCGCCAACCGGCTCACCGAAGGACTCGACGATCTCACCGGGGACAGCGCGCAGAATCCACATGCTGCTCATCGGGTAGAAGTAGCCGATCGGGCCGATCAGGGTGATCTGTACGGTCGTGTCATCGGGCGCAGCAACGCCGACCTTTTCCAGGTCAGCCGGGGTGACGTTCGCCGGATCAAGGGTGCCGACCTCGGCGCAGCCGGCGATATTCGCACCGACCACTTCCCGGTACAGGGAGGGGTTGTTGGGATCGCAGGCGCGACGGATGCCGGTAACGAAGTCATCCGCGACCACATTGCGGATGACCGTGGTCTCGCCGGTAGCCGGATCGTAGCGGACCCAGGGCACGTCATCCCGAAGGTGGAACGTCCAGGTATAAGTAGCCTCGTCGTAGGACCAGGAGGTCGCCAGTTCGGGCTGGATTTCCTGCGTTATCGGGTTGACATTGGTGAGACCCAGGAACAGATTCTCAATGTAGTCGATGGAGACGCTGTCGGTCGCTACCTGAGGATCCAGCGAGGAGATCAGGGAACCACCATGCAGAGCATGATAGTGGGTGATCGGCTCGGTCTGCTGCATCAGGCTGACCAGAGTGACCTCGGAGCTGGAGGCAAAGGCGGGCAGGGCACCCAGGACCATCACCAGAACGATCGCCAGAGCGGGCAAAGCTCGCAGGCTGGTCTTGAACATTATAGGACTCCTCCTCTAATCAGGAACCACTTATTGAAACATCCTGCTAACAAAGGGTAAGAAAACGGACCGACCGCTGTGCCTCGGTGAGCTTGGGGGCGCACATTGAGGGGAAGTAAACTCCTTTCACCGACCGTTTCCGGACAAGAAAGAATTCTACTCAGGACCCGAACGGGGCAATTCGATCGGGAGTTAGAGCCAGTTGAACAGGAGCCAGGCGCTTATCCCTATCTTACCATAAATCCGCCCCTCGGCAGGCAGCTTCTGCCTTTTTGGTTTTGATAGTATAGACAGAACGGATAAGAAAATGCAAGAATATGGCGGTATTTCCGACTATTTGGCGGGGAATTCTGACCTGGCGAGACCATGATATGCGGCCTGCTAATCCAGAATATCCTCCATATCCAGCCAGTTAATCCCATACTGGGCATCCGCCTTCAGCGGGGCGTCCAGGCGGAATGCGCCTTCCATCGTGTCTACCACCAGCCGCGCAACCGGCTTCAGATCGTCCCGGGCTACTTCCAGCACAAGCTCATCGTGGACCTGCAGCAACAACCGCGCCCGCAACTGCGTCTCCCGCAGCTTCGCATCCAGATGGATCATGGCCAGCTTCAGGATATCCGCCGCCGTGCCCTGGATTGGCATGTTGATAGCCTGACGCTCGATACGCTGCCGGATGATGGCGCTGCTTCGCCTGTCCTGAAGCTCCGGGAAGTAGCGGCGGCGGCCCAGGAGCGTCTCCAGATAGCCATCTTCAGCGGCTTGCAGTTTGGTCTCCTCCAGATACTGGCGCACGCGCGGAAACTGTTCGAAATAGGCTTTGATGAAGGCCTCCGCCTGCGCCAGCGTCAGATCGCTGTCCCGGGCCAGGCGAAATGCACCCATGCCGTACATCAGGCCAAAATTGACACTCTTGGCGAAGCGGCGCTGATCGCTGGTGACCTGTTCGAACGGAATGCCGTATACAGCGGCGGCTGTCCTCCGGTGGATATCCTGTCCTTCGCGGAAGGCTTCCAGCAGAGTGGGGTCCTGGCTGATATGGGCCAGTACGCGCAGCTCCACCTGACTGTAGTCCACCGATAGCAGGAAATGCCCCGGCGGCGCGACAAATGCCCGCCGGATCTCGCGGCCCATTTCCGTCCGAACGGGGATGTTCTGCAAGTTGGGGTTATCGCTGCTCATGCGCCCGGTGACGGTCCCGGTCTGGTTGAAGCTGGTATGGAGACGCCCGGTATACGGGTTGACCAGCGCCGGAAGGGCATCGACATAAGTGCCTTTGAGTTTGGTGATTTCCCGGTGGCGCAGGATCAGCTCGATGATCGGATGCCGGCCTCGCATTTCTTCCAGAGCATCGGCGGCGGTGGAAAAGCCGTGCTCAGTCCTCTTGAGTCCTTCAGTGGGGAGCTGGAGCTTGCCGAACAGGACATCGTTGAGCTGGCGCGGGCTGTTGATGTTGAACGGCCCGTACCCGCCGGCTACGTCATAGATTTGCTGCTCCAGCTCGTGAAGCTGCCGGGCCAGCCGCGCCCCCATCTCTTTCAGAAAGGCCGTGTCAAGCTGGATGCCGGCCATATCCATCCCGGCCAGAACCGGGATGAGCGGGATTTCCAGATCGTCATACAGGGACAGCAGACCTTTATCGGCCAGCTCGCGATGCAGAAGATCCGCCAGCCGGAAGGTCATCACGGCGTCGGCGGCTGCGTACGGCCCGACCTGTTCGATGGGGACCTGATCGATCGTGATCTGCTTCTTCCCCGTACCAATGAGGTCCGTGATCGGGGTCATCTGCACGCCGAGCCGCACCCAGGCCAGATTCTTGAGGCCCTTATTGCGGCTGTCCGGGTCGATCAGCCACTCCGCGATCATGGTATCGAAGCGCAGCGGGCTGACGTCGATGCCGTAGCGCCGGAGCATGATCAGGTCGTACTTGGCGTTATGGCCGCACTTCGGGATAGCAGGGTTGGTGAGCGCCGGCCGCAGCGCGGCAATCACGGTATCCAGCGGAAGCTGGCGGACAGCGGCTTCCGGCAGCAGCGCATCCTGATTTTCGCCAGCGGTCGGGAGATGCCCCACTGGAATGTAGTAACCCTCCTCAGCGTCAGCGGCCAGGGCGATACCCACCAGCACGGCCTGCATCGGGTCAGTCCCGGTTGTCTCAGTGTCGAAGGCAATCTGCGTGGCGGCGTTCAGGCGCTTCACAAGAGCGGCCAGAGCCGCCTCATCCTGAACGAGGACTGTCCGGCAGGAATCAGAGCGGGCGGAAGCTGCTGCGTCATCCGCCTCGAACAGGCTCAGCTGGGTCGTAGGGCCTGCGGCGGCTGCTCCGCCGGACGATCCCAGCCGGTTGATCAGGGAGCGGAACTCGAAGCGGCGGAATATCTCCATGACCCGGCTCCGATCGTAGTCATGGGCTGTGCAGGCGGGCAGATCGAGCCTGACCGGCGCATCGCGCCTGATCTGGGCCAGCGTGCGGCTGAGAAAGGCCGAGTCGCGGCCCGCCTCCAGCTTCTGGCGCTGCCCTTTGGGCAGGGCGTCCAGATGGGTGTAAACGCCTTTGATGGTCGCGTAGGTCTTGATCAGGTCGGTGGCGCCTTTTTCGCCAATCCCTTTGACGCCGGGGATGTTGTCCGAACTGTCGCCCATCAGAGCTTTCAACTCGACAAGCTGGGCCGGCTCCAGGCCGTCGTATCTGGCGCGGAAGGCTTCGATGTCGTACGTCTCATCGCCCTTGCTCCAGCGGCCCGGCGGCAGGCGGACCTGAACATGATCGGAGATGAGCTGCAGCAGGTCGCGGTCGCCGGTTACGATCAAGGTACGGACCCCCTGCGCGTCAGCCTGATCGGCCAGGGTCCCCAGCACATCGTCAGCTTCGTAGCCTTCCCGTTCCAGAATCGGGATATTGAAAGCCTGCACCAGCTCGCGGATACCCTGCATCTGCTGGCGGAGATCGTCGGGCATTTTATCGCGCGTGCCTTTGTAATCGCTGAAGAGGGCGTCGCGGCCGCTCAGACCTTTGTCGAAGGTGACCAGCAGGTAGGCCGGGTGGTCTTTCTCGAGGATATCGAGCAGCGCCCGGGCGAAGCCGTAAATGGCGTTAGTCGGCTCGCCCCGGGTGGTGCTGAACGAATCGACTGGCAGGGCGAAATACTGCCGGTAAGCCAGCGCATGCCCGTCGATCATCACCAGAAGGGGGCGCGGGGAAGAGACCATGAGAATACCCTCAACAGTCAGATAGCCAGAATTGCCTGCTTCGCGCAGCCTGGAAAAAGCACGGCGAATGCTGCTTCAGTTCTACCGCGAACAGATGTTCCAGTCAAGCGTCGATCAGCTTTCACGCTGGTAGCGGATGAAACGGCTGATTTCTTCGCTGGTCAGCGGGCGGCCGGGCGCGATGATGTAGTAAGCGTCAGCCCACAACCCGCTTTCGGCCTCTGGCCCGGGCGCCAGGCCGGGCCGGGCGGCCAGGAGTTTCTGCGCCGTCTCTGCCATCAGCCACTGCACGACCTCTGAGGGTGTCTCGGCGGGCGGGATGCTGATCACGAGGCTGAGGTAATCCGGCTGAGCGTCGATCTGCTCGCACAGCCACCGCCGCTCCGCAATTAGATCGTCGATCCACGCCGGCAGCGCAGCCAGCAGCTCGCGATCGAGCTCAGTCTGAGGATCGCGGAGAATCCACGCGCACGCATATTTCATCAGCGTCGCAGGATCGATCGGGGGGGCCTCGACGGGCGCGGCTTCGCCCGGCTCCGGGCTGTCCTCAGGCGCGGCACTGTCAGAAGGGGCGGGGGACTCCAGGTCTGCTGCGGGCGCTTCTTCCGCTGCGGGGGGCACTTCCTCAACTTCCTCCGGGGCGGCTGGCGGTTCCTGCAGCGAGTTCAGCAGCGCTTCAAGGATATTGCGTGTCTGCTGGCGGATGATGCGGAGGTGCATGCTGTCCGGGAATACCGTCAGCAGCACCATGTCTTCTACAGTGGGCGTGGCGACCACCATATAGTGAAGATGAGCCTCCGGCAAGGAGACGAACTTGATCTTAGGTGGGTCTCCCGGCTGAACGGAGGTGTAATTGACCATGCTCACAATCTGCTCGATATCGCTCTGCGCCAGAGCGCCAACCCAGGCGATGATTCCATCTTCACGAATCAGGATGCTGGCCTGAGCGGAAGACTCCAGCCTTTCCTGCGTAATCTGCAAGGCTCGCGCGGCAGGATGAGCGGAGTCCGGCGTGTCGGACGGCGCCCGCACCGGGTAGGCGGGCGGCGCAGCTGCCCCTGTCGCTGGCGGGGGCAGTGGCCCGGCGGGGTGTAGAAGGTTGTCATTCTCCAGGCGCGACCGGATATCGTCCGGCATCGGGACTAATTCCGGGTGGGGAGAGACAACGGGCGATGTCCCGCCGGAGTGCGGCGTTTCGCTCACGGCAGCCAGCGCGTGAAGCAAATCCTGCTCCTGCTCGCTCAGGGAGAGGCCGGCCATGCTTTCGATCATATCTTCGGGGATTTCAACCACAGCCGCGTCCTCATCCTGCTCGCTGAAGTCTGTGATGGCGATCAGATCGCGCACCGTGCCCGTATCTTCCAGAGTAGGCACGGGGGGTTCCTCAGCCGCCAGCTTCTGAAACAGACGATCCTCTCCCGGTGGGAGATCTACGTCGCCTTCTTCGGAGATTTCGTCTGTTGCGATAGCCCAGTTAGCCAGTCGCTCGCGCCGCTGGGGGAGCGGAGGTTTCTCCACCGGCGCGCGCAGGGATTCCACCAGCAGATTGAAAGAGTCGTCATTTTTGGCCGGTGAAGTGCCGGGCTTGATCGTCTCCAGCACTTCTCCGAAGGCGGAGAAATCGTCGCCCAGCCCGGAGGCGGGCCGGTAGGGTCTGGCCGGGGTATCTTGCGAGGCCGGCTCCTGCGACGGCTCTGAGGCTGGCTGCTCCTGGTGTGTCGCAGCCTGGAGGGCCGATTCCACCAGCGGCAGCAGGGCGCGGGTTGTGTAAGCGCCCACCAGAAGCCCCTGAGCGCGGAGGACGTGAACAACCCGCTCATCAACTGCCGCCGGAGCGCGCAACAGCACGGGCAGGCCCGGCCTGAGGCGACGCAGCGCCTGCACCAGATCGGGCGGGGTGATGTCGGTGATATTCAGGGCGATCACGGCCACGGAGGGCGGATACTGGGCGGCGTACTCCAGCGCTGCCTGACCGGTGACGAATACCTTGGCTTCGTAGCTGCCGGCTCTCTCCAGGGCATTCTTGATACGGGCCAGGGCCTCAGCATCGCTGTCTATAAGAAGTAAGCGCGTGATCATCATGTGGCGGCCTGTCTCACTACAACTCTGCTGATATGGTAACGGTCTGGTGGCATGGCGTCAACGCAGGCGCGACTTTACTGAACGATCGGCGCGCCCGAACAGTTTGTGAGCTGGGTGCTGTAATCCGGGCTGGCTGACATCCAGGCTGTTTGTCCGTTCCGACTCACCTGGTACCAGGCCCGCGCGCCGTCCTGACCGGTGACTTGCAGCACTTCGCCCAGATTCAGGAAGCCCAGAACCTGGTAGCCAGTGCCCGGGCCTGAGCGCAGGCGCAGGTTGTCGATATTCACGCGCACCTGACACGCTGCCCCCGGCTGCTGCACAATGCCCGCGCTGGCGAGGCCGTAAGGCACGGGCGTCGCCATGATTTCGGCGGATCGCTGGCGGATCTGGAGCGTCAGCGGGACTGGCGAACTGGCGACGCGACCGCGATAAGCGACAACTTCCAGGTCCTGTGTTCCGGCCCGCGACGGTCGCCACGACAGGATGGCCTCCATCGTTGGCTGGCCGTTCCGTTCCGGCGAAGGGACGCTGCTGAGCATCGCATCGGGAGAGCGCAACTCGATCCGCGTGATGCCCTGGCTATCCGTCGCCCTGACATGTACGGTCACCTCCTGCCGGACGGCGAATTCGCTGCCCCCCGGAGGCCACAGGACCGCTACGACCGGCTCGCTGGAACTGGCGATCACCCGCGTGGCAATGGCGCTCCCGCCGCTCGTCGGTGTTGGCGCGGCAACTGTGCCGCCGCGCTCTGTCAGAAGATTGCAGGCTGCTCCCGCCAGGAATATCAGCATGACCGGCAGGAGGAGGCGGTACGTTTGCCGCGGGAAGGGGGACATCATTCTCCTTAATGCTCGACGCTTTTGTCGGGGGGCAGCCCGCTGCGGACCGCCCCCCGACAGGCTTATGCTAAGGATCAATCAGCGGCGGTAGCAGCGGCGGTAGAATCGGGCCTGGCAATGTGACAAGCAGGGGTATGTTGGTCACCAGAACGCTGATAGTGCGGATATTGTTGCCTTCGTCGCTTTCGGCAACCTGGGAGCCGCTGTCCACGACCGCCATAAGCTCGAAGGTGTTCGCGCCAGCGAACAGCACATCCACCGGCAGCTCCGCCGACTGGCCCGGCGCCAGATTGACGACAATAGGCAGGACCTGTATGGTGCCGTCCGGATTGCGGAAGCTGGTGGTGAACTGGCCGCTGTCGCCGGTCCCCTGGTTAGCTACCCGGACGACGTAGTGGGCGCCAACGGTGCCGGTGCTATTCAACTGAAGGAAGGTCGGCCCATCGATGGCGCTGACCACGAGATCGGGCACTGGAATCGGCGTGAGAGATGCCGGGCCGGGCACGGTCGCCGTGAGGGTCGGCGTCGCTGTTGCCGGGCGCGGCGTTGGGCTTGGCGGCGGGGCGACCACCGGAATCATGCTACAGTTACCGCTTTCAGTAGTGTAACTGGAGCTGATCCAGCCTACATTGAACGATTGATCGCGGATCTGCCACCAGCTATTGTCGCCCAGCCGCCCGGTGATCGGGGCGACTTCGCCCAGCGTCATCACCCTGATGATCGGGTAGTTAGTGCCCGGGCCGGTCCGGAAGTTCAGGCCATTCACTTCAATGCGGGTGCGGCAGGTAGGATCATCCGTCACGATAGGAGTGATGCCGACCGGGGGAGCCATGGTTGCCGTGACCTGGGCGCTGCTGCCACGGACATTGACCACGACCTGGGCCGGGGTGCTGGCGATTGTGGCGCGGTAAGCGATCACCTCCAGAGTTACTGTGCCAACCTGGCTGGGAACCCAGGCCTGGATAACCGAAAACTGCTGGTTGCCGGAAGGCGACTCGGAGGAGACGGTATTGACGATGAAGCCGTTCGCGCGTAACTCCACGCGCGTAACGCCGATAACATCCTGCGCGGTAGCAAGGACCAGCAACTCCTGCCCCAGGACGACTTCGCTGCCGTTGGTCGGGCTGTTGATCACCACCGTGGGCGCGCCGTAAGGCGATGTCGCAGTTACCGCCGCAGTCGGCGGCCCGGACTGATTGAGCAGATTGCAGCCGAATGCCGCCACTGCCAGCAGAGCTGTCGCAAGGAATAAAGGTATGGGGCGGTACGTTTGTTCGGTCACGGCAGACTCCTTTAAGGAATCTTTTGCACCATTACAGTGAGTCTACCAGGATTCTATAGTGAGCGCGGATTCTTCGCGAGTCGTAAGGGGGATTATTTGGGGCCAGCGCGGATTTTGGTGGCAAAGTGTGGGGCGCGTTAGCTCGATGTTCGAAAACAGGATCGAGATTTCACAAACCAGCGGCGCGATATCGCTGCTTATCCACACTATATCGCAATATATCCCTGCCCGGACGATCTACCTGACTGTTGCCCGGCGGCGGCTAACACAAATCCAACCGGCGTATTTGTCCGGGGTGCGCCAGCCGGCCGGGCTTGGGCTCACCGTTTAATCCCACCTGACGCGGTGGCGTTGTAGCAATTGTTATAGAAGTCGCTCCAACTGTAAGGCGACCAGTCACCGGGGCGGGCGGTGAGCAGGTCCCAGGCCCGCTGACGCGACACGTTGAAAGAGAATATCGTGCCGGCTTCCGTGTTTCGTTGCCGTTCCAGCATGTCCTGCTGGTTGTCCAGGATCAGGCCGATACAGCGGTGCGTCCCCTGATCAGCGGCGGCGGTCTGATCGTAGAAGTCGAGGATGACCGGGACAGCATCGGGCGAGAGCGCGTTCAGATAGTACATATCCAGCTCGTGCCCTTCCCAGTAGCGGGCGATGTTACGCCCGGCGATCAGCGCGTCCGGGTTGAGCATGTTGAGCGTCACCAGATATCCGCAGACGACTACGATCAGGCCCAGCGAGAACAGATACGCCCGCAGCCTGAACAATGACAGCACGTAAACAAGGAACAGCACCCCCATCCAGGCCATGAAAGCCTTTGTGTAAAGGCGCAGGTGCGTATAGCCATAGGCGCTTTCATAAAGGTCCATGCGCTGCCAGGCCGAAATCAGCATGATCCCGGTCAGGGCGACTACGATCACGGTCAGGGTGCGAAACAGGGTGTGATGCCAGCGCTTCTCACGGACGGTCATGTTGTCCAGCAGCAGGGCCAGCCCCAGCGTGAGCACCGATACCGCTACAAGTTCGAAAAAGCCGCGCCGCGCGTATTCCGCGTAGGTCAGGCCATCTACCGTGATATTTTGCGTGCCGCCGAAGAAGTAAGTGAGCTGAATCAGGACGAACGCGGCAAAGAGCAGATCGACGCTGCCCAGCACGATGCTCGACTCGACAAATCCGATCTTGAAAAGAGGGCCGCTTATATTGAGCGCCCCGGGCTGCTTCTCCTGGCGAGCGGATCGCGCCTCGCCTTCCGGCTCGCCCTCGGCGAATGGATCGTCCTCATACCCCTGTTTCGGATCGGGGCTGAACAGCAGGGTGCGGCCCACACCGAAAGCCAGCGCGCCCCAGCTCAGCCAGGCCAGCGCGCCGATCAGAAAAACCTGACCGATCAGGTCTTCCAGACTTTTGATGTTGAGCAGATCCCACACGCGCTGCATGTAGCTGGCGAAGATAGCATCCGCCGCGCCGAGCAGGAGGGCGAAGACGAACACGACAGGAATCGCCAGGAGCAGGCCGCGGACGACAGCGCGCATCGCCCGTCGGGTTTCCCCGGTGGAGTCGACGTCTCGCAGACCTGCCCAGAAGTGGAACAGGACGGCGACGGGGCTGACAACAGTGGCGAAGCTGGAGGCTATTATGCCGACCAGATGTTGCGCCACGGAAGAGCGATCGATGAACTGCGAGCCGGGCAGGTAGTACAGCACCAGTCCGGCCAGGGCCAGCAGGGCCAGAAGGTTGAAGATTGTGACCGAGCCGGAGTCCAGCACGGCCACCATCGCGGCGAAGAAGAGCAGTGGAAGCAGCAGCCACAGATTGCGCCAGGGCAGGGAGCGCCAGTAGATCCACCCAAGCAGAAGCAGGGCTGCTGTCGCGGCGGCCGTAAACAGCGGGACAGATAGCCCGATCATCTTTTCGTAGAACACGATATCGCCGACAATGCCAACCAGGATACCGAACAGGACGATCCAGATCGCGAGTGAGCGCCGATTCATGCCGTGTCCCTCCGACCTGTGCCCGCTTCTTATTAGTTCTACCAACAGTATACACGCCGGGCTGCTTTATTCCGTAACCCGAATCGGGCGTGTTCCTGCTGGCAACCTGACAGGAACCTGCCGGACCGGCGGGATTGCTCGACCTGCTGGAGGCGGACTACAATCCGGACGGCTTAACTCGGAGTGCTGATCCTGATCTGCGAAGGGGAGAAGGGAGGCTCAGAATGGCCGGGGAGTTGCTCGATCGGCCCGCGCCGGCCGGTTTGCGATGTGAGTACAAGGAAAATCCGCTTGGCCTGGATGTCGCGCAGCCCCGGCTGAGCTGGCGGCTTGTGTCCGATGAACGCGGGGCGCTTCAGACGGCGTACCAGATCGTTGTGGCCGAAAGTCCGGAGCATCTGGAGGCAATGTCAGCCCTGCTGTGGGATTCCGGCAAGGTATCCTCCAGCGAATCTATCCACCGGCCTTACGGCGGGCCGGCGCTGCACTCCGGCCAGCGCTGCTTCTGGAAGGTGCGCATCTGGGATGAGCGGGGCCGGCGCTCTGCGTGGAGCGAGCCGGCCTGGTGGGAGATGGGCCTGCTCAGCCCGTCAGACTGGCTGGCGTCCTGGATCGAGGCGGCCCGGGATGAAGATGCCGACGCCCCGGCCCCATGCCCGATGCTGCGCACCGAGTTTACGCTTGACGGGCCGATCTGCTCGGCGCGGCTGTATATCACCAGCCTGGGGCTGTATGAAGCTGTCCTCAACGGGCGGCGGGTTGGCGATGAACTCTTCACACCGGGGTGGACCAGCTACCAGCACCGGCTGCAATACCAGACCTACGACGTTGGCGCCCTGCTCACGGAGGGGCAGAATGCGCTGGGCGTCACCCTGGGAGATGGCTGGTACCGGGGGAATCTCGGGTTCACGGGCAATCGCCGTCTGTACGGCGATCGTCTGGCGCTTCTGGCGCAGCTCCGGATCGACTATGCCGATGGGAGGACACAGGTTGTCCTGAGCGACGAAACCTGGAAGGCTGCTACCGGGCCGATTCGCTCCTCCGATTTTTACAACGGTGAGCGCTATGACGCCCGGTTGTTCCAGCCGGAATGGGCGCGGGCAGGATATGACGATCGCGGCTGGGGCAGCGTGCGGCTGGCGAATCACCGCCGGGATCATCTGGTCGCGTCGGCCGGGCCGCCTGTCCGCCGCATCCAGGAGATCCGCCCGGCGGCGCTGCTGCACACGCCAGCGGGGGAAACCGTGTTCGATATGGGTCAGAATATGGTCGGTTGGGTGAGGCTGAAGGTGGAGGGTCCGGCCGGGGCGACCGTCACCCTGCGCCATGCCGAGGTGCTGGACGCCGATGGCAACTTCTACACGGCTAACCTGCGCTCCGCACGGCAGGAGGTCGCGTACACCCTGCGAGGCGGCGGCCCGGAAGTCTACGAGCCGCACTTCACCTTTCAGGGCTTCCGCTATGTAGCAGTGGAAGGGTTCCCCGGCCAGCCGGACCTGGACAGTATCACCGGCGTGGTGATTCATTCCGATATGACGCCGATCGGGCGTTTTGAGTGCTCCGATCCGCGTCTCAACCAGCTTCAGCACAATATCGTCTGGGGGCAGAAAGGGAACTTCGTCGATGTGCCGACAGACTGCCCGCAGCGCGATGAGCGCCTGGGCTGGACGGGCGATGCTCAGGTTTTCGCCCGGACGGCCTGCTTCAATATGGATGCGGCGGCGTTCTTCACCCGCTGGCTGCGCGACATGGCGCTGGAGCAGCGGCCCGATGGCGGTGTGCCCTGGGTGATCCCCGATGTGATCGCCCTCATGGAGCCGCACGACCCTGACGAGCGCAGCTCGGCGGGTTGGAGCGACGCGATCGTGATCATCCCCTGGACGGTATACCTGTGCTATGGCGATATGCGCCTGCTGGCGGAGTTGTTTGACGCCATGAAGCGCTGGGTGGAATATGTCGAAGGGCGGGCCGGGGAGCGCCTGATCTGGGAGGGCGACTTTCACTTCGGTGACTGGGTGGCTGTGCAATCGCACAATACCCTGGCTCCGTACCCGGTGACTTCCACAGATCTGATTGCCACCGCTTTCTTCGCCCGGTCCGCCGATCTGGTGGGGCGGATGGCGAGCATACTGGGGCGGGGGGAGGAAGCTGAACGCTTCGCCCGCCTTGCCGGGCGGATTCGCGAGGCTTTCTGTGCGGAATATGTCACCCCTAACGGGCGCATTGATGCCGGCACACAGACGGACTATGTGCTGCCCCTGATGTTCGATCTGCTGCCGGAGTCGATGCGCCCGGAAGCGGCCCGCCGGCTGGTGGCAGAGATCCGCCGCCATGACAACCATCTCTCAACCGGCTTTCTCGGTACGCCCTATCTGTGCCACGTCCTGAGTCGTTACGGCTGTACTGACGTCGCTTATGACCTGCTGATGCAGGATACCTGGCCATCGTGGCTGTATCCGCTCTCGCGTGGGGCGACGACGATCTGGGAGCGCTGGGACGGCATCAAGCCGGACGGCCAGTTTCAGGACGCGGGTATGAACTCCTTCAATCACTATGCGTACGGCGCGATCGGGGAATGGCTGTATCGCGTGGTGGCGGGTATCGAAGCCGATCCGGCGGCGCCCGGCTACCGGCATATCCTGATCCAGCCGCAGCCCGGCGGCGGCCTGACTCATGCTTCGGCCAGCCTTGACTCGCCCTATGGCACTATCGAGTCAGCCTGGGAGAGCGACGAAGGCGGGGCCTTCCGGCTGAAGGTACGGGTCCCGCCGAACACAACGGCTACGGTGCGCCTCCCCGCGCCGCCGGAGCAGGTGACGGAAGGCGGCGCGGCGCTGGCAGAAGCGGCGGGCATCCTTGGCGTGGTGCAGGAGGATGATGTATCGCTGGTCAAAATCGGCGCCGGGACCTACACATTCACGGTCAGGCCCACGTAGCCGTCCCTGCCGGCGAACGATTCAAAAACAGCCCTTCCGGTTTTCTGAAGGGCTGCTATTTTATCTCTGCGCAGATCAGCGGGCGGCAGTGAGCGGGATGATCGTGGCCGGGGCGGGCGCGGCCTCTGGCAGGCGGCCCTGCATGCTCCAGGGGCCGGTCCACGTGATTTGCACATCCAGGACCTGGCCGCGCAGGTCGCGCTCGCTGTCCACAAAGACGAGCTTGTTCTGCGGCGTGCGCCCGCGCCATTTGTTCCTGTGTTGTTCTTCAAAGAGCACGGGTACCGTTTCTCCCAGGGAGCGGGCATTGATCTCCGCCACGATCCGGCTTTGCAGATCGTCAAGCGCCTGGCGACGGTGTTCCTTTTCTTCCGGTGGGACATCGTCAGGCATGCGGCGGGCGCTGACGGTATTCGGGCGCGGGCTGTACTTGGCAATATGCGCCTTGTCCAGCTTGAGTTCCGCCAGCAGGTCGTAAGTGCGCTGGAACTGGGCCGCCGTCTCGCCCGAAAAACCAACGATGATGTCGGTGTGGATGGCGACGGCCGGGATGCGCTCCCGGATGCGGTGGATCAGCCGGCGGTAGTCTTCGGCGGTATAGCCGCGCTTCATACGCTCCAGCACTTCATCATCTCCGGCCTGGTTGGGGACCTCAATATGCGGCATGACGCGCGGCAGTTCAGCCACGGCATCCAGCAGGCGGTCGGTCATCCAGTTGGGGTGGCTGGTCAGGAAGCGGATGCGCTCGATGCCGGTTTCTTCGGCGACGCCGTGCACGACGCGCAGCAG
>JARKNX010000105.1 GCA_029976025.1 Aggregatilineales bacterium | reverse complement strand
CCGTGCTGGCCGGGGTGACGTTCCTGGCCTACTTCTACCTCAAGATATGGAGCTGGGCGGCCACCAACTATTACAGCCACTCGCCACAGTTGGCCCACGATCTGGCGCTGCTCGGCGCGAACACGCCTTATGGCTTCACCTGCTGGTGGTTCGAGATTCTGCTGGGCACGCTGGTGCCGGCGCTCCTGCTGTTGTGGCCGCGCACCCGCCGTAACCCGTACTCCATCACGGTTGCCGGCGTGCTTGGCGTGTTCGGCGTCGTCGTCTTCCGCTGGAACATGACGCTCTCCGGCTTCGTCATCGGCATGGACTGGTCGCCGGGCGTGGCCGATGTCGTCAATATCGTCTCCTACCAGCCGGCCCTCGTCGAGTGGGGGGTCGCGCTTGGCATCGTAGCCTACTGGCTGCTGGCCTGGAGCCTGGCCGCCCGCTTCCTCAATCTCTACCCGCGGGCGATCCCCTTCGGCGCGCAGCCGACGCTGCGCCCGCCGGTGCAGGCCGCGCCGTCCCCGGAGGACGGCGGGACAATCCACGCGCCGGCCCGCTGACCGGGCCGGACCTGTTGATCGAACGCCGGGGGATGCGCCTCTTGTCTCCCGGCGTTTTCGCTGCCCGGGTGTATACCCGGCCCGGCTGGAGGCGGCGGCAGGCTCCGGTGGATCAAAGCACCCGCCATTGCTCGCCCTCCCTCCGCGCTATAATGGCTCCACACTGTGCCTGCCTCACCGGGACCCGGCCCAATGGCTCTTACTGCTGAAGTGCGTTTTGGCCTGATCGGCTGCGGACGGGTGGCCCCCCGCCACGCTCAGGCGCTGCGCGAGCTGCCCGGCCTCCGGCTGATCGCCGTCGCCGATCAGGATGCCGGCCGCGCGCGGCAGTTTGCGGCGACGTACGGCGCGGCAGCCTGGCGGACCGACTTCCGCGATCTGCTGGCCCGCGACGATGTGGATGTCGTCACCATCTGCACCCCCTCCGGCCTGCACGCTTCCATGGCGCTGGAGGCGATCCGCGCCGGCAAGCACGTGCTGGTGGAAAAGCCGATCGCGCTGACGACCGCCGATGCTGACGCTATGATTGCGGCGGCCCGGGCTGCCGATGTGCGGCTGGGAGTTGTGCTGCAGAACCGCTACAACCCACCCCTGCAGGCGGCTTACGCTGCTGTGCGGGGCGGCTATCTGGGCCGCTTGCACCTCGGCGCGGCGACGGTCCGCTGGTATCGCCCCCAGGCGTATTACGAAGATGACTGGCACGGCCTGCAGGCGATGGGCGGCGGCGCCCTGATCAACCAGTCCATCCACCACATTGACGCCCTGCTCTGGCTGTTTGACGAGCCGGTGGCGAGCCTTTTCGCCTACACCGGGACGCTGGCCCACCGCATGGAGGCGGAGGACGCGGGCGTGGCCGTGCTGCGCTTCGCCTCCGGGGCGCTGGCCACGATCGAAGGCTCCACCGTGACCGCCCCGCGCAACCTGGAGGGATCGGTAGCCGTATTCGGGCCGGACGGCGCGATCAAGATCGGCGGCACGGCCCTCAACCGGCGCGAAATCTGGGAGATCGCCGCCGGGGCTGGCGAGCCGCCCCCCGACCCGCCCGACCCGCCTTCCGTTTATGGGCACAGTCACCGCCTCGTGATCGCTGACATGGCCGCCGCTGTGCGGGAAGGCCGCCCGCCCCGGACGGACGGACATGCCGCGCGCCAGTCGCTGGCCGTAGTGGAAATGATCTACGAATCCGTGCGGACCGGCCTCCCCGTGCACGCCGCGCCGCCCCCGGGCGGAATAGCCAGGCCAGGAGCCGTTCAGGACGCGGGGGCTCCTGACTCTTCCCCGCGCCCGGCGAAGGTGCTAAGATCGGGCGGTGCGCGACGGCGAACCGAACATTGAACCCGGAACCCCTCCCCGGTCCTGACGCCGCACGCCGGGATGATGACCCATGATCCGCAAACCGAAATTGCCTGAGCTGGAAGCGACCCTGGGTGAGCTGGTGCTCGATCTGCTGCGCGCGCCCCGGCTCTACCCGGAAATGGTATGCAGCGCCCCGGTGGATTCCCGGGGCGAGGTCTCGCCGGACGCGGTGCGCGTCACCCAGCACTATGTCGCCGGCCTGCTGGCCTATGGCTTCGGGGTGGCCGACAGCGACCTGCAGGACGCGACGATGTGGTTCGCCACCGAATTTCCGAACGCGTATCGCTCCCGCGTCGATTCGGTGGAGATGACCCGGCTGGAAGCCCTGCTCCTGCTCGACGCGCCGGAGGATGATATCCTGCCCCGGCTGGAACAACTGGCCCGCCAGCGCACGGTGGACGGAGATCACTTCGTGATCGAGGGGCGGGGCAGCGACTTCGATACGCTGTGGTCGCTCAAGGTGATGCTGCTGGCCCGGCAGCGCAATATCCTCAACAACCTGGTGGATCTGGAGCAGCTTCGCCGGCTTTCAGGCCGTATTATCACCACCTCTCACCTCGACAAAGATGTCGCGCTGGCCCTGCGCCTGCGTTACGAGCTGGCCGGACGGCTGCGCCGGACCCAGCTTCAGACGCTCCAGCGGCTGTTGCATGTGGCGGAGCGCACCGGCGGGATGTGGGGACTGGATCGGGATATGCTCTGGGTCACCGATGCCCTGCGCAGCCAGAACCTGACCGCCGGCGACTTCGCCAGCCAGCGCGAAGTCCTGCGCGAGATGATCCTGAGCACCTGCTACGTGATTGAGAACCTGATGCCCCTGCTGCCGGACCATCCGGAAGTCGAGGCGCCGGTCCGCGACGCCATGACGCTGTGGTGGGGCATCTTCCAGGGGCGAAATGCGGTCACCACGCTGCACGCGCTCTTCCCCAGCCCGTACGATTACCTGCTGATTCTGGCCCGGACGCTGGTCGCCGTCCGCGCCTACCTGGGCCAGCCGTTGATACAGTGGGGATCGTCTTACGTCTACCACCTGCAGGCCGGGCAGGAGCTGCCGCAGGTGGCTAACCCCGACCGCGCGAGTATCCTGCAAACCCTGCGCAACTGGCTGCGCCTGGACCTGGTCGGCGATCTGGAGCGGCTGCACCTGGGGATGTCCGATAGCGATATCGTGCGGATACGCCCGCGCGTCTGGAACCCCATGGTCCCCGAAGAGGCCGGCTATGTGACCGTCCCTTACGCCGACTCGCTGGTCGTCAAGTTCGGCCCGGCGGATGAGATCAACCGGGAGCGGGCGAATTACAGCCAGTTGCCTAACAGCATCCGGCGCTGCTTTGCCCATATCCCCGAATCGAGCTACATCGACAGCCGGGGGCGGGCTTTCCTCGTCCTGCAGGACCTGCTCCATTACCGGACGCTGGTTGAAATGCTGCGCCAGGTGCCACAGGCGCGCGAGAGCATCAACCGCGAGATTGGCCCCTTTCTGCTGTGGATGCACCAGGGGCAGGGTCGCGCCGCCGGGCAGGCTTCCGACGGCCCGGTGTGGGAGCTGTATCTGCTGCCGATGCAGAGACATATCGGGCGCATTTTCAGCTATATTCAGGACAACGGCCTGCTGGATCGCCGCAAGCTGGAAGAAGCGCATATCCTCAAACAGACTCTGCTCGGGCTGATAGGCGATCTGGTCCGCTACCAGATCAAGCTGGAGGGCTTCCCCGTTGCCTATATGCACGGCGACCTGCACTCGCGCAATATCATGGTGTACAGGCGCCGCGCCAATGAGCGCGGCACGGACGATGCCGAGCTGGACTTCAAGCTGATCGATCTGGAGAAGTTCCGGCTGGACGGCGATGCTGCGCTGGACGCCGGGCAGCTCCTGGCCGATCTCTGGCTGGTTGCTTCGTCCCTGAAAAGCGCTAATGACCGCCGCCCGCTGGAGAATCTATCCGCCGTCATCGAGGACGCTTATGCGGGGTTTGCCGCTGAGCGCGGCGACACGACCTTCTCTATCCGGCGGCAGCTTGCCCAGGCCCGCGCCCTGATCCGGGTGGCCAAGGGCCGCACTAAAGTCGGCGCAGCCGCCCTGCAGGAGAGCCGCCGCGCCCCGGCGATCACGGTGGCGCATGAAGTTCTGGGGTACGCCAGAGAGGCCGCGACACACCTGGAGGCTGTGGCAGCCGCGCTGCGGGATACGCCGCTCCGCTGAGGGCAACCCGGATTAGCTAAAAAAACAGGCGCCCCGGTCGGTGAAAGATCGGGGCGCCTGTGCTTCAAACCCAGCGGCGGACTTTACTCAGCAGCTTCCGCTTCCACTTCCCGCTCCAGCAGCGGGCCGACACCCGGATCGAGGGTGACCAGGTCGCTCCGAATCCAGGCGCCGACGCGATTAACCGGCACCACGTAGTACCACGAGCCGTCAGCATTGCGGCCCACGACGGCGATGCGTCCACCCACAGGGATCGCACCCCGATGCTGCGCGTCGACGCTTGGCGCGGCGCGCAGGTTGACGTTGCCCGCGCCTTCCGCCGTGGTGGTCGCATTGGCGACGGGGACTTCGGGCGCGACATTATTCAGGAAGGCCAGCGTGCTGGTCAGCGCCCAGCCGGCGGTGCCATCGGAGGCAACCACGAACAGCCGGTTGCCGCTGACCATGGAGGGGACGACCACCGTGCCGCTGCGGAGGAGGCCCACCTGCTTGGCCGTATCGCTCGGCCCGTCGCGCAGCACGGCGAAATCAATGACGACGCCCTCAGTCGCCGGATCAAACGCGGCTTCCGGCAGCCCTGCTGTGTCGCCCACGCTCATAATATCGCTGGCGCGCGCCCAGCCGGTGTTGCCGTCCAGCGTCTGCACTTCCAGCCAGTCGGCGGTGGCGTCACGGCTGATGGTGGTCACCGGCGTAGCATTGCTCAGGCGGATGGTGCTGGGGGCGCCGATATCGGGCAGGACGCGCAGGTTCACAAAGCCCTGAACCGCGGCGTCGATCACCGGCACGTCAGGCAGCGAAGGCTCTGTGCCGGCGCCCTGGCGGGTGAGCTGCAGGCCGCGCGGCTGAACCCAGCCGCCCAGCCCGTCCGGAGCGCTGATGTAGACCCACCTGCCATCCGGGGTGACGGCTTCAATCTTGACCAGCGTGCCCTGTCCCAGCCGTTCGCCGCTGGGGGCGACCATCGCCGGGCCGCTGCGCAGCGGGACAAAATTGATGACGGCGGCGTTCTCACGGGCAATAGTTTCTACGGGCAGGGTAGTGAGATCGGACCCCGGGGCGGCCTGGACGGAGTCGGCGGAGACCCAGCCCGTTGTTCCGTCAGCGGTAACCACCCTGAGCCAGGTGGCGTTGCCTGTGCGCGGATTCTCGTTGCGGGCCACGATCGTGACCTCTGTGTCCGGCTCCAGACGCCCATAGTTATGAGCTTCGATGTCAGGCAAGGCGCGGACGAAAGCATAACGGGTTACCGTGCCCGGAATACCTGTGCCTACCTGGGCGCTGGCTACGGAAATGCTGGTGAGCAGCAGACCAACGACCAGTAAGAGCGTCAGGCTCTGACGTCTGATATTCATTGGCTTCATTCTCCCTGATATATTTATGTATCAACAAGCTGAATTTTGAGGCGAAATTGCTATCCGTTTTGTACTGCAATTGCCCAAAACTGTCAAGCAATCACGCCCTGGTGGAATCTTCCTGCTTCTTACAAAGTTATCGGCCGCCCCGGCCTGTTGTATAGCCTCCCAGATCGGGTGATTGCCTGCCCCCCGTTTCCTGTTTTACGCTTGACAAGACCGCCCGGACTCACTACCATCGATGTGCAAATATCCGGACATTTGATGAAGCTGGCCTGACACAGCGGGAGGAATACCCATGGCGACTATGACTTCCAGAGAGCGGGTGCTGGCGGCCATCAATCATCAGGAGCCGGACCGCGTGCCGGTCGCCCTGGGCGGCGGGCCGTATGGCATCGTGGACGATCTGTACTTCAAACTGCTGGATCTCTTCGGGCTGGGCGCGCCGGTCCCGCCTTTCCGCCAGGGGCACAACATCTCCTATCTGGATGATCGGATTTTTGAGCGGCTGGGCATCGACACGCGCTACGTATGGCCCGGCGCTTCGCCCAGCAGCCCGCGCCTCCAGACGGACGACCCCGATACCTTTCTGGATGGCTACGGGCAGACCTGGCGGCGGGCGGTGCCCTACTTTTATGCCGAAGCCGGGATGCTGACTGACGCCGCAGCCGTTGATGATATCGACCGGCTGGTGACCTGGCCGGATACAACCCTGCCGGAATGGACGGCGGGCGTGCGGGAGCGGGCGCAGCATTTGCGACAGACGACCGACTGTTTCATTGTGGCCCGCATGGTCACCTCACACGGCGTCTTTCAGACGGCCTGCGACCTGCGCGGCACGGCGGCCTTCATGATGGACATGGTCTTCAACGAGCCGTTCGCCCGCCACCTGATCAGCCGGATTGCCGACACGCTGGACGGCCTGCTGCGCGGCTATCTGGCCGCTCTCGGTGACGCGGTGGACATGATCGAGCTGCCCGGCGATGACTACGCCTCCAACGATAACCTGCTGATTTCGCCGGATATGTTCCGGGACTTTATCAAGCCCGTGCTGGCCCGGCTGATCGCCACAATCCGCGCTCACAACCCGGCCGTCAAGATCATGCTGCACAGCGACGGCATGGTCGCCAAACTGCTGCCGGAATTCATCGATCTGGGCATTGATGTCCTGCACCCTCTGGAGCCGGTGGCGGTGCTCGATCAGGCGGCCATCAAGGCGGACTACGGCGACCGGATCGCCTTTCTAGGCGGCATTGATATCTCCCACGCCATGCCCGGCAGTCGCGAGGACGTGATTGCGGAGGCGCGGCGGCGGATCGGCCTGCTGGCGCCGGGGGGCGGGTATATACTCGCGCCGGCCAACCACCTGCAGGCGGATGTGCCGCCGGAGAACGTGATCGCCCTGTTCGAGGCCGCCCGCGAATTCGGGTCATACCCGATCGGGGCAAAAAAGTAGTGAGCCGCAGAGGACGCAGAGGCAGGCGCCCCGCCTGCCTTTCCCGGCGTCTCCGGCCCGTTTGCCGCTTTTGATTCGTTATTAAGATGCCCTCAATGAAAGAAGGAACCATACCGAGATGAGCGCCAGCCTTGATTACCTGACCGCGGCGCAGGCTATTCTGGAACGTATCCGGCGCACGCAGATGGACGCAATCGACCGGGCGGCGGAGATTTGCGCCTTCACTATTGCCAACGAAGGGCTGGTGCACATGTTCGCCACCGGCCATTCCCGCATGTTTCTGGAGGAGATGTACCCCCGGCACGGCAGCTTCCCCGGCTTCCACCCGATTGTAGAGCTGTCACTGACCTATCATAACCAGGTTGTCGGGGCCAACGGCCAGCGCCAGGCCCTGTTCCTGGAGCACATAGAGGGCTTCGCCCCCGTCATCCTGCGCAACTTCGTCATCGACTATCCGGACAGCTTCCTGATCTTCTCCCACTCCGGCGTTAACGAAGTCGTGGTGGAGATGGGGCTGGAGGCGAAGAAACGGAATCTGCCCCTGATCGCCGTTGTCTCCCGCGACCACTGCGAGCGTTCCGCCGCCCGGCACAGCTCCGGCAAGAAGCTGCCGGAGATCGCCGACGTGACCATCGACAACGGCACACCCGCCGGCGACGCCATGGTGACCATCCCCGGCCTGGACGACCCGGTCGGGCCAGGCTCCACCATCGGCGCGGCGACGGTGACCAATGCGCTCAAGGCTGCTATCGCCGAAAAGCTGGTCGCTATGGGCAAGCATCCGCTGGTCCTCAGCAGCAGCCTGCTTGTCGGCGATGAGGCTTCCAGGCGGAAGTTCGACGCCTCCTACGACGACTACCGGCGGCGGCTCAAGCGCGTCTACGGGTGCGAGTGACGCTATGGTGCACGAATTTGAATTTCTCCCGCAGACCGTCCCGACGATGTACTTCTTCGGCGTCACCACCGGCGCGTCGTCCAGCCGCCGGATATTCCCCCTGTGGAAGGAGATACTCGGCCTGGGTGACGCGCAGCTTGTCGGGCTGGACCTGCCGATTAACGGCCCGCCGGCGGTTTATCGGGAGCCAGTCTACCGGATCAAGCATGACCCGCTCTCGCTCGGCGCGCTGATCACGACGCACAAGATCAACACTTTCAACGCGGCGCGCGACCTGTTCGACGCCCTGACGCCCGAGGCGGCGCTGACGGAGGAAGTTTCTACAATCTATAAGCGCGACGGGGCGCTGATCGGCCACGTTGTGGACGCCATTACGTCGGGCGAGTCGCTGCGGCGGTTCATTCCGCCCGGCTACTGGGCGCAGACGGGGGCGCACATTCTGTGCCTGGGCGCGGGCGGCTCGGCGACGGCCATGACCGCTTACCTGACCTGCACCGCCGCGCCGGAAGACCGCCCGGCCCGCATGATCTTCGTCAACCGCACCCGGCCCCGCCTGGACAGCCTGCGCCAGTTGATCGAGCGGAAGATGCCCGGCTCCGGGATCGCCTTTGAGTTCATCCAGAACGACGATCCGGCGGTCAACGACCGGCTGATGGCCGCCCTGCCGCCCGGCTCGCTGGTGATCAACGCCACCGGGATGGGCAAGGATACGCCCGGCTCGCCGATTACGGATGCCGGCGTCTTTCCGCTGGACGGCTTCGCCTGGGAACTGAACTACCGGGGCGCGCTGGGCTTCATGCACCAGGCGCTGGCCCAGGCAGAGCGCCGCCGCCTGCATGTGGAGGATGGCTGGTATTATTTCCTGGTCGGCTGGATTGACATTGTGAGCCGGGTATTTAATATCTCTATCACGCCTGACCTTTTCGCTGCGCTGGCCCGCGCGGCGGAACAGGTCCGCTAAACTGGAGACAGATAATGAGTACGTACACTGCTTCTGTGCGCGACCGGGGACACAGCGACGTGCTGGTGATCGGGAGCGGCTCCGCCGGGGCGACTGCCGCCATCACCGCCGCTCAGGAAGGCGCGTCCGTGACCCTGATCGAGCGCTACGGCTTCATGGGCGGCATCAGCACGCAGGTGCTGGACACGTTCTACGGCTTCTTCACGCCTGGCCAGACGGTTCGCAAAGTCGTCGGCGGCGTGCCGGACCTGGTGGTGAAAACCCTGATACAGCGCGGCAAGGCCATCGTGCGCCCCAATACCTACGGCGCCGGGCAGGGCATCACGTATGACCCGGAGACGCTCAAAATGGTATGGGAGACGCTGGCGGTGGAGGCGGGCGTCCGCATTCTTTATCACACGCTCGTGATCGATGTGCTCCGCGACGGCGACCGCGTGACCGGCGTGGTAGCCGCCACCCGGAACGGCCTGATCAGCCTGACGGCGGCGGTCGTGATTGACGCCTCCGGTGATGCCGACGTGGCGGCTGCGGCGGGCGTGCCGTTCGAAGGGGCGGCGGACGGCCCGCTGCAATCGCTCACGACGACCTTCCGCCTGATCAACGTCGATACGGAGCGCGCCCGCGCCGTCAAGAAGGACGAGCTGCACGCCCTGATGGCTGACGCGAGCGAGCACGGCTATACCCTCCCCCGCCGCGAGGGCAGCGTCCACATCACCCCGCTGGCGGGCGTCATGGCGACTAACATGACCCGCGTCAGCGGCGTGGACCCCACCGACACGGAGCAGCTCAGCCAGGCCGAGATTGAGGGCCGCCGGCAGGCTGCCGAATACACCCGCTTCCTGGTCGATCGCGTCCCCGGTTACGAACAGGCCCTCCTGGCCAGCCTGAGCACCCAGATCGGCGTGCGAGAGAGCCGGCGCATCTTCGGCGAATATCGCCTGACGCGGGAGGACGTGCTCGGCGCGCGCAAGTTTGAGGACGCCATCGCCTGCTGCGGCGCCCCGATTGAGGATCATCACGCCGGCAGCGACACCGTCTGGCATTATCTGCCGGAGGGTGAGACGGTCGATATTCCGTTCCGCTGCCTGCTGCCGCAGGGGGCGGAGCACCTGCTGGTGGCCGGGCGCTGCCTCTCCGCCGACCATGACGCGCACGCCGCCATCCGCAGCATGGGGCAGTGTATGGCTATGGGGCAGGCGGCGGGGGTGGCTGCGGTTCAGGCTGCGCGCGCCGGCGCCTCTCCACGGGATATTCCTATCAAAGGTGTGCAGGACCGCCTGCGCCAGATCGGCGCCGTGATCTGATGCATCGCCGGGCGGCCCGGCTGGAAAGGTGAGCGCCATGTCGATTATACGGACTGTGCTGGGCGATATTAATCCCGCCGATCTGGGGCCGTGCCTGCCTCACGAGCACCTGATCGGCTGGCCGCCTGGCCCCGCGCCGGATCCCGATCTGATGCTGGATAGCGAAGAGGCGGCCATTGCTGAGTTGCGGCGCTTCCGGGACGCTGGCGGACGGGCTATCGCTGATCTGACTACGCCGGACTACAACCGTCGGGCGGATGCGCTGGGCCGCATCGCGGCGGCCTCCGGCGTCCATGTCATCGGCGTGACTGGTTATAACAAGGAGACATTCTCCGCGCCGTTCCTGCGGGAGGCGTCGGTGGAGGAACTGGCTGCCCGCTTCACCGCCGATGTCGTGACTGGCATGGACGGCACGCCGCACCGCGCCGGGATGATCAAGGCCGCCTCCACGCTGAACGCGATCTCGCCGCTGGCGGAAAAGTTGTTCCGGGCGGCGGCGCGGGCGCATCATGCCACCGGCGCGCCAGTCACGACGCACACCGAGGCCGGCACAATGGCGCTGGAGCAGGTAGCGCTGCTGACCGGCGAAGGCGTGCCGCCGGAGCGCATCATCATCGGCCATATTGATCGTCGGCTGGAATGGGAGGCTGTCCTGCGGCTGGCGCAGACCGGCGTCTTCTTCGGCTTCGATCAGGTGAGCAAGGAGAAGTACTACCCCGACAGCGTGCGGATGGACTTCATCCTGCGGCTGGTGGCGGAAGGGCACGGCGGACAGATTCTGCTTTCCGGGGACCTGGCCCGGCGGTCGTACTGGGGCAGCTACGGCGCGGGCGCCCCCGGCTTCACGACCATCCCGGCCCGCTTCGTGCCCGCCCTGCGGGAGCGAGGCTTCGCCGCTGCGGACACTCTGATGGTTGATAACCCGGCGCGGGCGCTGGCCTTCACGCCGGTCCGGGGGTGATGCAGACGGGTGAGAAAGGTGGGAGGCGAGGCCGGACGTTCAGACCCGGCCCTCACTCCCTGTCCTGCACTGCCTATTCTCCGCCTTTCATTTCCTCTTCCGCCTCGGCCAGCACCTCCAGCAGGAGGGGCGTGGCCCGTTCGGCCAGGACAGCGCAGGGCGTCATGCCGGGTTTGGAGCCGTAGCCAGAAGCCAGCAAATCGCCGCAGCGGGTCAGCCCGAAGGTGTCGCGGAAGCGCGTCCAGTAGACGCCGGCCAGGCGTTTGCAGGGGTTGGCGTCCACGTCGGTGGAGGTGCGTCCATACAGCGCGCCGATGATCAGCGCGCCGCCGCTGATCACGCCGCACACCTCTTCATGCGTGCCGCCCAGGCCGCCCCGCAGCGCCGTGCTGGCCCGCAGCAGCGACTCGTCCGGCGCGCCCCACAGATGCTCGCCCACGGCGAGCACAACAGCCTCCGATCAGCCAAAGCCTTCGCGCATGAGATCGCCTACCCGGCGGGCAACTTCTTCCTTCGATGTGGTCATGTGATTCGCTTTCTTTGACGTACAACCGGCGCAAACAGCGCAATGCTGTCCTTAAGCTGTGCTCCGCACGATTTCCAGCGTGCTGGCCGCCAGTATCCGCAGGTGCGGAGCTACCTGTGCGATGAATCGCTGCTCCTGCTCGATCTCCGGCAGGGCGGCCTCCAGACGTTCGACGGTGTGGGGGGTATCCCCTTCCGGCGCGCCCCCCAGGATTTCGCGGAGGATCTCACGGCTCAGGTTGTCCTGGGCGACGCGCAGCGCCTGATCCAGCTCGGCATCGGCCGGCTCGCCGCTGGCCGCGAGCACGCGAAGCTGGGCGACGACGGTCCGGTTGCGCCGGCGCCAGGGCATCAGGATATCCTGAATGACCTGTACGGCGTCCGTGACGCCTTCCAGGTCCACCTCGACGCTGTAGTTTTCCGCGTTGACATTGATGGCGTTGATCCCGTGCGGGCCGGGCGCCCGGCCCAGCAGCGTATCCACCGCCGCCTGAAGGCCTATGATGGCATCCAGATAGGGGCTGACGTTGGAAGCCAGATAAGGCGCCGTGATGCGCTGCGGCGTGATGAAGGCGACAGCGGTATCGGTAGCTTTAAGCGTGATTTGCTGCTTGGTGGAGGCGCTGGCGAAGTAAATGAACATGATGAGCTGGCCCAGCCGGAGCTGGTCCCCATTGCGGATGACGTAAGGCGTGTTGGCGGCCAGGCGTCTTTCGTTCAGCCAGGTCCCGTTAGTGCTGTCCAGGTCTTCCACAAAGGTGTCTTCGCCGTCGATCTTCAGCCGGGCATGCCGCCGCGAGACGCCGAGCAAATGCCCGTGGTAGGGCGTCAGATCGATCATATCCTCGGCCAGCGGGCCTTCGGTGCGCCGGCCCAGCAGGAATTCTTTCTGCCCCCGGATGACGAGCGGCCGCACTTCGCCAGCGATATACAGCACGACGCCGTCATTGAGCAGGCCGTGGCGATGCACTGAGAGCGGCTGGGTGACCCCACTGCGGCCCGCTTTGATCTGGTCGGCTATCTCGCTCGGGACCTGCGCTGTGGTGGCATCGGCCAGCAGTATCACCCCACACCGGATGCACCGCTCCGTGTCTGGCTGGTTCTTCAGGCCGCATACCGGGCACACCAGCGCCTTATCGCTCTGTTCCACAGGCTGTCTCCTGGGCGGCGTCCTTCATGTCGATGGCGCCTCTCTTGCATAATAATACCCCGTCAGCGGTTTCTGTCCTAATCCGGCGCCGCTGTTCCCGCCCCTGATTATAATGCCAGATCGCGCCGGACTGCTGCAGGCTCAGCGCAGGCAGTGAGAAGCCGTACCCGCGGAGAGTCGTCACTTTTCGGCATTTGTAGCAGTTCCGTTGTTCTTTTGTTGGTATATTCGCCCGATCTGGATTACGATGTAATCGAATAGTTGAGGGCCGGGCGGCTTGTGGAATTTACGATTATTTTACGATCCGCCCCTGGTCTATACTGTATTATAGAATTGTGAGGTTGAGGGTCATGCAGAATCAACCAGCCATGCATATCCTGCATCTGGAAGATGACAGCCCGTTGCGCGAAGTGTTGAAGTTTATTCTGTCCTCATCGGAGCCATCAGTCAACGTGCACCAGTTCATCAGCAGCGATGATGCCGTCAAGTACATCGAAGAGCACCCCAACCCTGAAGAAATTGACCTGTTCATCCTTGACATCCGGGTGCCGGGGGCGATGGACGGCATGGAAGTCGCGCAGCACATCCGCGATCTGGGCTTCAAGAGCGCCATTGTGGTCACCTCCGCCTATCGCCGGCCCAACCCGGCGCTGCTGGCATCTCTGGATTGCAAATGGATGCCCAAGCCCTGGCACATCATGGACGCCACCCAGGAGCTTCTGCCCCTGGCCCGGCAGCACTACCAGGACCGGTTGCGTGCGACGGACTGATGCAGGCGACCGCCGCTTAAAAAAGTTAAACGCTTCATTTTACCAGACAAAAATAAGCACCTTTGAGTCCACAACCCGGCGTGAACCAGGAGGATGGCGCGGCGGCATTTGCCGTTGGCTGCGCAGCATGGGCGCACGCCCGCAGTCCGTGCCGCCAGAGAGATATGAATACGAGCACTGACGCCTCTGCTTCCTCCCGCCTTCTGGAGCGGTTGTACCCGCGCATCACGACGCGCGTCACGCTCCCCTTTCTCCTGGTCATCCTCCTGATTGCCGGCATCGGGGTGTTCATCGCCACGCGGCTGGTGGCGGGCAGCATTGAGGAGCGCCTGAACAACCAGCTTCTGGATAGCGCTCAGGCCGCCAGCAACGCCCTGGTCGAAATTGAGATTCAGCAGCTCGCCACCCTGCGGCTGATGGCCTTCACTGAAGGGGTCGCTACGGCCCTCCGGACGGACGACGGAGCGGCGCTGGCCGACATGCTGCGCCCGCTGGCCGCCAATGCCGGCGTGGACAGCCTGATCGTCTTTGACGATGCCGGGATCAACCGGCTGGAGTTGCGGCGCGCCTTTCTGGGCGACCAGATCGCCTACGTCACCCCGCCGGAGCTGGTAGATGTAGCCGGATGGCCGGGGGTGGGGCGCGTCCTGGCCGGCAGCGCCGACTGGCTGGGGGATAAGTTCGTCGATCTGGTTGAGCAGGATGGCGCGATTCTGGTTTATACCAGCACTCCGGTGATCGACCCCGCAACCGGCGCAGCCGCCGGCGGGATCAGCCTGGGTATCAGCGCCGATACCCTGACCAGCCGCATCAGCAGCCAGTCGCTCTCCGAGGTCACCCTGTTCACCGGGGATGGCGCCGTGCTGAGCAGCACGTTCCGCGCCACCCCGCCGCAAGACCTGATCCTGCCGCCCGATCAGGCCGCCCATCTGATGGCCCAGGTGCAGGCTGAGCGCAGCCCGATCGAGCAGGAGAGTATCGCCGGCACCTCCTATCAGGTGCTGTACGCCCCGCTGCAGTTGCGCAGCGAGCTGGCCGGGCTGCTGGCCGTCGCCCTGCCCAGCGATTTCGTCGCCGAGCGGATTGGCGTCAGCCGTGATACGTTCACCCTCCTGTTCTCCGTCCTCTTTGTCGGGGCGGCTGTCCTCGGCCTGCTTGTGACGCGCTCTATCATCCGGCCGATCCAGCGCATGGTCGATACCACCCGCGCCATCCGCACTGGCGACCTCAGCCAGCGCGTCGGCCTGCGCACGCCGGATGAGCTGGGCGAGCTTGGTCTTTCCTTCGACCACATGACCGATCAGCTTGTCCGGCGCAATCAGGAGATCAGCGCCCTGTATGTCGCCCAGTTGGAGGTGACGGCGGAACGCGAGGCCGTGCTCGCCAGCATCAACGACGCCGTGATCGTCCTGGACCCGGCCGGGCAGATGATCCTGACTAACGCGACGGCCGATGCGCTGATCGATCAGCTCCGCCCGCAGGAGGAGACCTACCGCGCTTTTCTCGATTTGTGCCAGAACGCCGCCGCTCTGACCACGGCGCGCATGGTTGAGCTGGCCGGGCGCTTCTACAATGTCGCTTCGCGGATGGTCAATTTGCCCTCCGGCGAGTCGATCGGGCAGGTGGTCGTCTGGCACGACATCACCAGCCTGATCGAAGTCGAGCGGATCAAGGACGAGATGATCCTGCAGCTTTCGCATGAGCTGCGCACTCCGCTGACCGCCGCGCGCGGCTATGTCGAGATCGTGCAGCTTGCCGCTCAGGGCCGCCTGGATGCCCAGAGCAGCGATTTCATGAACAAAGCTGTCTACCATATGGGCACGCTGGAGCGCATGGTCAATCAGGTAATCGATGTCAGCGCCATCGTCTCTAATAAATTTGCGCTCGATCTGGAGCCGTACTACCTGGATCAGGTTCTTTACAACGCCATCGACGCCCTGCGCCCGGCCACGGTTGACCGCGACCTGAGGTTGATCGAGAATGTGCAGCATTCGGTGGAGCAGGAGATTGAATGCGACCCGGAGCGGTTGCAGCAGGCGCTGGAGCACGTGCTGCGGAATGCGTGCAGCTATACGTTGCCCGGCGGTCAGGTGGAAATTCAGGCCCGGATTGAGGGCGGCCGGGCGGTGATAGCTGTGCTCGACACCGGTGTGGGCATCGACGCTGACGAAGTTGAACGTGTTTTTGAGCGCACTTACCGGGGCCGCTCCGCCGAGGCCGGCCCCACTGATGCGCGCGGGCTGGGGCTGGGGCTGTACCTTGCCCGGGAGATTATCGCCGCCCACCATGGCACCATCGTGCTGGAAAGCGAGCCGGGTGTCGGGACGACGGTGACGATTGATCTTCCGGTTCAGCAGGAGCATTAGGGACGTGAATGGCAACGGCGGGAGCAGCCAGCCTGTCACGACGGAGTCGCCCGCGACCCGCCCGGATGAGCGGCGGCGCCGTCTGCTCATGCTGCTGCCGGTGCCGCTCCTGTTTCTGGTAATTCTGTGCTGTGGGCAGGTCGCCGTCATGACCGCCGGCTCTCGCGAGCTGCAAACAGGGATACATCCGGCCCGGACCGCCGACTATAGCGCCTGGCCGTGGGTACGCTTCGGCCAGATAGAGCCGATGCTGGCGACAGTGGCTGCCCTGGACAGCGCCACGCGCTACCCGACGCTGGCCGTCATGGCCGGCGTGATCACGGCGGCGCCGCAGCCATCTCCGATGGGCGATACGCCTGCCGCGACGACGATCGCCCAGATCATCACGGCGATTCCGCTGGCGACGGTGAGCGCCTCCCCGGCTCCCCCTGTGCCGACAGTGCCTCCTGCGCTGACGACATCTCCCGTGCCACCGGCATCCTCCACAGCGGTGATCGGGACGCCTGCCCCGGCTGCTTCGATAACTGCCACACCGGGCGGTACGCCGTCATCAACGCCGTCGGTGACCAGCACGCTGCCGCCAACCAGCACGCCGACGCGGACGCCGACGCGGACACCGTCGGCTACGGCAACACCAACCGGTGCGCCCACTGTGACATGGACGCCTTCTCCGACGCGGACACCGTCGGCGACGAACACGCCATCGGCAACCAGCACGCCTTCGCGCACGCCGACCCGGACGCCATCGCCAACCAGCACACTGACGCGGACGCCGCCGCCAACGAACACACCCTCACGCACGCCAACACGGACACCGTCACCGACCAGCACACCGACGCGGACGCCGCCGCCAACGAACACACCTTCGCGCACGCCAACGCGGACGCCGTCACCGACTAGCACGCCTTCGCGTACGCCAACGCGGACACCATCGCTGACCAACACGCCGACGCGGACGCCGCCGCCAACGAACACGCCTTCGCGTACGCCGACCCGGACGCCGTCGCCGACCAACACATCGACGTGGCCGCCGCCGCCAACGAACATGCCGTCGTACACGCCGACCTGGACGCGGACGCCTTCTCTGGTATGGACGCCTCCTCCGACCAGTGTGCCCTCATGGACGCCCTCAGCCACGCTAATCCCGTCCCCGACCAGCACGCCGCAAACCGCCGATCTGGAGGTCAGCAAGACGGTCGATAACGCCGCGCCCGTCGAGAATCAGATCGTCGTATATACGGTGACGGTCAGTAACAGCGGCCCCGATAGCGCGGCGGACGTCCAGGTGAGCGACCTGCTGCCCAACGGCGTGACCTATTCCAGCCATGTGGCAGGCGGCGGGACGGTGTACGATATAAGCAACGGGCTGTGGAACGTGGGCGTTCTGGCTGGCGGGGAGTCCGCAGTTCTGACCATTTCGGCGCGGATAGACCGGGGCGCGGCGAGCCTTTCGCCCATCATCAATACTGCCGCCATTGTCGCCAGCAGCCTGGCCGATCCGGACCCGGCGAATAACAGCGCTTCCGTCGCCATCACCGCCAGCGGCACAGAGCCGAATATCGGGGTCCCGGATAACAACTGGGTCACTCTGTATTGCAACGACAGCATCGTTGTCAATGTCAGCGCGAATCCGATCGTGACCCATATCGGCTACGATATGGTGTCATATGAAATCGACTCTAATGCTCCGCCCGGCTATGTGATGATGGATAGCATCATCATCGAGGTAGCCCAGGACGCCGGAGGGCCGTGGTATCAGGTCTTCCGCTGGGGGGATACGTCGCCCGACCCCAATACGAATCTGGGCGCGGCGGGGTATGCCAGCGGCAGTGAGCCGAATGCCATGTCCATCCCGATGACCAACCCGCCGTTCTATGGCCCGACGATCAGGACCGGCGTCGCCATCGATGTGGACGCTGTCGCCCCGGCGGGGACCTACCGCTTCGTGCGCTATACCGTGCCCGGCGCGGATTGCAGCAACTCCGAAGTGGACGCGCTGGCCCCGCTCCCCGCCAGCGGCGCGGACCTGAGCGTGCGCAAATCGGTGAGCAACAGCAATCCGCTGCCCGGCGACGCGATCACGTATACCGTCACCCTGTTCAACGGCGGCCCGGTCCCGGCGGATGGCATCGAGGTGACCGATCTGCTGCCGGCCGGGCTGATCTACGCCGGGAGCGCGCTCAGCCAGGGCAGCTATGACGGCGGGACCGGCATCTGGTCGGTGGGAAGCCTGAGTCATGGCGGCGCGGCGACGCTGTCCATTCAGGCGGTGGTAGACTCGGGGGCTTCCGGCTGGGTGATCGCGAACACGGCTGCGCTGACTGGCTCAAGCCAGCCTGATCCCGATCCCGGCGATAACGCGGCCAGCGTGATCGTCACCGTGCAGATTCCGCCGCCGCCGGTCGCCAGCTTCACCGCCGATCAGACGACCGGCGCCGCGCCGCTGACAGTGACCTTCACCGATACGTCAACCGGGAGCATCACGGCGTGGAGCTGGGACTTCGGCGACGGCGGCACGAGCGCGGCGCAGCATCCGTCCTACACCTACACAGTTCCGGGCGTGTACACGGTCACGCTGACGGTCACCGGCCCGGGCGGCAGCAGCACTCAGACAATGACTGTGACAGTCCTGTAGAGCGCCTGTAATCGTATATTATCCGCTCTTGGGGATGCTGAATAATGCGTGTACAATGAATGCCTATCGCTGAGTTAACAGGCGTCCCTTCATGAATCATTATCCTCCATCGAGACCTGATTCTGATTCTGACCCCACCATGCCGCATTTGCCGTATCTGCCGCCTGATGATGAATATGGCAGCGCCCTCCACGATGATTATTACGACGGCCTGACCCGGCCGGGCACGCTGCCGGTGAGCAGCCCGACAGGCGGGCCGGCAGGCGGATATGGCACCACCCATGCTCCGGCCAACCCGACCCTGCCGCACAGCCTGCCCCCGGTGGAGAGCCGGCCGTACAGCGGGAGCTACGCGCCGCCCCCTTACATGCCTTACGACCCGCACAGCGCCCACCGCCGGCGGGTGCGGTCCATACGCCGGCGGCGCAACGAATGGGCCTGGATCGTGGTGGCGGCCGCCCTGTTCGGGGTGACGATTGTGATCAGCCTGGGGATGTTCACTATCCTGCGCGGCAGCCGCGAAGCGGCCACTAACGCCGGGGGGGAGATGGTGGCCGCCCGGGCGACGGCCATCGTCATCGTCCCGACTGCCGTGCCGGGCCTGGAGCTGGCCGGGGCCGTCGCGGCTGAGCCGACGGCCGACCCTGCCCTGGGACAGTTCACGCTGCAGCCGTGGGATGGGCAGGAGCGCTTCACCATCCTGGTCATGGGCTGGGATCGCCGGCCTGAGGACCCGCCTGATGCCGCCTACCGCACCGATACCATGATGCTGGTCAGCCTGGACCCGGTTACGCACAGCATGGGTATTCTGAGCATCCCGCGCGATCTCTACGTGAACATCCCCGGTTACAACCAGCTCCAGCGCGTGAATTCAGCCTATGTGCTGGGCGAGCTGCGCCAGCCCGGTTACGGTCACCAGCTGGCTATGGAAACGGTGATGAACAACCTGGGCATCCGCGTCCATGACTACCTGATTGTGGACTTCAGCGCCTTCATCGCGCTGATTGACGCCATTGGCGGTATCGATGTCGATGTGCCCTATACCATCAACGACACGCAGTACCCCGATATGTATTACGGCTACGACCCGTTTTATATCAGCGCCGGGCCGCACCATCTGGACGGCGCGACCGCCCTCAAGTACGCCCGGACACGCCATACCGGCAACGACTTCCGCCGGGCGGAACGCCAGCAGCAAATCCTTTTCGCTGTCCGCGACCGCATCCTCAACTTCAGCAATCTGCCGCAGCTTCTGATCAGCGCGCCGACGATCTGGGCCAGCGTCCAGCAGGGGGTCCGCACCGGCCTGAATTTTGATCAAATCATGCGTCTGGCGTGGTATGCCAAGGATATCCCGGGGGAGAATATCCACACCGGCGTGATCGACGAAGGGTACATCTCGTTTTACACCACGCCGTCCGGCGCATCGGTGGTTATCCCTAACCGCTACGCGCTTGGCTCGCTGATGGTGGAGGTCTTCGGCCAGAACTACTCGCAGTAGGGAAAGCGGCGCGGCCAGCAGCGGAGAAGCAGGAACCGCCACGAACGCAGAGGCAAGAACCCTCTGCGTTTTTTGCGCCCTCCGCGATTTCTGCTTTTTTGTTGCCGGGGCGCCCGGAGAAGGAGTTCCCTAGCAAGGGGTGAACAGGGTTGTTGTGGAGTATTCGTAGCGATCGGCGCGGTAGTATGACGTGGTGTATTCGATAATCTGCCCGTCATTGAGGTAAGTCGTGGTGGTGACCACCAGCAGCGGCGCGCCAGGGGTCACCCCCAGCAGGCGGGCCTGTTCCGCATCGGCGGCGACCGCGCTGGCTGTGTGCCCGATCTCGGCAATCACCAGCTTGTACTCGCGGGCCAGCACATCATACAGCGATTCCCGGTTGAAGTCGTAAGTCTCCAGCCCCGGGCAAAGCTCGGTCACGACCAGGGCGGATTGCAGGCCGATCGGCTCTTCGCCACCGAGGCGCAGCCGGACCAGGTGAAAGTACGGCGCGCCGAGCCGTGTCCGCAGGGCGGCGGGCGATTCCGCCGTGATCACGCCGGTGCTCGCTTCCAGCACGCGGGAGCGCGAAGTCCGGCCCATGTCGGCCATCTGGTGGGTAAAACTGCGGTCCAGATAAAACTTCATCCGGTCGGCGGGCTGGCTGACAATCGTCCCCCGCCCGGCCTTACGGGCGATCAGGTTCTCGTCAACCAGCCGGGAGAGCGCCATGCGCATGGTGTGGCGGCTCACCCCGTAGGCGCGCGACAGCTCCAGTTCCGGCGGCAGCGTGTCGCCCGGCGCTATAAGCCCGCTCTGCACCATCCCTCGCAGGCTGGTTTCGACCTGGTGATACAGCGGGATCGGGCTGCCCGGATCGGCGGGGAAGATAGGAAGCTGGCTGGTGGTGAGCTGTCGGTTGGGCATCAGTGCACCCGCTCAACCAGACAGCCGTTTGTGCAGTGTGCGCAACGGATTTCAGTCAATTGACTCCGTTTTTCCTTCAGGATATAATTACCGCACTCCAAATGACCGGACATTCGGAGATATTTGTAGTTTACTACAACCGCCGGAGATTCTCAACTTACCCAGATTTTTCGCATAATTCGTGGAGAAGAAGGAGTTGCACATGTATCTCAAGAAGCTGTTCGTTGTGCTGCCTGTAATTGCGCTGATCGTAGCCATGGTCGGCAGCGGCGGGCCGGTTCAGGCTCAGGAGCATTACGTAATCGGCGTCTCCAATAACTTCGTCGGCAGCGAATGGCGCACCCAGATGATCCAGAACATCGAGAACGTGGTCGCCGAATTCGCTGAAAAAGGTATCAGCATTGATCTGGTGATCGAGAGCACTGACACCGACGTACAGGGTCAGGTGCAGCAGATTCAGAACCTGGTCAACCGCGGCGTGGATGCCATCATCATCAACCCCGGCGATCAGGCGGCGCTGAATCTGGCTATGGAAGATGCCGTTGCTCAGGGTGTCGTCGTCATCGCTGTGGATCAGGAAGTCAGCGCCCAGGGCGTCTACAATGTCGTCATCGACCAGAAGGAATGGGCCAAGATCAGCGCCCGCTGGCTGGTGCAGCAGTTGGGCGGCGAAGGCGATGTAGTCCTGATTGAGGGCT
>JARKNX010000102.1 GCA_029976025.1 Aggregatilineales bacterium | reverse complement strand
CCTGACGGCGGCCCGCTTCGGCTGGCGGCACCTGCCGCGCCTGCCGCTGGCCTTCGCCATCCTGCACATCAGTTGGGGCGTGGGTTTCTGGCGCGGGCTGCTCCAGCCGCGAATGGAGCCGCTGCCGCTGCCGGACCGGCTACGGGAGTGAGCAAGCCCAGGGAAAAGGAAATGGGACACGGACAAGACAGATGAAACACGGATTCACGCGGGATTTTCCGTGCAAGTCCGTGCCTTTTCCGCTTTGTCCGTGTCCTATGCCTGTCGTTTTCCCATAGCCCTCAATCCAACCTTATCTTAATTCTTTCCGTATCACAGATTTCGATCTAGACTGATACCAATTTCCGCATTCACTCTCGTGCGGCGAAGGTCAGTCTGACTGCGTCCCTGTGACTCGGTTGTCCCATGAGCAAACAGCGTAACCTTATTTCGAGCCTGATCGAGCCGGATTACCGCACCAAGGGCTGGCGCGACAGCGCCCTCGCGCCCCGCAAGCGCGGCGGTAGGGGGCACGCCCTGACCGGGCTGTCGGCGCTGCTCCTGATCTTGCTGGGAGTCCTGCTGTACGCGGACGATCCCGGCCGGGCGCGGGAGCTGCTCAACAACCCCGCGCACTGGCTCCCCCTGGCCCTGATCGGCTTCGCCGCCTGGATCGGGATCGGACTGATTCTGCGCTCGATTGTGTGGCTGCTGATCCGCCCCAGGGAGCCGCGCGCGCCACTGGTTTCGGCGGCGCGCCGCCGGGCCAGGAATTTCCGCCAGGGAGCGTGGGTCATCAGTCTGGTGGGAATCGGGCTGGGATTGACGCTGTACCACACCCATGCCACCCGGCCGCTGTTCGCCTTCCTGGATCCGCTCTCCGACCTTCAGGCGATGATCGTGCCTGGCGGGTTGGGGATGCTGGCCCTGCTGGTGCCCTTCCTGGCCGGATCGCTGCTCGTGACTCTGGCGCGCAGCCAGCCACATCCAGCCCGCCCCCTAGATGACAACGAAGCAAGACCGGGCGGCGCGGACTCCGGCCTGACGCGGCGCGCTCCCGACCCCTTGACCAGGGAACAGCAGCCCGCCCCGACTACTCCATCCGCCGCGCGCATCACGCCCCCGGCGGACGAGGTTGCCATGCAGCTCGAGGTGCGCAAGCGCGCCCTGCGGCTCCACCACGACGCGGTCAATCCGGGGGACTTCGAGCACGAGGTCGCCTGGCTGATCAACGTCCTGACGGACAACAAAGCGGTGGTGGTGGGCGGGGCCGGAGACGGGGGAATCGATGTCAAGGTCTACGACCGCAAGGGCCGCCTGACCGGGATCGTCCAGTGCAAGCGCTACAATCCGGAGGTCGTCCTGCCGCCGGGCTACGTGCGGGAGCTGCACTCGGTCAAAACGCAGCACAAAGTCAAATCGGCGACGCTGGTCACGACCGCACGCTTCAGCGACCAGACCCGCAAGGAAGCCCGCAGCCTGGGGATCGACCTGATCGACGGACAAAAACTGATCCACCTGCGCCAGAAAGCGCGATCCAGGCTCAAGGCGTGAGTCTGGCCCGCCGCTGAATCAAAACGCCGCCCGGTGGGGGCGGCGTTGGGGTGTCGTGTCCGGGGATTAGATCCGGGTGACGTTGCTGGCCTGGAGGCCCTTGGGGCCTTTGGTCACGGTGAACTCCACGCGCTGGCCTTCCTCGAGGTTACGGAA
>JARKNX010000101.1 GCA_029976025.1 Aggregatilineales bacterium | reverse complement strand
TGTTCGTCGGTAGGAATGCGGCTCACCGCCTGGCCGCGCAGCGCCCGGATCCGCTCCAGGGCCGCATTGACCGCCTCGATCGCCGCCTGCCTCGCCAGCCCTCCGCCGGCATAACGGGCCACGGCGGCCGCCGCATCCACCAGCGCCGCGCGCGCCGTAGCCGTGGCGGCCGTGCCGCTCCGCTGGCCCGCATAGATCCGTTGCGCCAGCAGCATGGCCTGCACCGCGTCGGGTGGTTCCGCGGCCGCCAGGGCCGCCAGGGCGCGGCCGTCCGCTTCCAGGCGCACGATCTCCGTGCCGGCTCTGCGCGCCAGCGCCGCGGCCTCCCAGCGCTCCGGCGTCAGCACCAGCGGGCTGCCCTCGGCGACCGGCGTCACCGCGTGGCCGATGAGCGCCAGCAGGATGACCAGGCTGACCGCCGCGGCGACCAGGATGAGCTGGCGCAGGTTGAGGCTGATTTCCATGTCACCGCCGGATCATGCGATACCAGCTCGTGGCGGTCACCCGCACCGTGACTGGCGGGATCAGGTTGTAGAACAGACGGATCGTGCCGCTGGCGCGCGTCGTGACCGCGTCCGCGCCTTCGTCCAAGTCAATGCCGTCAAGGTTGGCGGTGTAGCCGCGCGCCCGCAGGCCGGTCACCGCGGTATCGAAGGCCCAGGCCGCTTCGCCGGCGTAGCGATCCGGCTCCAGGCGAGTCTCGCCTGTGTTGATGTAGTGCCGGATGTCCACGGCGCGAGCCGCGGCTTCCGCGCCCGCGTCCGCCGCGATTTGCAGACGGCTCCGCAGCGCGAAGTAACGCGGCACATCGATCGCCAGGCCGGCCAGCGGGAGCAACACGGTGACGATGACCAGCGCGTTCCAGACCATGTCGCCTGACCTGCCGGTCAGGAAGCGACGACCAGAGGCCAAGGCTAAGTTTGAGGTTAGGGCTGAGCTTAGCCTCGACCTTAACCTCAGCCTTGACCTCAGCCTCGTCATCACCAGCCCTCCTTGCGGAAGGCGCTGACGGCGGTGCCTTTGAGCGGGCCGCTGGACGCGCCGAAGAGCGGCATCAGACTGCCGTAGAAGTTGGGCACCGCCCAGTCCACCTCGACGCGCACGACGCCGCCAGGATAGGTGTCGGCCGCCACGCGGACAGCGTAGTCGCCGATCCCGCTCTGCAGCGCCTGCTGGGCAGCCTCCAGCGCCCGGCCGGCCGGATCCACCTGGGCGACCGACCCGGCGCGCGCGCCGTAGCCGGCTGCATGATTGGCGGTCGTAGCCGAGAACCCGGCCAACGCCAGGTTGACCAGCGCCAGCGTGACCAGGGCCATCAGCGGAAAGGTCAAGGCCCCTTCCACCATATCGCCGCGGCGGCCGGCCAGCCACCTGCGCATGTCAGCCTCCGATGGACGCGTCCACGATGCCGAGCTTGACCGCCAGCTTCTGGCCGATGCTGACCCAGAGGAAGACGGCCGCGACGACGATGGCTGCCATGATGAGCCCCCTTTCCACCATGTCGGCCCGATTGTCGAGCAGGAATTCCCTCAGGTGTGCCTCCGATGCGTGAGTAGGCTGGGCTGGAAAAAGAAAAAGGGACGCCCGAAGGCTCCCCTAGTCGGCGCGCACCTGGCGCCACGGACTTAGTATAGTGGACAGGGGCTGGGATGTCAATTATGGATTCGGCGCAGGGCGGTGACCTGCATATTCCGCAGATTGGTACATGCCTCAGAGAGGCTGATCGTGATATCAATCAAGCGTAGAGTATCCGAAACAGAAAGCTTGTTCGAAGACCGAAGTTGAGATCTGTGGCGGCCGGCAGACAGATGAAGGACGTCCACAATTAAGTGTGTCCTGCTGGACATACGTCAGGCTACTATGGTAGAATCACAGCCGACGTTCCAGCTAGCCCTCACTTCACCCAACTGGAGGCCCCAATCATGCATAACCGCGCGCTCACACATGTGATCCCTCTTCTTGCTGTTCTTGTTTTGTTATTCGCAGGATGTTCTACACCGGGACAGAAGCCCTCGGCTGGCTCGACTCCTGGCACTCAATCAACTCCCGTACCGAAAAGCACGCCTCTACCGCCTGCCACACCAATTCCTGCTCCAGCGAAGCGTGTCGACATGTCATCTCCGGTTGCGACCTTGAAATCAGCGTTTGCAGCACTTGAAGCAAACGACATGAACACTTACATTGACTTGCTCGATCCGGCAATAAGGGCACAGCCCAACAATCCTGCCCTGTTCGGTACGATACTGAGCAGCCTGACTGGTGTGAAGCTCGACACTGGCACTCTCGCTTTCAGGAACATGGAGTATCAGGTTCACCAAGAGACAGGCCCTTGGGCAGCAGTGAGGGTGATGGGTGCAGTCCGCATATTGTCGTTGGGATCGGAACAAGCCATGGATGACGTGATGATTCTTCACAACATCGATAAACGGTGGTTCATTTCGAGCGAGGCGACTTACAACAGCAGTCCAGAAGCGCAGGCGGCGGCGACCG
>JARKNX010000093.1 GCA_029976025.1 Aggregatilineales bacterium | reverse complement strand
CTGCTGGTTGCCCGGCACAGGCTGAGCTTTCTGAAGATGTGGCAGATATGGGTTTTCGCGGCGATCTGCCTGCTGCCGGGGGTGGTGTGGTACCTCCACGCCCGCAACCTGTACCTGACCTACGGGAATACGTTCGGCGTCCTTTCCGGCGGCGACAGCAAGTTCGGCAACTTCAGCTACTGGCTGAATCCGCTATTTTACCTGCGCCTGGCGGCCCGGGAGACCGAGTGGATTTTCGCCGCTGGCGGCATACTGCCGTTCGCCATCGGGTTTATCCTGGCGCTGCGCCGTCGCCATCCCCTCCTGCTGATCTTCGGCACGATTACCACCCCGATCTACTACATGATTGTGGCGCGATACGCGGAAGAACACTGGGGGGTTCAGTATCACCTCTATTTCGCCCCCTTTGCCGCGCTGGGCATTGGCATCGGGCTGAACTGGGTTGTCCTGAAGCTGCGACAGGTGGGCTGGCCCGATCTGCGGCGGTCGCCCTATGCGCTGGCCGGGGCGGCCTGCGGCGTTTCTGTGCTCGCGGCGCTCATCTGGACAGTGTATATGTACCAGACATCCCTGAACAGGCAGTACCGGCGCTCCACGATAGCCTGTGGCGCCCAGGTGAACGCCCTTGTGGCGAAAGACGAGCTGATCATTGTCAGCTCAGAGACGGCGACCACCAGGAATGGAGTCCCCTCCGACTATCAGGAGCCAAACATCTTTTTCTTCAGCGATCGCTACGGCTGGAGCCTGCCAAGCGACTGGCATACGCCGGAGCGGGTGGAGACTTGCCGGCAGGCGGGCGCCTTATATTTCGTGATCGATAACAAGACATTGTACGAAAACAACCCGGCCCTGCTCAACTACCTGCAAGAGAATGCCACGCAAATCGGGCCGGGCATTGAGGCAGAGTGCGCCATTTTCCAGTTCGCTGAACAGTAGGCCGTGGCCCGGGATCGCCTTATCTCACACCGCCGCGCTCAGGCCGATCAGGGCCACCCCGGCGATGATGATGGCGATCCCGATCAGGCGTGCCCGCGTGATGTTCTCCCTGAACAGGAAGTATGACCCGATGATGATGCCCACATAGGCCAGGCTGGCGAACGGGTACAGGACCGTGATCGGCATGGAGGACATCGCCAGCAGCCACGAGATCACCCCCAGCCCGTAGACGGCCAGCCCGCCGATCACGTAGGGCGAAGTCACGATGCGCAGGACCACCGGGCGCGCGGATGGCACGCGGGCGATCCGCAGCATGGCGTATTTGAGCATGAGCTGGCCCAGCACGCTGAAAGTGGTGCTGAGGATGATAAAGCCCCATGAAACCATAATGTCATATCACTTTCTGGCGGCAGCCGGTGCGGTGAAGCGAGGCGTGCGGCGCAGCAGCAGACGCCCCTGAAATCTGAGATGGGCCATGGTCACCCGCGCGATCTTGATGCTGGACTGGCCGAACGACCGCTGCCGCAGCACCGTCGGATATTCGGAGACGGTGAAGCCCGCCTGCAGCGCGTAGACCAGCAGCTCCGTCCCGGCCAGGAAGTCGTCGCTCTCGAACGCGATCGTCTCGATGACCGGGCGGCGGTAAGCACGGAACAGCGCCGTCCAGGTGTGGATGCGCCAGCTCACCAGGAGCCGGTACAGCAGCGACGCCCCGAAGCTGAATAACAGCCGGTAGCGCGGCACGCCTTTCACGCCGCCCTGAGGATGGTAGGGCGAGGCAGTGACGATATCCACGTTGTCGCGCTCCAGTTGGGCCAGGATGGCGGGGATGGTGCTGAAGGCGTATGTCCCGTCGAAGTCTGTGGTCACGATGATGTCGCCCGTGCTGCTGGCGAAGCCGGTCCGGATTGCCGCGCCCAGGCCCCTGTTGACGCCGTGCGGCACGATCTTCACCCGCGCGTCGCCCGCGAACTGCGCCGTCAGCAGCGCCTGCGTCTCGTCCTTGCTGCCGTCGTCTACGAAGATCACTTCTACATCATAAGCTGCGGCGAGCTGGTCCAGCACCGGCCGCAGCCTGTCCGCCGTCTGCGCCACGCCCTCCGCTTCGTTATAAGCCGGGATAACCAGAGTCACTTTCGTCATAGCATTTCACCATCGAACACTATACTTTGAACCACAGTAAAGCGCTGGTCGGGTGGGGGGCGTTTCAAATTCGGGGCGTCTCTGGGAAGAAAAGACTTTGAACCGCAAAGAGACGCAGAGAAGCGCAGAGAAAAAAGAAGGAGATGCCTTTCTTTGCGCCCTCTGCGCCTCTGCGGTCCCTGTTTTTTGCCCCGGATATGAAATGTACCCGCCGGGTGGGGTGAGTCCAGCCCGCCGGTCAGCATCATCCTGATAGCTTAGCGTCTTTCTGTCTCCATCACCACACACAGGCGTTCGCTGACGCCCGGCGTGCCGTAGAAATCCGGGTGGGCGGCGGGCGGCGGAGCCAGGGCGGCGCTCACCGCCGCGCGGAAGGCGTCCGGCGCGGTATCGCACAGGCGGTTCCAGCCGGCCTCCACTGTTTCGATCCACTCGGTTGTGTCGCGCACAGTGACCGTCGGCCGCCGCAGCATATAGGCTTCCTTCTGCAGCCCGCCGCTGTCGGTGATCACGATCGTGCAGGCGTCCAGCAGGGCGATCATATCCAGGTAGCCGGCCGGGTCGGTGGCCCGGACATTGCCGGCGAAGCGCAGCCCGAAGGCGGCCATCATCTTGCGCAAGCGGGGATGCACCGGCAGGACAACCGGCAGGTCGAGCGTGTTGAAGGTTTCGACAATCTGGCTCAGGTGGCCGGCGTCATCGGTGTTGACCGGCCGGTGGATGGTCGCCAGGGCGAACGGCTCCCCGCGCCCCAGGCCCAGCCCGCTCAGCAGCCGCTCCTGCCGCGCTCGCGCCCCCTCCACCAGCCCCAGCGTGACATCGACGCGCACGTCGCCGACCTGCCGCACGCCGGCGGCCAGCCCTTCCCGCTCCAGATTGCGGACGGCCGCCGCCGTCGGCGCGAACAGAATATCGCTCAGGTGGTCGGTGACGACGCGGTTGATCTCCTCCGGCATGGCCCGGTCAAAGGAGCGCAGCCCGGCCTCAATATGGGCCAGCGGCAGGCCCAGCTTGGCCGCGGTCAGGCTGGCGGCGACGGTGGAATTGGTGTCGCCGTAGACCAGCACCCAGTCCGGCCGTTCCGCCTCCATCACCGGCTCCAGGTGGATCATCATCTGACCGGTCTGCCCGGCGTGGCTGCCGCTGCCGACGCCGAGGTAAATCTCCGGCTGCGGCAGGTCCAGATCGGCGAAGAACACGTCGGACATGTTGGCGTCGTAGTGCTGGCCGGTGTGGACCAGGATCTCGGTATGGCCGCGCTCGCGGATAGTCTTGCTGACCGGGGCGGTCTGGATGAATTCCGGACGCGCCCCGACCACCGTCATCACTTTCATACGATGCTGTCTCCGTCAGGTTAACCGGCGCTTTTGGCGGGCGCTTCGTCGAGCTGGATCAGACGCTGCTCCCGCCCGGAGCGCACGAATTCGTGGGCCAGCCGCAGCGTCTCCAGACCGTCGCGCCCGGTGATGGTGGGCGCGCGCCCGGCCTGCACGGCGGCGACGAAGTCGGCGATCTCCGCGGCCAGCGGCTCCTGGCGGTTGATGCGGATGCCGAGCACGTTGCCTTCGCTGACGCCGCGCAGCACGCTCAGCGTGTCCCACTGGCTGGGGCCGAACTCATTTTCGTAAAAGAACAGCTCCTGCGAGAGCAGGTCGCAGTGGAACAGCCCGCGCGCGCCGGTGATGGTCAGCGTGCGGATTTTCTTGGGCGTGATCCAGTTGACATCCAGCACGCCGATCGCCCCGCTGGCGAAGCGCAGCACGCCGTTGAGGGCGTCCTCGCGATCGGAGTTGATCGATTGCAGGGTCTCGCCGTACAGGCGGGTGATGCGCTCGTTCATCAGGAAGCGCAGCAGATCGATATCGTGCGACGCCAGATCGATCACCACGCCCACATCGCGGATACGGGCCGGGTAAGGGCTGAGCCGCACCGCATGTAGCTGGTAGATGCGCCCGGCCATCCCCTCGCGGAGGCGGCGGCGCAGCTCCTGAACGGCCGGGTTGAAGCGTTCGATATGCCCGACAGCCAGGACCACGCCGTTCTTCTCGGCCAGATCGATCAGCTCCTGCCCTTCCTGAATAGTCCCGGTGATCGGCTTCTCCACCAGCACATGCACGCCGCGCCGGATCAGCTCCATCCCGACTTCCAGATGGTGGATGGTCGGCACGGCCAGCGAGACCATATCCGGCTGGCATTCATCCAGCATCTTGCGGTAATCGGCGTAGTAAGGCACGCCGAAGCGGGCGCCGAGTCGGGCCGCGGTGGCTTCGGCCTGATCAGCGACGGCGACCAGCTCCACCTGTTCCATATCGCGGTAGACGCGGACGTGATTCGACCCCATGCTCCCGACGCCGATGACGGCTGCTTTCAGCATAGCGCGTTTACCTCCTGCACAATCAGGGCTTTCTCTTCTTCAGTCAACATGGGGTGGACGGGCAGGCTGAGCACCTCCCGCGCCGCCTTCTCCGTTTCCGGCAGGGATGGGGCTGCGTAACCGGGCATGGTGGTGAAAACCGGCTGCAGGTGAATCGGGCGGGGGTAGTACACCCGCGCGCCGATGCTGCGCTCGTTCAGGCGCTTTTCCACCGCGTCCCGTTCTTTGCCTTCCGGTGTGCGTATCGTGTACTGGTGGAAGACGTGGGTGCAGCCGGGGGCAGTCACCGGCGTCCTCACGCCGGTCAGCCGGGCGTTGAAGTAGGCGGCGTTGGCGATGCGCTGTTCCGTCCAGGCCGGCAGGGACTCAAGCTGCACCCGGCCGATGGCGGCGGCGATATTGGTCATACGGAAGTTGTATCCGACGACCTCGTGGCGGTACTGCTGGTCCATCCCCTGGTTGCGGATCATGCGCAGCTTGCGGGCGATCTCGTCGTCGTCGGTCAGGACCATGCCGCCTTCGCCGGTGGTCATGTTTTTGGAGGGGTAGAAGCTGAAGGAGGCCGTGCCCCATGTCCCGACGCGCCGCCCGGCGATGGCCGCGCCGTGCGCCTGGGCTGCGTCTTCCAGCAGGACCAGGCCGTGCTGCCGGGCGATGGCCTCGAAGCGGGTCATATCCGCCGGGTGGCCGTAGAGATGCACCGGCATGATGGCGACCGTGCGCGGCGTGATCGCGGCTTCGGCAGCGGCCGGCGACAGGCAGTAGGTAGCCGGGTCGATATCGGCGAAGACCGGCGTCGCCTGAACGCTGAGCACGGCGGAAGCGGTGGCGAAGAAGCTGAACGACGGGATGATCACCTCGTCGCCGGGGCCGAAGCCGTGGGCCATCATGCTCGCCATCAGGGCCGTCGTGCCGTTGTTCATGGCGATGCCGTGGCGGGCGCCGTGATAGTCGGCGAAGGCCCGCTCGAACGCCGCGACCTCCGCCCCCTGGACAAGCTGGCCGCTCTCCAGCACAGCCATGACGGCCTGCTTCTCTCGCTCTCCAATGACGGGTCTGGCAATTCCAATTGACATAGGTATTCCCTCTGGGGCGGATTCAGCGGTCCGCGATATGGCCGCACCGCGGGCAGCCCCGGGCGGCTTCGGGCGTATCATAGCGCAGACCGCAGGGACAAATATACCCGATCAGGCGGGCCGGGTTGCCCACGACCACGCCGTAATCGGGCACATCATGGATGACGGCGCTGGCCATGCCGACCAGCGCCCAGCGACCGATAGTGATGCCGCAACGGATGGTGGCGTTGGCGCCGATGGCCGCGCCCTGCCGGACGCGCGTCTCGCTGACGACCCAGTCCGCGCCGCTCTTCAGGCTCATATCCGGGTTGACAGCGCGGGGAATCAGGTCGTTGGTGAAGCAGGCGTGCGGCCCGACAAAGACGCCGTCTTCAAGGGTGACGCCGTGAAAGATGGAGACGTAGTTCTGCACCTTGACCCGGTTGCCGATCTGCACCCCGGCGTCCACGAACACGCCGCGGCCCAGGATACATTCCGACCCGATCCGGGCGCCCCGGCGGATATGGCAGAGGTGCCACACTCTGGTGTCTTCGCCGAGCACGACATCCTGCTCAACTTCTGCTGTGGGGTGGATGAACACGGGAGCCAATCAAATATCCTTCTCAAAACTCCGGGAGCCTTGCCCTGGATTGGAATATAATAAGATAGAAATAGGGCAATTAACCGAAGATTATATTACAATACTATTGTACTCCGATTCCGGCGGCCCGCCAGCCCCCGGAGTCGGATGCTGTGAGGGGCATTCTCTGTACAGTGCTTTGAGCCACATTGCGGCCACAAAAGATGCCATCAAAAGCTGACGCCGGCGGGTTGTCATGGCCCGATCGCGGCGCAATCCGGATGGCACAACCGGCAGCGGTCCTTAATTCTTCACTATACAGGACAACAAACAGACCTGTTGTGAAAATTTTATAAAGAATCTGGCTGCAAGGAGGCTTCGGGCGTATTTTTCGGGTAGAGTAAGGGATATGGAGTATTTCAGAACGATCACCAGTCTGGCTGTCGAGCCTGTCCGCGCCCGGCTGCGCCGGGAAGTAGCCGCCCTGCGCGCCCGCTGGGGGCCGGGCAGCCTGCGTATTTTCTGTTACCACGGCGTGGTGGAGCGCGTTACCGATCCGCACCTGGAGCGCAACCTGACCCCGCTGGATATCTTCCGCCAGCAGATGCGCTTCCTCAGCCGCTTTCGCGTCCTCAGCCTGCCGGAGCTGCAGGCGGAGATCGCCCGGCCTTCCTGGGAGCAGCCGATGGTCGTCATCACCGTAGATGACGGCTACCGCAACAACCTGCTCATGGCGGAGGTGCTGGCCGAGCTGGACCTGCCCTGGATGCTGTTCGTCTCCACCGGGGAGCTGCAGGAGACTCCGGCGGACCCGCCGCGCACGATCTGGACGGTCGAGCTGTCGCTGCTGATGCTGCACGGGCAGGCGTCGGAAGTGGATGTGCTGGGCAAGCGCTGGCCCCTGACCTCGCGCGCGGCGCGTCTGCGGGCGTTCCAGACCGTCCGCGGCCCCCTGAAGACTCTGCCCGCGCCCGATCGTCAGGCGATCCTCGGCCTGATTCGGGCGCAGTTCCCCCGCGGCGAGACCGGACGCCTGCTGGAGCAGTTCCCTTCCCTGGCTATGATGTCCTGGGAAGAAGTCGCCATGCTGGCCCGGAACGGCGTCACCATCGGCAGCCACGGTGTGATGCACGAAATACATCATGCCAGCCAGCCTCCGGCCGTCCGCGCCCGCGAGCTTCGCGAATCGCGCCTGACATTAGAAGCGCGTCTGGGACAGCCCTGCCCGATCTTCGCCTTCCCGAACGGGACATTTACGGTTGGCTCCGGGGTGGAGGCCGCCGAAGCCGGATACGAAATGGCTTTCACTACCCAGCCCGGCGTTGTCCCCCCGGGGGCCGATCAGTTCTTGCTGCCGCGCTTCGATCCGGGCCGGTCCATCGAGAAGCGCTTCCTGACCGGGGCGGAATGAGCGGCGGATAGAGACGGCACAGCCGGAGGGGGCGCCCCCTCCGGCTGTGCCGTCTCTATCCGCCGCTCATTCCGCCCCGGTCAGGAAGCGCTTCTCGATGGACCGGCCCGGATCGAAGCGCGGCAGCAAGAACTGATCGGCCCCCGGGGGGACAACGCCGGGCTGGGTAGTGAAAGCCATTTCGTATCCGGCTTCGGCGGCCTCCACCCCGGAGCCAACCGTAAATGTCCCGTTCGGGAAGGCGAAGATCGGGCAGGGCTGTCCCAGACGCGCTTCTAATGTCAGGCGCGATTCGCGAAGCTCGCGGGCGCGGACGGCCGGAGGCTGGCTGGCATGATGTATTTCGTGCATCACACCGTGGCTGCCGATGGTGACGCCGTTCCGGGCCAGCATGGCGACTTCTTCCCAGGACATCATAGCCAGGGAAGGGAACTGCTCCAGCAGGCGTCCGGTCTCGCCGCGGGGGAACTGCGCCCGAATCAGGCCGAGGATCGCCTGACGATCGGGCGCGGGCAGAGTCTTCAGGGGGCCGCGGACGGTCTGGAACGCCCGCAGACGCGCCGCGCGCGAGGTCAGGGGCCAGCGCTTGCCCAGCACATCCACTTCCGACGCCTGCCCGTGCAGCATCAGCAGCGACAGCTCGACCGTCCAGATCGTGCGCGGCGGGTCCGCCGGAGTCTCCTGCAGCTCCCCGGTGGAGACGAACAGCATCCAGGGCAGGTCCAGCTCGGCCAGCACCTCCGCCATGAGCAGGTTGTTGCGGTAGCCGTCATCTACGGTGATGACGACCATCGGCTGCTCCCAGGAAGGCCGGGCGATCTCCGCCTGCAGCTCCGGCAGGCTGAGGACGCGAAAGCGGCTGAGGAAGCGCATCTGCTGGCGGAAGATATCCAGCGGGGTCAGGTTGCGCTCCAGGTGCGGATCGGTAACGCGCTCCACCACGCCGTGGTAACAGAAAATACGCAGGCTGCCCGGCCCCCAGCGGGCGCGCAGGGCGGCTACTTCCCGGCGCAGCCGGGCGCGGACAGGCTCGACAGCCAGACTGGTGATCGTTCTGAAATACTCCATATCCCTTACTCTACCCGAAAAATACGCCCGAAGCCTCCTTGCAGCCAGATTCTTTATAAAATTTTCACAACAGGTCTGTTTGTTGTCCTGTATAGTGAAGAATTAAGGACCGCTGCCGGTTGTGCCATCCGGATTGCGCCGCGATCGGGCCATGACAACCCGCCGGCGTCAGCTTTTGATGGCATCTTTTGTGGCCGCAATGTGGCTCAAAGCACTGTACAGAGAATGCCCCTCACAGCATCCGACTCCGGGGGCTGGCGGGCCGCCGGAATCGGAGTACAATAGTATTGTAATATAATCTTCGGTTAATTGCCCTATTTCTATCTTATTATATTCCAATCCAGGGCAAGGCTCCCGGAGTTTTGAGAAGGATATTTGATTGGCTCCCGTGTTCATCCACCCCACAGCAGAAGTTGAGCAGGATGTCGTGCTCGGCGAAGACACCAGAGTGTGGCACCTCTGCCATATCCGCCGGGGCGCCCGGATCGGGTCGGAATGTATCCTGGGCCGCGGCGTGTTCGTGGACGCCGGGGTGCAGATCGGCAACCGGGTCAAGGTGCAGAACTACGTCTCCATCTTTCACGGCGTCACCCTTGAAGACGGCGTCTTTGTCGGGCCGCACGCCTGCTTCACCAACGACCTGATTCCCCGCGCTGTCAACCCGGATATGAGCCTGAAGAGCGGCGCGGACTGGGTCGTCAGCGAGACGCGCGTCCGGCAGGGCGCGGCCATCGGCGCCAACGCCACCATCCGTTGCGGCATCACTATCGGTCGCTGGGCGCTGGTCGGCATGGCCAGCGCCGTCATCCATGATGTGCCCGATTACGGCGTGGTCGTGGGCAACCCGGCCCGCCTGATCGGGTATATTTGTCCCTGCGGTCTGCGCTATGATACGCCCGAAGCCGCCCGGGGCTGCCCGCGGTGCGGCCATATCGCGGACCGCTGAATCCGCCCCAGAGGGAATACCTATGTCAATTGGAATTGCCAGACCCGTCATTGGAGAGCGAGAGAAGCAGGCCGTCATGGCTGTGCTGGAGAGCGGCCAGCTTGTCCAGGGGGCGGAGGTCGCGGCGTTCGAGCGGGCCTTCGCCGACTATCACGGCGCCCGCCACGGCATCGCCATGAACAACGGCACGACGGCCCTGATGGCGAGCATGATGGCCCACGGCTTCGGCCCCGGCGACGAGGTGATCATCCCGTCGTTCAGCTTCTTCGCCACCGCTTCCGCCGTGCTCAGCGTTCAGGCGACGCCGGTCTTCGCCGATATCGACCCGGCTACCTACTGCCTGTCGCCGGCCGCTGCCGAAGCCGCGATCACGCCGCGCACGGTCGCCATCATGCCGGTGCATCTCTACGGCCACCCGGCGGATATGACCCGCTTCGAGGCCATCGCCCGGCAGCACGGCCTGGTCCTGCTGGAAGACGCAGCCCAGGCGCACGGCGCGGCCATCGCCGGGCGGCGCGTCGGGACATGGGGCACGGCCTCCTTCAGCTTCTACCCCTCCAAAAACATGACCACCGGCGAAGGCGGCATGGTCCTGACCGACGACGACGAGATCGCCCGCAAGCTGCGCATGATCCGCAACCAGGGGATGGACCAGCAGTACCGCCACGAGGTCGTCGGATACAACTTCCGTATGACCAATATCGCCGCCGCCATCGGCCGGGTGCAGCTTGAGTCCCTGCCGGCCTGGACGGAACAGCGCATCGCCAACGCCGCCTACTTCAACGCCCGGCTGACCGGCGTGAGGACGCCGGTGACTGCCCCCGGCTGCACCCACGTCTTCCACCAGTACACGATACGCACACCGGAAGGCAAAGAACGGGACGCGGTGGAAAAGCGCCTGAACGAGCGCAGCATCGGCGCGCGGGTGTACTACCCCCGCCCGATTCACCTGCAGCCGGTTTTCACCACCATGCCCGGTTACGCAGCCCCATCCCTGCCGGAAACGGAGAAGGCGGCGCGGGAGGTGCTCAGCCTGCCCGTCCACCCCATGTTGACTGAAGAAGAGAAAGCCCTGATTGTGCAGGAGGTAAACGCGCTATGCTGAAAGCAGCCGTCATCGGCGTCGGGAGCATGGGGTCGAATCACGTCCGCGTCTACCGCGATATGGAACAGGTGGAGCTGGTCGCCGTCGCTGATCAGGCCGAAGCCACCGCGGCCCGACTCGGCGCCCGCTTCGGCGTGCCTTACTACGCCGATTACCGCAAGATGCTGGATGAATGCCAGCCGGATATGGTCTCGCTGGCCGTGCCGACCATCCACCATCTGGAAGTCGGGATGGAGCTGATCCGGCGCGGCGTGCATGTGCTGGTGGAGAAGCCGATCACCGGGACTATTCAGGAAGGGCAGGAGCTGATCGATCTGGCCGAGAAGAACGGCGTGGTCCTGGCTGTCGGGCATATCGAACGCTTCAACCCGGCCGTTCAGGAGCTGCGCCGCCGCCTCCGCGAGGGGATGGCCGGGCGCATCTACCAGCTACATGCGGTGCGGCTCAGCCCTTACCCGGCCCGTATCCGCGATGTGGGCGTGGTGATCGATCTGGCGTCGCACGATATCGATCTGCTGCGCTTCCTGATGAACGAGCGCATCACCCGCCTGTACGGCGAGACCCTGCAATCGATCAACTCCGATCGCGAGGACGCCCTCAACGGCGTGCTGCGCTTCGCCAGCGGGGCGATCGGCGTGCTGGATGTCAACTGGATCACGCCCAAGAAAATCCGCACGCTGACCATCACCGGCGCGCGCGGGCTGTTCCACTGCGACCTGCTCTCGCAGGAGCTGTTCTTTTACGAAAATGAGTTCGGCCCCAGCCAGTGGGACACGCTGAGCGTGCTGCGCGGCGTCAGCGAAGGCAACGTGCTCGGCATCCGCATCAACCGCCAGGAGCCGCTGGCCGCGGAGATCGCCGACTTCGTCGCCGCCGTGCAGGCCGGGCGCGCGCCCACCATCACCGGGCGCGACGGTCTGGAGACGCTGCGGCTGGCCCACGAATTCGTGCGCTCCGGGCGGGAGCAGCGTCTGATCCAGCTCGACGAAGCGCCCGCCAAAAGCGCCGGTTAACCTGACGGAGACAGCATCGTATGAAAGTGATGACGGTGGTCGGGGCGCGTCCGGAATTCATCCAGACCGCCCCGGTCAGCAAGACTATCCGCGAGCGCGGCCATACCGAGATCCTGGTCCACACCGGCCAGCACTACGACGCCAACATGTCCGACGTGTTCTTCGCCGATCTGGACCTGCCGCAGCCGGAGATTTACCTCGGCGTCGGCAGCGGCAGCCACGCCGGGCAGACCGGTCAGATGATGATCCACCTGGAGCCGGTGATGGAGGCGGAACGGCCGGACTGGGTGCTGGTCTACGGCGACACCAATTCCACCGTCGCCGCCAGCCTGACCGCGGCCAAGCTGGGCCTGCCGCTGGCCCATATTGAGGCCGGGCTGCGCTCCTTTGACCGGGCCATGCCGGAGGAGATCAACCGCGTCGTCACCGACCACCTGAGCGATATTCTGTTCGCGCCGACGGCGGCGGCCGTCCGCAATCTGGAGCGGGAAGGGCTGGCCGCCGGCGTGCGGCAGGTCGGCGACGTGCGCGTCGATGTCACGCTGGGGCTGGTGGAGGGGGCGCGAGCGCGGCAGGAGCGGCTGCTGAGCGGGCTGGGCCTGGGGCGCGGGGAGCCGTTCGCCCTGGCGACCATCCACCGGCCGGTCAACACCGATGACGCCGGCCACCTGAGCCAGATTGTCGAAACCTTCAACACGCTCGACCTGCCGGTTGTCCTGCCGGTGCATCCCCGCTTGCGCAAGATGATGGCCGCCTTCGGGCTGCGCTTCGCCGGCAATGTCCGGGCCACCGACCCGGCCGGCTACCTGGATATGATCGCCCTGCTGGACGCCTGCACGATCGTGATCACCGACAGCGGCGGGCTGCAGAAGGAAGCCTATATGCTGCGGCGGCCGACGGTCACTGTGCGCGACACAACCGAGTGGATCGAAACAGTGGAGGCCGGCTGGAACCGCCTGTGCGATACCGCGCCGGACGCCTTCCGCGCGGCGGTGAGCGCCGCCCTGGCTCCGCCGCCCGCCGCCCACCCGGATTTCTACGGCACGCCGGGCGTCAGCGAACGCCTGTGTGTGGTGATGGAGACAGAAAGACGCTAAGCTATCAGGATGATGCTGACCGGCGGGCTGGACTCACCCCACCCGGCGGGTACATTTCATATCCGGGGCAAAAAACAGGGACCGCAGAGGCGCAGAGGGCGCAAAGAAAGGCATCTCCTTCTTTTTTCTCTGCGCTTCTCTGCGTCTCTTTGCGGTTCAAAGTCTTTTCTTCCCAGAGACGCCCCGAATTTGAAACGCCCCCCACCCGACCAGCGCTTTACTGTGGTTCAAAGTATAGTGTTCGATGGTGAAATGCTATGACGAAAGTGACTCTGGTTATCCCGGCTTATAACGAAGCGGAGGGCGTGGCGCAGACGGCGGACAGGCTGCGGCCGGTGCTGGACCAGCTCGCCGCAGCTTATGATGTAGAAGTGATCTTCGTAGACGACGGCAGCAAGGACGAGACGCAGGCGCTGCTGACGGCGCAGTTCGCGGGCGACGCGCGGGTGAAGATCGTGCCGCACGGCGTCAACAGGGGCCTGGGCGCGGCAATCCGGACCGGCTTCGCCAGCAGCACGGGCGACATCATCGTGACCACAGACTTCGACGGGACATACGCCTTCAGCACCATCCCCGCCATCCTGGCCCAACTGGAGCGCGACAACGTGGATATCGTCACTGCCTCGCCCTACCATCCTCAGGGCGGCGTGAAAGGCGTGCCGCGCTACCGGCTGTTATTCAGCTTCGGGGCGTCGCTGCTGTACCGGCTCCTGGTGAGCTGGCGCATCCACACCTGGACGGCGCTGTTCCGTGCTTACCGCCGCCCGGTCATCGAGACGATCGCGTTCGAGAGCGACGACTTCCTGGCCGGGACGGAGCTGCTGGTCTACGCGCTGCAGGCGGGCTTCACCGTCTCCGAATATCCGACGGTGCTGCGGCAGCGGTCGTTCGGCCAGTCCAGCATCAAGATCGCGCGGGTGACCATGGCCCATCTCAGATTTCAGGGGCGTCTGCTGCTGCGCCGCACGCCTCGCTTCACCGCACCGGCTGCCGCCAGAAAGTGATATGACATTATGGTTTCATGGGGCTTTATCATCCTCAGCACCACTTTCAGCGTGCTGGGCCAGCTCATGCTCAAATACGCCATGCTGCGGATCGCCCGCGTGCCATCCGCGCGCCCGGTGGTCCTGCGCATCGTGACTTCGCCCTACGTGATCGGCGGGCTGGCCGTCTACGGGCTGGGGGTGATCTCGTGGCTGCTGGCGATGTCCTCCATGCCGATCACGGTCCTGTACCCGTTCGCCAGCCTGGCCTATGTGGGCATCATCATCGGGTCATACTTCCTGTTCAGGGAGAACATCACGCGGGCACGCCTGATCGGGATCGCCATCATCATCGCCGGGGTGGCCCTGATCGGCCTGAGCGCGGCGGTGTGAGATAAGGCGATCCCGGGCCACGGCCTACTGTTCAGCGAACTGGAAAATGGCGCACTCTGCCTCAATGCCCGGCCCGATTTGCGTGGCATTCTCTTGCAGGTAGTTGAGCAGGGCCGGGTTGTTTTCGTACAATGTCTTGTTATCGATCACGAAATATAAGGCGCCCGCCTGCCGGCAAGTCTCCACCCGCTCCGGCGTATGCCAGTCGCTTGGCAGGCTCCAGCCGTAGCGATCGCTGAAGAAAAAGATGTTTGGCTCCTGATAGTCGGAGGGGACTCCATTCCTGGTGGTCGCCGTCTCTGAGCTGACAATGATCAGCTCGTCTTTCGCCACAAGGGCGTTCACCTGGGCGCCACAGGCTATCGTGGAGCGCCGGTACTGCCTGTTCAGGGATGTCTGGTACATATACACTGTCCAGATGAGCGCCGCGAGCACAGAAACGCCGCAGGCCGCCCCGGCCAGCGCATAGGGCGACCGCCGCAGATCGGGCCAGCCCACCTGTCGCAGCTTCAGGACAACCCAGTTCAGCCCGATGCCAATGCCCAGCGCGGCAAAGGGGGCGAAATAGAGGTGATACTGAACCCCCCAGTGTTCTTCCGCGTATCGCGCCACAATCATGTAGTAGATCGGGGTGGTAATCGTGCCGAAGATCAGCAGGAGGGGATGGCGACGGCGCAGCGCCAGGATAAACCCGATGGCGAACGGCAGTATGCCGCCAGCGGCGAAAATCCACTCGGTCTCCCGGGCCGCCAGGCGCAGGTAAAATAGCGGATTCAGCCAGTAGCTGAAGTTGCCGAACTTGCTGTCGCCGCCGGAAAGGACGCCGAACGTATTCCCGTAGGTCAGGTACAGGTTGCGGGCGTGGAGGTACCACACCACCCCCGGCAGCAGGCAGATCGCCGCGAAAACCCATATCTGCCACATCTTCAGAAAGCTCAGCCTGTGCCGGGCAACCAGCAG
>JARKNX010000090.1 GCA_029976025.1 Aggregatilineales bacterium | reverse complement strand
CGACTCGAACGCCCGGAAGTCGGCCATCCCACGCATCGCCAGCGTCTTGGTGATCGCCGCCGTCAGCGTCGTCTTGCCGTGGTCCACATGCCCGATCGTCCCCACGTTCACATGCGGCTTGCTTCGCTCGTATTTAGCCATGCCTTACAGATCTCCTGATGTTGGGACCGCCAGTCCCAGTTCCAAAAACGGGTTATCTTGCATGAAAGGATACCCGGCTTACACTAAGAAAGCCCACAATGGGACTTGAACCCATGACCTCGCCCTTACCAAGGGCGTGCTCTACCAACTGAGCTATGTGGGCATCTCGTGGTGATTGCCAGAGTGGGCCGGGCAGGACTCGAACCTGCGAAGGCGTTCGCCAGTGGATTTACAGTCCACCCCCTTTGCCGCTCGGGACACCGACCCTTGTTCCTTTGGTAAACAGCGCGCCTCTAAGCCGACGATGGGACTCGAACCCATAACCTAGCGCTTACAAGGCGCTTGCTCTGCCGATTGAGCTACGTCGGCCTGTGAGAGTGCATTATACCATGCGGCAAATGTACTTTCCAGAGTGGGTAGCCCGGATGGCAAGTCGGAATTCTAGCGAACGCCCCCCCGTTTGTCAACGGTGCATCGGCGGCGTTTATGCCCCGGCCTTCATCCCCGATCCTGCCCACGCCGAATCAGAAATCCCCCGGTCTGGTATGATATCTGTATCGCCTGATCGGGAGACAGGAGCGCGTTATGCTGCGCAGGCTATCGGGGCGGTCGCTCGCGGATCGCTATCTGGAGCGCGGGCTGTATCACCTGGATAAGAAAAGCTACCAGGATGCGATCGCCGATCTGGTTGAGGCTATTGCGCAGGACCCGTTCAATGCGGAGTTGTACACCACGCGCGGATTCATCTACCTGGACTCCAACCGGCCCGACTACCTGCCTTACGCCACCGCCGACTTTGAGTACGCCCTGTACCTGGACCCGGCACAGTGGGTGGCCGAATATTGCCTGGGCATGATCGCCTACGCGGAAGAACAGTACGACAAGGCGCTGCGGCACTTCACGACAGCCCGCGATTTTGCCCACCTGCACCCGGAAGTGTACTACTATCGCGCATTATGCTACTACCGGCTGGGCGATCCGGAGCGAGCGCTCAAGGAGATGAGCACAGCCTACGATCAGTTCGTCGAGCAGAAGGACAGCCGTAAGAGCTTTGCCCGGCAGTGGAAGGCCGAATTCAAGCGCGCCATCCGCCAGAAGAAGGCGCTGGAACGTCCACCGGCCTCTCGTCGCCCATCGGTGGCAGGCCCTCCCGGCGCGTATGAGCCGCCCCGCCTTACGGGTCCTGATCAGGGGGAATCCGGGGACAGGCCGGATGCAGCGCGTTCCACAGGAGACCCGCGCTGAGTCCCAGCAGCGCTCCGGCCAGCGCCCAGGCTGGCAGGCGGGCCAGTGTGCCGCCCATGATGGCGGGGCTGAAGTCCGGGTAGCTGTGTGCGTGGACTGCCGATTTCAGCAGCATGAGCAGCAGGGCGGCGGGCGCGCTTGATGCTCCGACGCCGGCTCCCAGCAGGATGCTGCCCGCCAGCACCTGCCGCTGCGTCAGGCCGCGCCCGCTCAGATGCCGCACGACCAGCAGGGCGGCCCCGATCAGCGCCAGCCCGGCCCCCAGGATGGTTACGGTCCCCACCCGGCTGTCTTCCGTGCCCAGCCAGAGCAGGATGAGCAGGCCGCAGCCCGCGGCGCCCAGAGTCAGCTTTGGCCCCCGGCGCGGGATGATCAGGGCTGGCGCGGCCGATTCCGGGGTATGGATGGTCTGTTCAGGCATACTCACCTGGCCTGCGCCTTGAAGACTCGCGCGGAGGATGTTACAAACTCACGAATATTGTAACCAGTTTGCCAGGAGCGCCTGTTATGCCTTTGTCACAGACCGCGCCCGCCGCTTCTGCTGATGCTGCGCGAAGCCGCCTTCATATCACGCCGCAGACCATCCTCTCCCGGTCGCCGCGCACCGGCGCCATCATCGGCGAAGTAGAGGTCGCCACGCCGCTGCAAATCCGCGAGGCGGTTGGTCTGGCCCGCCTGGCTCAGCCGGCCTGGGAGGGTATTGGGCTGCGCCGTCGCCTGACGTTTCTCCGATCGCTGCGCGACGCGCTTTACCGCGGGCAGAATCGAATTCTGGATATGCTGGTTGCCGAACAGGGCAAGGTCAGGCAGGAGGCTACGCTGGAGTACCTGGCGTGCCTGGAGCTGGTCGATTACACCCTGCGCACTGCCCCCCGCGTGCTGCGGCAGAGGGATGTCCGGGTGCGTCTGCTGCCGCACCGCCGTTTCACCATCGAACGGTACCCTTACGGCGTTGTGCTGGTGATCGCTCCCTGGAACTATCCCCTGTGGCTGTCGCTGGACCCGATTGTGACCGGCCTCGCGGCCGGCAACACGATTCTGTACAAGCCGTCGGAGTACGCCTCCCAGCTAGGCGAGATCGTGGCCTCGCTGGTGGCGGAAGCGGATATCCCGCGCGAGGTGTTTCACATCCTGCACGGTTATGGCGATGTTGGCCAGGCCCTGATCGCAGCCCACCCCGACTATATTGTGTTCACTGGCAGCGCCGCCACCGGCCGCAAAGTGGCTCACGCCGCTGCTGAACAGGTGATCCCGGTTACGCTGGAGCTGGGCGGCAAGGACGCGGCGATTGTGCTCGCCGATGCCGATGTTGAAGAGGTGGCGGAGGGAATCGTCTGGAGTGGAATGTTCAATGCCGGGCAGACCTGCGCTTCGGTGGAGCGGGTGATCGTGCTCCGCCCGGTTGCCGAACGCCTGATCGCTGCTATGAAACAGGCTGTTATGCGCTATATCTCCAATGGGGATGGCACACCCTCTCCCATGCTGGCCGCCCTGACCACGCCGCAGCAAATGGAGATTGTCCAGCAGCAGGTGCAGGAGGCTCTGGCTACGGGAGCGCGAGCGATCATCGGCGGTCGCCGGCTGGATGGCGACGGGCGCTTTTACGCCCCGACGATTCTGGTCGATGTCACGCCGGAAATGCGCATCTGGCAGGAGGAGACGTTCGGACCGGTAGTGGCCGTCATGGTGGCTGATACTGAGGAGGAGGCGATCCACCTGGCCAATGCCAGCGACTACGGCCTGACGGCCAGCCTGTGGACGCGCGATCCGCGCCGGGCGGAGCATCTGGCTCGCCAACTGAAGGTGGGCAGCGTCTCCATCAATGAGCATCTGTTGATCAGCGGAGTGCCGGAGATGCCGTGGGGCGGGGTCAAAGGGAGCGGCTACGGCCGCACGCATGGCGAGCAGGGCTTACAGGAAATGACCTGCATCCGGACGCTCAATAGCGACCGCTGGGCGCTGCCTCTTGAGCCATTCCGGTACCCGTACACTGCGTTCAAACGAAGCCTGGCCCGGCGCGCTACTCACTTCCTCTATGGCCCCACGCTGATCGATCGGCTGCGGTCGCTGCGCTGATCGGCGTGTTGTTCTGGCCGGTTACGCCGGATCGGACAATGACAGTATGTGGAAGCTCATCCTGTTGCTGGTAGGTCTGCTGACTGTTGTGCTGCTGGGGCTGAGCCTGGTGGACATGGCCGGGGGCGATGAGATCAGCGCCCGCGCGGACCTGCTCGGCGTCCCCTCCGGCGGCGAAGGTTACGCGCGGGCAATCGCCGCCCGCAACTGGCAGTTCCCCCGCGATTACGGCGCTCATCCCGACTTCCAGACCGAATGGTGGTACTACACCGGCAACCTCGCCGACGAAGAAGGGCGGCGGTTCGGCTACCAGTTCACGATCTTCCGCCGGGCTATCGCTCCAGCGCCGGCGCGGGCGGACTCTGCCTCGGAGTGGCGCTCCAATCAGGTGTATATGGCCCATTTCACAGTGACAGATGTTGAAGGAGGGGCTTTCTACCAAAGTCAGCGTTTCAGCCGCGGCGGCGCGAATCTGGCCGGCGCTGAGACAGACCCTCTGTACCATGTCTGGCTGGAAGATTGGAGCGCGACCGCGCAGGACGCGGCCGCTGCCTATACACGCATCCAGGCCGCGACTCCGGAGGCAGCTATCGATCTGCGCCTTGAGCAGGTCAAGCCTCCAGCTTTGCAGGGCGATGGCGGCCTCAGCCCCAAGGGCGGCGGCGCCGGCAACGCCAGCTACTACTACTCCCTGTCCCGCCTGCTGACTGGCGGCCAGATTACGATCGGCGATCGGGTCTACCGGGTCAGCGGCGCTTCGTGGATGGATCATGAATTTGGCACCAGCGCGCTGGGCGAGAATGCTGTGGGCTGGGACTGGTTCGGGCTGCACCTGGACGATGACCGCGAATTGATGCTGGGCCGGATCCGCCTGGCTGGCGGCGGCTCGGAGTCGGTTTTCGGCGGGCTGTACGTGCTGCCGGACGGAAGCACGCGCCGGATTGCGCATGACGACTTCACCCTGGCAGTGACAGATACATGGCTCAGCCCGCACACCGGTGCCGTATACCCGGCTGGCTGGGAGGTCCGCGTTGACATCGGCGAGTCGGAACCGCTGAGCCTCGCCCTCACGCCGCTGCTGGCCGATCAGGAGCTGCACGAAGGCATCCCCTACTGGGAGGGGGCGGTTCGCATCACGGGCGACGCTACCGGCTATGGCTATGCCGAGCTGACGGGTTATGCTGGCACAATGAACGGCCGATTCTAGAGTCTGACGGGAAGGTTGCAGCTCATCCTGGAGAATGTGCTATTATGCGGAAGCAAAAACAAAAACAGGCAGATTGCTGCCTGTTTTTGATCGGGTGCCCTGTATGTGGCGAATGCGGCTAGGTGAGGAAGCTGCGCAGGCGGCGCGACCGGCGCGGATGGCGCAGCCTGCGGAGGGCCTTACCCTCAATCTGGCGGATGCGTTCCCGCGTGAGGCCGAACTTCTGCCCTACTTCTTCCAGCGTGTAACACTCGCCATTTTGCAGCCCGAAGCGCAGCCGCAAGATACGCGCTTCCCGCGGGGTGAGGGTGCTCAGGACGGACTCAACTTCTTCCCGCAGCAGATTGTTGCTGACGCTCTGGGTGGGGGTGGGGGTGGTGTCGTCTTCGATGAAGCTGCCCAGCTCGGAATCTTCCTCTTCGCCCACCGGGCGTTCCAGGCTGAGCGGGCGCCAGGATACCTTGAGCATCCACTGCACTTTGCGCGGCTCGATGCCCATTTCTTCAGCGATTTCTTCGGTGGTGGGCTTGCGCCCATGTTCCTGCTCAAGCTGGCGCTGCGTCTTATATAGACGGCGGATGCGATCGCTCATATGTACCGGCACGCGAATGGTGCGCCCCTGGTCGGCGATAGCCCGCGTGATGGTCTGACGAATCCACCAGGTGGCGTAGGTGCTGAAGCGGAAGCCGCGCGTGTAGTCGAATTTCTCCACCGCCTTCATCAGGCCCAGGTTGCCCTCCTGAATCAGGTCCAGGAAGTGAACGCCGCTGCCCATGTATTTCTTGGCGATGGAGACGACCAGCCGAGTGTTGGCCTTGATTAGATGCTCCCGCGCGGCAATGCCGTCCGCTACGATAGCTTCCA
>JARKNX010000027.1 GCA_029976025.1 Aggregatilineales bacterium | reverse complement strand
GAGTGGCTCCCCAATCCGTGCCGGCCGTTGCCCTGTACGACCCGCCATGGACCCCCCCGTTCATGCGCAGGAACGAGGTCATGGTGGAGACAGGTGAAAGCGGAACGGGAGAGTGACGGTGATCAGGCGGATTGGGCTCCGGTGCGCTCATCGTCAAGGGCACGCCGGAGCGCCTCGTCGAAGGGTGTCAGCGGGAAGGGGAGCAGGTCCCGCAGGCGGTTGTCGCGACAGACGACCTCGTTGCGCAGCCCCTCGATCAGCGGCATGGAGATGGAGGGCTTGACCGGCGTCACCAGCCCAACCCAGTAGGAGGAGAGTTTCGGCGTCAGCAGGGGGACCGGCACGATCCACAGCCGTCTGCCCCGCAGCCGGGCGAAGCGCTCCATCATGTCCCGGTAGCTGAGGATCTCGGGCCCGCCGATATCGAAGACCCCCCCGGCGGTCCGCTCCTCCACCAGGCACCCCACCAGGTAGCGAATCACGTCCCCGACGGCAATGGGCTGGCACCGGGTGGAGACCCAACGGGGGGTGATCATCACCGGCAGCCGGTCCACCAGCGCCTTGATGATCTCGTAGGAGGCTCCCCCCGCGCCGATGATGATGGCCGCCCGCAGGACCGTAGTGGAGAGCCGGCCGCTCCGGAGGATGTCCGCCACCTCGCGCCTGCTGGCCAGGTGTTCGGAGAGGCCGCTGCCCGTCTCGCCCAGCCCGCCAAGGTAGATGGCCCGGCGCACCCCTGCCCGGTCGGCGGCCGCCGTGAAGTTCAGGGCCGCCCGGCGGTCGCGGCGCTCGAAGCCGGCCCGGCCGGCGGCCAGGGAGTGGACCAGGTAGAAGGCGGTGTCGACCCCGGCAAGGGCCGCGTCCAGGGAGGGCGGCTCCAGGAGATCCGCCACAGCCGTTTCTACCCCTTCTGGAACGGAGGCTTCCGGACGACGCACCATGGCGCGCACCCGGAACCCCTCATCCGCGAGCGCGGAGACCAGCCTCCTGCCGATGAATCCGCTCGACCCGGTTACCAGGACCGTCCCTCTGCTCGGCTCCATGGTTTTCCTCCTCTCAAGCTGTTTGGTACCAAGTGTACACCAAGTTTCCGAAATTGGCGGGTACGTGATCAAGGGGACAGGAGAAGAATGCGGATGACGACAGGCGCCCGCCCGCGTGCCGATTCGGGGACGGAGGTTCCCATGGGGGGAAAGAACACAACGTACAACCGGATTGCCAGTGAAGACATCATCCTGGGGGATGCCTCGGTCGTTTCCCGGCAATGGGTCCTTCTTCCCGCCGGCGGCTGTCTCCCGACGCCGGAGCAGATGCTGGAGAGATATCTGGTGTTCCTGCGCCGCTGCACCCTCTCCCTCGTCCGTCCTGACGCGGCCGCCGACGGGATAGCCTTCCGGCTGGCGGGCCTGCGCCGGCCGCTCCTGCTGTTCGCGCCCCCGGAAAGCTCCCGGAGCGGCGCCGGCCGTTCCGTGGCGCTCCGCATTCAGGGCGGCCTGCTGGCACAGCAGCGCGAATGCGGCCGGGGGGTGCTCGCCTTTACCGTTGCCTCCCTTCCGGACGGGATGGAACTGGCCATCCAGGTGGCCGACTACTGCCCCCTGCTGCTCGGCGGACCGGGACCGTCCCGGCTCCGGAGCCGGCTGTACCGCTCCACCCAGGCCATTGTCCACCGGCTGATTACCGTCCGGTTTCTCGCCCATTTCTGCCGGACCATGAATCGTGGCTCTGCCCGGCGCCCCCCTCCCCGTCCACCGGCTGGGCGACTGTCTTTTGCGGGAAAACCCGGCACACTCGAAACAGCAGCTCCGCTACACATCGAGGAGGATCTCACATGTTCAGAATCTCGTCTGCCATCCCGCTCCTGCTGCTTCTGGCGTCAGGGTGCGCGCCGTCTCTCCCGCCGCTGAAGACCGTGGACCGGGTGGACCTGCAACGCTTCATGGGCGACTGGTACGTCATCGCCAACATCCCGACCTTCATCGAGAAGGGCGCCCACAACGCCGTGGAGTCCTACCGGCTCGAAGATGACGGCACAATCGCCACCACCTTCACCTTCCGGCAGGGCGGATTCGACGGCCCGGTCAAGACCTACACCCCCCGCGGCTTCGTGCGGGATACGGCATCCAACGCCGTCTGGGGCATGCGGTTCATCTGGCCGTTCAAGGCCGAGTACCTCATCATCTACCTGAACGAAGACTATACGCAGACTGTCATCGGCCGCAGCAAACGCGACTACCTGTGGATCATGGCCCGCACGCCGGAAATGCCCGAAGAGGACTATGCCGGGCTGGTCGCGGACCTCGCCGCCCGGGGCTACGACGTTTCGAAAATCGAGAAAGTTCCCCAATCCTGGCCGGAGAGGAAGGCGCCATGAACAGGGAATTGTTCAAAAAAATCCTCAACCTCCTGCTGTTCCAGGTCGCCTGGTTCGCCGCGGTGCTGGGGGCCGCCGGAGGGATGGCCTGGCTCGGACCGATGGTTCTCCTGCCGGTGCTGGGCGTCCACCTGGCCCTGCAGGAAGACCGACTCGGGGAGGTGCGTCTGCTCCTGGCGGCCGCGGCAATCGGCTTCCTGTTCGACACCCTGATGGTTGCGACAGGGGCGTTCACGCCGGTGCGAAACCTCCTCCCCCGCCCCTTCAGCCCCCCCTGGATGGTCGGCCTCTGGATGAACTTCGCGGCCACGCTCAACGTCTCACTTGCCTGGCTGCGCGGAAGGTTCAGGCTGGCCGCCGTTTTCGGGGCAATCGGCGGGCCCCTGGCGTATTACAGCGGGGCGAAGCTCGGGGCTACCGATTCCCTTCCGGGCCTGACCGGCATGGTCATGCTGGCTGTGGGGTGGGCCGTCATGACGCCGCTGCTGACTTGGCTGGCAACGCGTTTGAGAAATAGCGGCCTGGAGAAGGGAGGGCGAGCATGAGCAGAATCATCGATTTAATGGAGCGGCGACTGCTGCCCGATGCGGTGATCCGCCGCGGCATCCGCTTTCTGCTCAGGGCACGGCTGTCCGCAGAGAATCATGGCGGCATCGAGGCCGACCGCGCGGCGGAGCGCGATTTTATCGAAGCCCTGTGCAGGAGCCCCATAGCGGTTTCCACCGCCGAGGCGAACCTCCAACACTATGAGCTGCCGCCCGAGTTCTTCCGCCTGGTGCTGGGCGCGCATCTCAAGTACAGCTGCTGCCTGTTTGCGGAGGGAGTCGACTCCCTGGATGCCGCGGAAGAGGCGATGCTGGAGCTGAGCTGCCGGCGGGCGGAAATCGAAGACGGCATGGACATCCTGGAACTGGGCTGCGGCTGGGGGTCTCTGACTCTCTGGATGGCGGAGCGCTACCCCCGCTGCTCCATTACCGCGGTTTCCAACTCCCGCCTGCAGCAGGAGCATATCAGGAGCGAGTGCGAAAAGCGCGGCCTTGCAAATGTCCGGCTCATCAAGGCCGACATGAACGATTTCCTCGCCGATGGGCGCTACGACAGGGTGGTGTCCCTGGAGATGTTCGAGCATATGCGGAATTACCAGGCCCTGCTGGCACGGATTTCCACCTGGCTGAAGAGCGGCGGGAAACTTTTCGTGCATATCTTCTGCCACGCCCGCCATGCCTACTTCTTCGAGACCGAGGGTTCGGGCAACTGGATGGGGAAGTATTTCTTTACCGGCGGCATCATGCCGTCTGACCATCTGCTGCTCTATTTCCAGGACGACATGGTGCTGGAAGACCACTGGCGTGTTTCCGGCATCCACTACCACAAGACCGCGGAAGCATGGCTCGGCAATCTCGATACAAATGAAAAGGTACTGGTACCTGTCCTGCAGGCAGCCTACGGCGCCGTGGAAGCCCCGAGATGGCTGCAGCGCTGGCGGATATTCTTCATGGCATGCGGGGAACTGTGGGGATTCCGCGGTGGCGGGGAGTGGTGGGTATCGCACTACCTGTTCCGCCGGAGGGAAGTATGAGCGGTAGGAAAGAATACCGTCTATCGGGAGGAACCGCCGGGTCGACAAAAAAGTGGGACTTTTCGCAAGGGAAAGTCCCACTTCCTTAGCTTGGCTCCCCAGGGTGGGTGAACTTCGAACTCGTTTCCTTGTCATTCACAATCAGCAGCCGGAACCCATTTCTTTCCAAATCGGCGGATATCCGGTCAGTTCCGGTCAAGGACGCAGAAAAGCCCCTCTCCCTTCAGCAGTGGGCCGAAGCAGGCGTTTTCAGAG
>JARKNX010000033.1 GCA_029976025.1 Aggregatilineales bacterium | reverse complement strand
TTATGGCCGGGAGCTCTTTTCGGTGCACTGGGAACTGCGGCTGCTCCTCTATGGCGGCATCCTGATCCTGACCACCGGCCTCGGCCTGCTGGTCGCCGAACACTTCTCCTCCATCGGCCACCTGACCCTGCTCGCGGTCATATCAATGGGATGCGCGGCCTGTTTTGCATACTGCCTCCGCCACGGTGGCGGTTTCTCGCCGGAAAGTCTCGCGACGCCCGACGCGGCCTACGACTACGTCCTCCTGCTCGGCTGCCTCCTCCTCGGGACGCTCCAGGGGTATCTGGAACTACGCTACCAACTCCTCGCCCACTACTGGAACTGGTGGCTGCTGGCCTCCGCCCTGATGTATTTCCTCTGCGCCCATTACTTCGACAACCGCCTGGTCCTCTCCCTGGCTCTCTCCACCCTTGGCGCCTGGCTCGGCGTGAAAACCAGCCAGCTCGGCACGGGGTTTTGGGATGGCGCCTTGCGCGACAACGCTCTCATTTTCGGGGCCCTGGTCGTGACGGCAGGGGCGATCCAGACCCGGCTTGGCTGGAAACGCCACTTCCTTCCCGTCCACCTGCACCTCGGAGTCAACGTACTCCTCGCCGCCCTGGTTGTCGGGGTCGGCTCCCGCGCCGCCGGCCCGGCCTATCTTGCCGGCCTGCTGCTGACCTGCAGCGGCAACGCCTACTACGCCCTGCGGGAACGCAGCTTCGCCTTCCTCCTCTACGCCGTCCTATACGGCTATGTCGGCATCACTATCTTCGTGCTCGATCACGGTCACTGGAGCAGTGAAGGGACCATACTCTACTTTCTGGTCAGCGCGGCGACGCTGCTGACGGCACTTGTGGCCTTGCATCGCCGCTTCCGGAGTGCCGAATGATCGCCCTCTACGAGAAAGGAGAGCGCCGGGTGGCGGTGGTGGAGGAGGCGCGGCGCTGGCAGAAGGCCGGGATGATCACGGCGGAGCAGGCCGTTGCGGTGGCGGAGCGCTATCGTCCGGAACTGGTGCGGGTGAACCTCTTCATTCGCATCCTCCTCGCCGTGTTCACCATGGTCGTAGTGGTGGCCCTGGTGGCGCTGCCGGCCGTGATACTGAAGGTTGAGGAAACCGGCTTCACCCTGTTGTGCCTGATCTTCTCCCCGCTCTGCGCCCGGGTCGCCGATCACGAGCTCATTGCCGGTCGCCGCCTCTACCGCTGCGGCGCCGAGGAGGTGTTGCTGCTGCTGGCGGTCGGCATGCTCGCCCTGGCGGTCGCCATCCCCGCCCACGACTGGGGGCACGGTGCTGAACGTCTGGCCTGGCTGACGGCGCACGGCATCGTCCTGGCCGGAGCGATCCTGCTGACGGTCCGCTACGGCTACGCCCTGGCGGCGTTCGGGGCGATGCTCGCCCTCGCCGGCATTCCCTTCCATCTTGCGGACATTCTCCATTGGCAGCAGCCGCACCTGTCTCGGCTCGTCCTCCTGCTGCTGCTCGGCGCAGCGGCAATCTGGGCGCAGCGGCGACTCGCCGGCCGCAACAGCCTGACCCGGGGATACGTCTGGTCTCTGGAGACAGTGCGCCTCGCGGCCTGGGCGGGGATCTACCTTGACGTGAACCTCTATGCTCACCGGCTCCTCTGGCGGGAATGGCTCGGGTGGACGCCGGGAGAATCGCTGTTCCCCTGGAGCGACCACTTCTGCGCCCTGCTTACCG
>JARKNX010000177.1 GCA_029976025.1 Aggregatilineales bacterium | reverse complement strand
GGCAGCAGGAGGGCGATCAGCAGCAGTCCCAATACAGCCGCGCGGCGGCAGGTCACACCGGTCATGGTCTCCCCCGCAAATGTGTATAGAACAGCGAACTACGCTCTCAATGACACCAGCATATAGTATTATTATGCTGCGTGTCAATAGGGATGAAGCAGGGAACAGGGAGGCGAGCGGTCGAGGCCTACCCCCTCACCAGGCGCTACTTCCAGTCCGGGTCGTGGTCATCCACTGTGTTCGCTGTCAACGCGACCAGGGCGCTCCCGATCGGAGAAGAAGACGATCCTGCCGCCGTCGGGGTCGGAGGAGCCTGTGCCGTCCAGCGTGACTGGCTCGACCCCGGAGTTAACGACTCCGCTCGAGCTGGCGTTCGGCGGCATCGCGCAGGCGGGCCGCCGTCAGGCCGTCCCCGCCAGCGATCGGGGTGTCCGGCGGCATACGGCCGGTGATGGCGATCACGTTGCGCAATTCGCGGCGGGCCTTGTCCGGCTGACCGGTGGTACGGTAGAGATCGGCCAGGGTGAAGCGCGGCAAGGCCCACTGGCGGTCCAGGTAGATCGCCTGACGCAGCGCGTCAATAGCTTCGGGCTGGTTGCCCGTGCTCTGGTATATCAGCGCCAGCGTGTAGTAAGCCTCGGTGTAGGTCGGGGCCAGCTCCGTCGCCTGGCGGCAGTAGTACAGCGCTTCGTCCCAGTGCTGGCGGTTGGCATGCCAGCGGCCCAGCCGATACTGGACTTCAGCGCCATGCCGGTCGGCTCCGTCCATCTCCGGTGGGTCTGGCAGGATGAGCGGCTCAGGCGCGAGATCGTCATCCCAGAAGGCGTGCACTGGCGCGGCAGCAGGTTCCGGCGGGGGAGGGGCGCTCCCCGGCTTGCGGTAGACGGTCGTCCCCCGGAAGTGCAGCGTCTCCAGCGCGGTAAAGGGCGGTGGCGGGGGGTCGGCATGGCCGACGAGCAGCCAGCCGCCGCTGCTGAGCGCCTGCCTGAGCCGTTGATATACCCAGCCGCGCACCTGTTTGCCAAAGTAGAGGATTACATTGCGACAGAAGATGACATCCACCCCGGATTGGCCGTCCGGGACAGTCGGGCAACTATCAGTCAGGCTGCATTCTTCAAAGCGCACCATCGCCCGCACATCGTCATGAAGCTGGTAGCGCGTCTCATGGTGACTGAAGTAGCGATCGCGGACGACCTGCGCGTAGGCCTCCCGGAAGGACCAGTCGCGGTAGACGGCCTGGCGGGCCTGTTCCAGCGATCGCTTGTTGATGTCGGTCCCCACGATATTCAGCTTCCAGGCTCGCCAGTCGGGCAGCAGCTCCCGGATGAGAATTGCCAGCGAGTAGGCTTCCTCACCGCTGGCGCATCCGGCGCTCCACAGGGAAAGGGAGAGGTTGCCTTGCTGACGGCGTTCGGCGATCAGGGCCGGCAGGAAGTGATCCTGGAGCACCTCAAACTGCGACATATTGCGAAAGAAATGCGTCTCGCAAACGGTCAGGGCGTCGACCACGGTATCCCAGGCCAGTTGATGCCCGGAGGCCAGGGCGTCATACAGGGCGGGCAGCGTTGTCGGGATCGGCTGGCGGCGGGCGGTCCCGCTGTGATACCGCACCGTATCCTGCATCATATCCAGAGCGCGGATCAGCCAGGCGTTGAAATCGTCCCGGCGGGGTGGGGGGAAGTCAAGCCCGGTTCTGATCAGAATCAGGCTGCGAAAACGTTCGTATTCTTCGTCAGAAAGCCGTTCTGGCATAAGGCAACCGTAAAATGCCGTATCAGCGCACTGGCAGCTTCATTGTAGCATGCTCCATGTTTCCGGGGGCGGGGGCTGCCCCATCGCGCCCCCGGCTTTCCTGCTTCCGCCATCTCCCCCGGACTGGCTACGACCCGGTTCCTCCGCCTGGAACAGTGAATACCGGCGTCGGGAAGTTGAAGGTCAGCGGCGTGGGCGTCGGCATGGGCGTCGGAGCCGGGCCGGCGCCCAGCGAAGCCCGCCACTCGGCTTCCAGCTCAGCGAACGGCCTGCCGGTCACCTGCTCGATGGCGGCGTAGATGCTGACGTTTCTCGAAACCAGGCGGGTGATCTCGCCGTGCGCCTCGTAGCCTCCGTAGTTGTCGCGCAGAAACTCCAGAAAGACCGCCCCCACGTCGTAGGCCACATGGGTACAGCCGTCAGGGCCGAGCGTGCCCGCGCCAGACAGCGTATCGCCGTGGGCAAGGGAAGGGAGCTGCCCTATATCGGCCAGCCGCTGGACGCGCTCCGCGCTGTTATAGGGCTGCACCGGGTCCTCGAAGAAGGTCGCCTGGCCTTCGACCCACCAGGTCGGGCCGGTGGCGGAGTTCATCGCATACTGATGGAAGTGCGTCAGCTCGTGCACGACCGTAGAGCGGGCCAGGGCGCGGACTACGTGATCGAAGTCGCGGACCAGATTCAGGCCGCCGCATTCGCGATCCAGGCGGGCCTGATCGGGCACGCGCTGGACGGTCCCGTTCCACTCCTCGCGCAGTGTGCCGACGAAGCGGATGCTGCCCGCTGCGCTATGCTCGCCGGACCATTCCAGAAACGACTCCAGATCGGGGTAGATGACCACCAGCGGGCGCGACTCCAGCACCACGCCGGGGAAGCCGAGCGCCCAGCGCTCGCGGGCGTTATCGACCGCATCCAGAGCCTCGGTGCCCACCCAGTCCGGCAGGCCGAACCAGTACACGCGGACGAGATCGTTTTCGGCGTGCTGCCATTCGCGCGTGGCATCGGCGTAGACAGCAGGCGGCCCTTCCACCTCGATCGCATTGCCAGCGGCGTCTATCAGCCGCCAGGTATAGCGCACATCCAGCCAGGGGATCAGACCGCCGGCCTGATACCGCGCCAGCGTCGCCGCAATAGTGCCGTCACTGCGGGTGACATCCGCCTGCACGCGCCCGGAAAGGGGGGTGCCGAAGTTGTAGAACACCGTCGCCCGCGTGATCGGGCCGGCGCTGCTGCTCGCCTCGATAGTCCAGGTCATGCCTTCTGGATAGTTGGAGGTATACGTCATATCTCCGATGGTGAAGACGCCAGGGTCGCCGCTCATTTGCGCTTCGACCGGGATACCTGAGGCTGGCGCAAGGAGCAGGGCAAAGGCTGCCGCCAGCAGGAATACGGTGGAGATTCCGGTGCGGGCCGGATGATGGGGGCGCATAAGCACTTCCTTCTTAAGAATTTTACGAATGTCGGGACCCAGTGTAGCGCATTTTGCCCCGCCCGGTCAGAGGACTTAAGGGGCCTCTGTGCGCTCCGGCGGGGTTAAAGCGGCGCGATGCGCGTTTTGCGCCTCCGCTGGAATCCGCGCATAATGAGTAAGCAGGCAGGGCAGTTTTTAGTTGATGGATGATGACGGATGAAAGTCGGCGAGCAGTTAGGACAGTACGTCGTGGTAGAGCACATCGGGCGCGGCGGCATGGCCGATGTGTGGTCGGCGCGGGATGAGCGGCTGCACCGGACGGTGGCGATCAAAACGATCATGGCTGATCTCAGCGATGAGGCGACGCGCTCCCGATTTGAGCACGAGGCGCATATCATCGCCGCGCTGGAGCATCCGCATATCCTGCCGATCTACGATTTTGGCGAATTTCAGCGGCAGCTTTACATTGTGATGCGCTACGTGCCCGGTGGCTCGCTCCTGGATCGCATCGTGGAGCAGGGCGGCCTGCCGGACGCGGAAGTGCTGCGCATCGGCGAAGCGATTGCTATGGCTCTGGAGCGCGCCCATACCGAGAAGATCGTGCACCGCGACCTCAAGCCGGCCAATGTGCTGCTGGACCGCTTCGGGACGCCGTACCTGGCCGACTTCGGGCTGGCCGCGGTGGTCGGCCTCGGCGAGGAGGAGAATGTCAGCTCCGGCACTCTGATCTACATGCCGCCGGAGCAGATGTTCGGCCAGCCGGTTGATCACCGGGCGGACGTATACGCCTTCGCTATCATGCTTTTCCAGATGATCACAGGCGAATTTCCGTTCGGGGGAGAAGGGGCGCTGTGCCTGCGGCAGGTGCAGAACGGCGAGGAGCTGCCCGATATCCGGCGGTACCGGCCCGATCTGCCGGAACAGGTGATGGCGCCCCTGCGCATCGCTACGGCTATGGATGTCAACTCCCGTTTTGACAGCGCCATGCTGCTGATGACCGAAGTATCCGCCAGCATTCAGGGACAGGCGGCTGCCCCCTCCCGGATTATGACGCCAGAGGGAGAACCCCGGCAGGAGGCGATTCCCTACGAGGCGCCGACGGAAGCGGCGGTGGATGAAGACCTGATCATGACCATGCGCGGCCCTGTTGATGAGGCGCTGCTGCGGACGACGCGCTTCGACTCCGCGACAGTGGACGCCCACGTTGCGCCTTCGGAGGCTGCGGCGGAGCCTGTGCCGGGAGTCCCGCTGGTTGAGGAGGTGGAGGCTGATGCCGGTCTGGGGGAGCAGCCCGGCCTTCAGGAAGCCCGCCAGCTCTTCCAACGGATGGTGCGCGCCTGGGCACGCGGGCAGGGGCGCTTCCTGACCGGGGCGACGCACTTCGCCAACATTCACGACTATTACAGCCAGCCGGGACGATACGAGCTGGAGCTTGATGAGGCCGGACGCGAAGCGATGCTGCGCGGCGCGGTCGAGCACAACTATGCCCTGGATGTCTGGCTGGCCCAGGTCCCGGATGTGGCTGTGCGCCGGATGGTGTTTGTACACGCCTTGCGCAGCGATCTCGCTGCGGCTCGCGCCCTGGCAGTGCAGCTCCTGCGGGATGTGCCGGACAGCGACCTCACCAATATCGCGCTGACCGTCAGCCGCCTGCTGCACAGCGAAACCAGCGTCACCGTCCGGCGGGCCGTGGTCGGGCTGCTGGCGCACCGGGCGACGCGCGCCTCCGTATGGCGGGAGTACGCCTACTCGCGCGATACCGACCTGCTGCTGGCCGAACAGGCGATGCGGAGCGACGCTCCTGATGTCGCTGAGATGGCCGCCCGCACCATCGGACGGCTGCATTCGCAGATCGCGACCTCATTCCTGGCGGCACAGGCTGCGCAAGGATCGGACCCGGCGCGGGCGGCGCTGGTCTGGATCCGCGACGAAGCCGACAACCTGCCCGCGCGGATTCCGCTGCGGCAGCGGGCGGGGGCTTTCGCGACGCTGACCCTGCGCTACCTGTCGGCGAATATTGGCCGGCTGGGGCTGCGCTTCTTCACAGCTTTGCTGGGGACCGGCATCGCCCTGGGCGTCTATGTCAACGCCATGTTCCCTTCGTCATCAATTTTGCAGCTCGCCCATCTGTATCGCGTGGTCGGTAACGCGCAGACCTTCGGCCTGGTGGCCGGGCTGGGCGGGATGCTGGCGGCGGCGCTGCCCCTGCGGCTGGCCGGCAGCAGCGCCTACCGCCCGCGCGGCGAAGGGGCGACGCTGTGGCCATGGTGGGCCAGGCTGCTGATGGGGCTGATCTTCGGCACGCTGATTGGCGCGATCGCCTATCTTAACTTTCAGGTGCTGGCTCTTCAGTTCAACGATCCCAAACTGGAAGTGGTGTTACTGGGCGGGCTGGGGCTGGCGCTGGGCGCGGCGGCTGCCGCCACCTTCCGCTGGCCGACTCTGGTCCGCATCGCCGCCTCAGCCGCCACGATCTTCGCCTCGCTGTATCTGGCCTACTGGCTGAATCTTCAGGGCGTCACCGACGCTCTCATCTTCCTGCGGAGCGAGGAACAGATCTGGCTGTTCCTGCTGATGGCCGTGCTGGGCGGGATCGGCATTTTCGGGCCAGAAGTGATCGATGCGGGGCGCGCCCTGTGGCGGCGGCGCAGCGCCTGATCTCTGAGTCGGGGGGGGCGCGCTAGGGGCGGACGATCTGGCGGTATTCGCGCGGGGTCAGGCCGACCAGCTTCTTGAACACTGTGGCGAAGTACTGGCTGGTGGAAAAGCCGAGCATGAAGGCAATATCGGTCACCGGCATTTGCTGATCCCGCAGCAGATACTTCGCCAGATGCATCCGGCGGCGCATGCGATATTCGCCGGGGGTGTAGCCGACTTCTTCCAGAAAGCGCTTATAGAAGTAGCCAGGACTCATGTTCGCGATCCCGGCCAGGTGCTCGACCGGATAGTTTTCGGTCAGGTTGCGCTCGATGAAGTGCAGAGTCGCTTCGATGGCCGGGGAACGGGGCATCCGCTGCTGCTGATCGTGGGCGCGGAGGGAAGAGACCAGTATCTGGTGCAGCGCTCCGCGCGCCGCCAGGGTGGAGTAGGGCTGTATCTGACGGTATTCGGCCAGCATGTCATCGTAATGGGTCCGGATGCCGGGCGGCGCTTTGAAGAACCGGGCCTGTATAGCGGCCAGCGCGTTATGCAGCCGCCGGGTAGCCTGCAGAGTCAGCGCCGGCAGGGCGCCATTGATCGTGAATTCCACCTGTACCCAGTACAATTCGCAGGGGTGGAAGATGGCGTTGCTGCCGCCGAACCATTCCCCGGGCCGGTTGATGAACAGATGATCCGGCCCGACCTCGTAGAGCTTGTTCTCAATCCACCATTCCACGCTGCCGCGGTTGATGTAGCAGATTTCGTACACAATGCCGCTGGCATGGGGGCGCGGACCGCCCAGCGCCGCCTGATAGTAGATGCCGAAGCCGATACTGGGCACTTCTGGCAGCAGATGCAAAGCGCGACCGTACTTCTCGTAGGACTCGAGCTCTCTGACAGCGGCAGTACTGGCGGATCGGGCGGGCATACAGGCGCTGCGCTTTCTGTGCTATAACCGCCTTCATTATACGTAATACGCAATAGGCGCCGAATCTCCCGGCGCAGTGCGTCCGACGCAGTCACTGCCAGGACAGCGCTTCGAACTCCAGCGGCACCAACTGGAAGAAGGTCACGCCCGGCCTGAGCCGCATCACTTCGCCATCCTCACCGCGCAGGATGAACATATCGGTCGTGCCTTCCCGTTCCCAGGTCCCTGTGAAGACCTGCCCGTCGCGGAAGAAAACGGCTGGCCCCCGCCCCCAGAGCTGTATCTCAATCGAATACCGCTTGTGGCCCTCCCATTCGCTCTCGACGATAGTCACATCCTCCACATGGTTGACGTACAGGATGACGACGTTGGCCGCGCTGACCTGGCGGTTGAGCGTGGCGTCGAAATGTCGCTCGCCGTCGCTCCAGCGGTAGTAGAGGCCGTCGCGGGCATCATATTCCCAGTGAGCGCCGGAAGCGTCGTACTGCACGTCAATCTGGACTGCCGGCTCGCCCGCGTACGGCGGCTCCGGGCTGAAGGCCAGGGCGCTGTATTCCGGGGCGGGGGGTGTGTTGACCCCGCGTCGGGCGGCCAGATCATGTACGGCCACCAGATCGGCGAACAGGTTGTGCGGGACGGGGATCTCCTCGTCGCGGTAGTACGAGGGCGGCCCGATTTCCACCCCGTAGAAGGCCCGCTCAGCGAAGTCTGAGGCTTCGATATGTTCGCGCACGCCGGTGCTGGAGCCGGAATAGACCAGGTAGCTTTCGAACATCTCCGGGATTTCGACATCGATCAGGCGGGCGCTGCGCACGGACCCGACCCGGCGCGGAAGCTGGCTGAGGAACACCGCCGTGAAGCGGGTCAGGCCGGCTTCGGCGTAGTGCTCAAAGACCACATCGGCCTGCCCGATGCCGTCCTGCGGGCGGACCAGCGCCGGCGCGTTGGAGATCTTGACAGCGACAGGCCGCAGCGCGAGGCGGGCTGTATCGGCTACTGGCAGGCCGGTCAGCGGGTTAACCCCGGGTGGGAAGCGGTAGGGGCCAACCCAATCCGCCGGGATCGGCGTGGCGGTTGGGGGCGGCGTCTCTGTCGGGTTGGCGGCGGACGTGCAGGCGACAGACAGTATGACAAACCATGCGGCGGCGAACAGCGTAAGGCGTTTCATAGGCTTATGTATCCGATCAGCGCCCCCCGATCAGGTTGGGCCATTCTGTCACATCTGTACCGGGGATGCAATAGTTCTACCGGGGGGCAGGATCGCGGCCACCTTGTGATTGCGCCGCTGCGCGGTCAATTGTACAATGCTGACTGGATGCTTTGCGGAGATTTCCGCCCCCGATACAGGCCCCGGCCTGGTTTGACTCGCTTTTTGAGCGGGGGTATAATGCGCCGCAATCCACCTTATTCGGTTGGTGAAATCTCCATTAACAGGTCAGGGATGGCGCTTAAAGGCAATCTCAGGAATTTCAGTACAACTCAGTTGCTCAACCTCATTAATCTGGCTCGCAAAACGGGCATGTTAATGATTTACGAGGGAATCCCCACCGGTGAGGAAGATGCCCTGGGCGAGCCCAAGTACACGCCCGGCAAGCAGCGCGCCGCCGTTGCCTTCAAGAACGGCAAGCTGATCTATGCGGAAATGGGCACCCAGGACGGCAACCTGGCGTCAGTGCTGCATAAGGCGGGCAAGCTGAATGATCGCCAGGCGCAGGTAATCCGGGAACGGGCGTCTCTCACCAGCGATAAGGCGCTCGCTCTACTTCTGATCCAGGCCAATTACGTCACCCAGGCCGATATCGTCGCCAGCGTCCAGCAGCATACGCTGGATATTGTCTACGATCTCCTGACCTGGGCGGACGGCCCCTTCGCCTTCAACGATGGCGAGCTTCCCGGTGACGATCGCATCACCGTCCCGATTGATCTGGAGAATGTCATTATCGAAGGCAGCCGCCGGATCAAGGAACTGGAGACGCTCAACGACGAGCTGCCCAACCTGGACTTCGCCCTCAAATTCCCCGAAGATCCGGGCGATAAGTTCAAGGGGATTCATCTCAGCGTCGAAGAATGGCGCGTGGTCTCATTCGTCAACCCCAAGAACTCGATCCGCCAGATTGCTAAAGCCAATAACATGAACGACACCGAGATCCGGCGTATCGTCTACGGGCTGCTCCAGGCCGGCCTGGTGGAACTGGTCAAGCCACCCGGCATGGAGGAGAAAGCCAGACAGGCGGCTGGTGCGCGTAGTCGTAAGGATGCGCCGCAGATCAAGAAGACTGTCGTGAACAAACTTATCGATCGGATCAAAACGCTGTAGTGTCCTGGTTTGTCTGCCACGCCAGCAGGCACGGCTCTTGGAAGAAGCGAGACGGCTATGCAAACAGTCAAGATGGTTATTACCGGCCCGTTTAGTTCGGGCAAGACCGAATTTATCCGTTCCATATCGGAAATCGAAGTTGTTTCAACTGAGCGCGATATCACGACGCCTGCGGAGCAGGTTAAAGACCAGACGACGGTGGCGATGGACTTCGGTCGTATCACCGTGGACGATGACCTGGTCCTGTACCTTTTTGGCACGCCCGGACAGCGCCGTTTTGACTTTATGTGGGAAATCCTGGCGGAAGGCATGCTCGGCTTCGTGGTGATGGTCGATAGCTCCAAGCCGGAGACGTTCCGCGAGGCGAAGAGCATCCTGGAGACCTTCCGCGCTTATGCCCCAACCCCTTATGTTGTGGCGGCCAACAAGCAGGATCACCCCGATGCCTGGTCCCCCGAAGACCTGCGTATCGCCCTGCGTATCGAAGACGGCGTCAAGCTGCTGCCGTGTGTGGCGCTGGACAAAGAGAGCGTCAAGACCGTTCTGCTGGAACTGCTGTATTCGATTCTGGAAGAAATGGAATTATAGGGCCTGGGGTCCCGACCGTCAGGCTCACGGTCTGCTGACACGGGAACTGGATTGCGTAGCGGGCGTAATGCCGTGACTTCGTGTAGGGGGGCCACCTGTCGTGGCGTCGTTGGTAACTGACCAGGGAATTGTCCATTACGAAACGTATGGCCGGGGTAAACCCGTGCTTTTACTACATGGCTGGTTAGGCTCATGGGCGTTATGGCGTGATACGATCCAGGTTATCGGGCGCGAGTACCGGACGTATTCGCTGGATTTCTGGGGCTTTGGCGAGAGCACCGCAACCACGGGCCACCTGACCTTCGCTGTAGACAACTTCATCGAGCTGGTCTACCAGTTCATGGAACAACTGGGTATTCGCCGTGCTCCGCTCATCGGCCATTCTATGGGGGGCACGGTTTCGCTTGGCACAGCCATCCGCCACCCCGACCGCGTGGTTAAAGTTGGCGTGGTCGGCTCGCCAATTGACGGCTCGTCGCTCAACCTGCTGCTCAAAGCCTCCGGATACCGGGCAGTGGCGCGTTTCTTCTTCATCGCTCCGCCGGCGGTCAAGCTCTTTCTGCGCGGCTATGCCTACTTTATGGCGAATGATGGGCGCCGTATGTCCAAAATGATTGCCGATGACTTTTCTCAGGTGTCCGTCAACTCGTTCTTTCAGAGCATCGGCACGCTGCGCCAGACCGACCTGCGCCCGCTCCTGACGGAGGTCGCCATACCGACGCTGGGCATCTACGGGCAAAAGGACATCATCGTGCACCCCAACCAGCACAAAGTGTTGGCCCAGGGCGTTCCGCAGGCCAGGATACATTTCTTCAAGAACGCGGGCCATTTTGTCATGCTGGATGAGCCGGCTCTTTTCCACGAAGCCGTGCTCGACTTCTTACGTAATGGGTAGCGGGGACTTTCCTTCGTGACTGCACTGCCACCGGATGCACCGACCACTTCTGCGCATCCGCCGCATTTCGCCTATCCCAACCGGATGGGGCGCGTCCTGCTGCTGGCGTATGAGGATGTGCTCGGCCGTAATGTGCTGCACGCCCTGTTCAAGCTGGCCGGCTGCGAATATCTGGCGCAGGCGCCGCCTGCTAATAACTCCGATCGACAGTTCGGTTTTGAGGTGATCGGCGGGCTGACCCGCGCGCTGATAGATATGTACGGCCCGCGCGGCGCGCGCGGCGTCTCCCTGCGGGTGGGGCGGATGTGCTTCAAGCATGGCATCCGCGAATACGGCCCCATGATGGGCCTGGCGGAACTGACCTTTCAGCTTTTGCCGTTCAGCATCAAGATGGAAAAAGGCGCCCACGCCTTCTCCGACCTGTTCAATACGCATACCGATCAGCGGGTGCGCCTTCAGGAAACGCCGGGGACGCTTTACTGGCATATCGAGCGTAATCCGTTATGCTGGGGCGTCCAGGCTGAACAACCGGTGTGCTACCTGGCGGTCGGATTGCTGCAGGAATCGCTGATGTGGCTGAGCGGCGGCAAGACTTTTCACGTGGAAGAAACCGCCTGCCAGGCCTGTGGGGATGAGATCTGTACGATCGCGATTGACAAGAAGCCCCTGGATTGATGATCATGACCCAGAAACTCCGCAAATTCACCATCCAGGACGAGCGGCATATCCCGCCGTTCAATGAGCCGGCCAGCGAGCTTTCATTCATGGGCAAGCAGCTCAAGCTGCACCAGGAAGACCTGCTGAACGAATACTTCGGCAAAACGATGGAGTCACAGGTGGAGCTGCCGCTGCACGATCTGACCGATCTGGCGGATCGCCGGGTCGATGGACCGTGCCTGGTCTATCGTGACAGCGTTTATTTTGATCGCGAGTACCTGGATTTCTTCTACCAGCACGCCAGGCGGCTGGCCGACCAGAATCACTGCGGGGTGCGGGCGGCGTACCATCCTGATGACCGTGTATTCAAGACCTACGCCCGGCCGCTGTCGCGCGGCTTCGAGCCACAGGGCGAATCGCGGAATAACCCGTTGAGCTACATGGCCGACCTGTGGTACTTCCCGAACGGCTACACGGACCGCATCACGCCGCTGATTGTCCCCACCGATTCCAAGGAAAAGGGCTTTTACTCCGTCCCGCACTACATGTCGCAGGATGGCAACGATCTCACCCACTTTCTGTCGGAGCGCGTGCTGCTTTCCATTGAGAGCTGGGTGCACGTATACTTCGCCAACACCGTACAGGGGGTTTTCGCCCGCGGGAGCCGGTTCGAGGAGCGGATCAAGCGCAGCAACTTCCTGCAGATGAAGGTGTTGTGGCGGGCTGTCCTGGAATGGAAGCAACTGCTCTCCAGCACGGCGCTGGTCAAGGTGGGGGAGGGGACGCAGATTCACCCTTCGGCGACTGTCCTGGGGCCGACGACGATTGGCAAGAACTGCTATATCGGGCCGGGCGTGGTCATTGACAACTGCCATATCGGCGATAACGTCAGCATCGATCAGGGTTGCCAGCTCATGACCAGCGTAATCGGCAACAATAGCTTCTTCCCCTTCCGCGCTTCCAGCTATTTCAGCGTCTTCATGGATAACTGTATCCTGGCGCAGAATACATGCGTCCAGATGTGCGTCGTGGGGCGGAATACGTTTGTCGGTGCAGGCAACACCTTCACCGACTTCAACCTGCTGCCGACCCCGATTCGGGCGATGGGCATTCACGGGCTGGAGGAAGTAGGGCAGATTGTGCTGGGCGGCTGTGTCGGCCACAACTGCCGGATCGGGTCGGGCTTCGTGATCTTCCCGGCGCGCATGATCGAATCCGACACCGTGCTGGCCGTGGACCCGCATAACCGGGTGATTATGCGCAATGTCACCTTCGAGCAAAGCGCCCACCACAATATGCCCGATCACATCCGCGACATGCATCCCCGTTACTACCCGCGCCAGGGAGAAGATGTCGAAGAGCAGTCCTGGTAGTACCGCAAACCTGTAGCGAAAAAAGACGGGGGCTGTTCAAATTACCAGCCCCGTTTTTTATTGGGCCCGGCGCGAAACTGGCCTGGTTCGCCGTCGGAGCCGGACCCAGAAGGTGCGTCCTATGCCAGCAACACCGACCGTCGAACCCTTCGCCTTCATCATTCACCCGATTGATCCCAAGAAGGACGTCTCACGCAAGTGGCCGTGGCTGGGCAAAATACTGACCCGGAGGCAGGTGGATTTCTTCTCCACGTATTTTCCGCCGGTCTACATCTCGGAGATCACGGGGATCCGCTCCGCCAGCACCGGTCAGGAGCTTCGCGGCTGGTTTGTGGCCTGCCCGTTCACGCCGCAGCGCATGATGACGCTGCCGGTCAATCGCGTCTACAACAAGATCATCGCCGCCGGACGTATGGCAGAAGGTCTGGGCGCCGGGATTCTGGGCCTGGGGGCGTATACGTCGGTTGTCGGCGACGCCGGGATCACGATCGCCGATGCGCTGCAGATTCCGGTGACGACCGGCGACTCGTACACTATCGACATGGCTGTCCAGGCGGTGCGCCAGGCGGCGGAGCAAATGGATATCCGCATGGGAGAGGCGCGGGCGGCGGTGGTTGGCGCGACCGGCGCGATTGGCAGTGTGTGCGCCCAGATGCTGGCTGAAGAAGTGGCCCACCTGACTCTGATCGGGCGCCGGGAGGAAGCGCTGGCGGCTGTGCGAGAGCTGTGCGAGGAGGGCGGGCGGGCCGATCTGGATACGAGCACCGGGGTGGACAGCATCTACGACGCTGATCTGGTCCTGACCGTGACCAGCGCCACAACGGCCGTGATCGAAGCCCGGCACCTCAAGCCAGGGGCAGTTGTCTGCGATGTCGCCCGCCCGCGCGATGTCTCCAAACAGGTCGCTGCCCTGCGGGATGATGTGCTGGTTATTGAAGGCGGGATGGTTGAAGTGCCCGGCCCGGTGGACTTCCACTTTGATTTCGGCTTCCCGCCGCGGATGGCGTACGCCTGCATGGCGGAGACGATGGCTCTGGCGCTGGAAGGCCGGTATGAGGATTACAGCCTGGGCAAGCAAATCTCGCGGGCACAGGTGCGCGAGATCAGCGAGATTGCCAGGCGGCACGGCTTCCGGCTCGGTTACTTCCGCAGTTTTGAGCGCGGCCCTGTCACCGCGGAGCATATCGCTCATGTGCGCGAACGGGCGGCTGCGAACCGCCGCGCGTGGTCGCCGCCCGCCGGGGTAGGAATTTCTTAACCGTTCTAACCTGTTCTGAACGGTCACAACGGAGGAGAAGGGCCTGTATTCTCCTGCGTACTGGCGACAGAAGATACAGAATCCCCGGGAATCTACAGGAATCTCGGCCGGATTGTGGCGGAAGGGCCGGGCATTCTTCTGCGCCGGAGGAGCCTGCTCAGGTTAGGGTTTCGTTAGGAGTGCGGTGGCGTCTCAAAACGTTCACATGTATAGTAATGATGGACCGTAAACCTTGTTTAATCGAGTGGCGCGGCTGCCTGTGGCACAGACGCCGCACCACTTCAACGAGGGTTCGCCCTTTACGTTGGGGAGTGATCAGGTATGAGCAAAACCAAGATTCTGATAGTTGAGGATGATGTCGATATCTCCAACATGCTGCGTATTTATTTCAGCGGACAGGGGTACGATGTTCAGGTCGCGCCGCGTGGGGGTGATGCGCTTAATTACACGCGCAAACAACTCCCCCACCTGATTGTGCTGGATATTATGCTGCCGGACATGGATGGGTACGCCGTCTGTAAGGAATTGCGCACGACAACGCGGACCAGCCATATCCCGATCATCTTCCTGACCCAGAAGGATGAGCGCAGCGATAAGATCGCCGGGCTGGAGCTGGGCGCGGACGATTACATCACCAAGCCGTTCGATATCGAGGAGCTTAAGCTGCGCGTCCAGAACGCCATCCAGCGTTCGGAGATGATCTCCCTGACCGATGCCAACTCCGGGCTGCCCAGCGGCCGGTTGATTGAAGAGCAGCTTCGCGACCTGATGCGCACGCCGAGCAACAACACCTGGAGCTATATCGACATCAAAGTTAACCAGCTCGATGCCTTCCGCGAAGTGTATGGCTTCGTGGCCGGCAACGAAGTGCAGCGGTTCACGGCCCTGCTGCTGGGCGAGGTGATAGACGAGATGGGGACGCCCAACGATTTCGTCGGCCACCCTGGCGGTGACAATTTTGTTGTCATCACTCACACGGATAACCTGCAGGGCCTCAAGGATCGGATTGTCAGGCGCTTCGCGGATGACATCAAGCAGCATTATTCGTTCATTGATCGCGAGCGCGGTTACATGATCGTCCACACCAGCGACGGCGCTGAACGGCAGGTTCCGCTGATGACGCTCTCAGTCGGGTCGGTTTCCGCACGGACGCAGACGTTCGCCGACATTCGCGAGATCACGGAGCTGGCTGCGGAAGATCGCCGCCTGGGGGGCGCGCCTGTTGAAGAATACGAAACAGAGTGGTAGCGGCGCCCGGACGCTGCCCCGGATTCTATCGCAGCGAGCTGGCGCCAATGGTGAAACAAGACCATGAATCTGGCTGTTTATCTACTCATTGCTGGCCTGGTGTTGCTTGGAGCGGTGTACTGGTTACTCCGCCAGCGTAAGCGTGCCGATCTGGCTTTGCACGATCGCCCGCCGGTGCCTGTCAATCTGGCCAGCACCACGGACGCGATTCTGCTGTCGTCAGGTTACGGGCGTGTCACGTTTGCCAACCAGCATGCCCGCCAGTGGTTCGGCATGAACGGCGGTGAACCCGATCTGGAAGTCATGGCAGCCATGGTCAGCCCGGCTGATGCGTTCCGCGATCTCTTCGCGACAGAGGGCCGGGCGACTTTTCAGCTTGGCCTGCGCCGGCTGGACGCTTCGTCACACCAGCTACCGGGGGAGGGGGCGGCGCGGCATATGGTCGTCGTCCTGCGCGACATGGCCGCGGACCGCGTAGAATATGGCGCGAGCACCGCCCGATCTCTGGTCACGCTGAGCGAGATCGGCCAGCATATCGCGGCTAACCAGCCTCTTGTTGAGACAATGGAAGCCATCCTCACCAGCCTGAGCCGGGCGATCACCTACGAAGCCGGGCAGATTGCGGTGTGGGGCGCGGAGGCGGGGACGTTCACAGCCCTGGCCGGGCAGGGGAATCCTGACCACCTTCAGGGGCTGGAACTGCTGGGAGAAGAAGCCTCCAGCGGGCAGGGATATACGGGCTGGGTAGTCACCTACCGGCAGCCGCTCCTGGTCGAAGATGGCCTGAACAACCCCGGCATCGCTTTGTCGACGGAGCGGGGCGTGGAGTGTCGCAGCTACATCGGCGCTCCGTTGCTCATCGGGGAGCAGTTCCTGGGGGTCGTACAACTTGTCGGCGCCCAGCCCCGGCTGTTCAATTATGAGGACCTTTCGCTCCTGGAAGCCGCCGCTAACCAGATAGCCGCCGCGATTGATAAAGCCCGGCTTTATGAAGACCGGGTTCTGCGCTATAACGAGCTTTCCGGCGTGCAGGCTATGCTGGAAGGCTCGGCGACGCTCACCGATCAGGGGCAGCTTGTCGCGCGGTTTGTCCAGCATATCGCCCAGGCCCTTGACGTTCAGGTTTGCGGCCTGCTCCTGCATGACCCGCTGCAAGAACGCCTGATCCCGCAGCGGCCCTTCCAGGGGATGCCCGACGCTATCCTGGACGCTTATCACTTTGATCTTCCGGAAGGCTCGGCCGCCCGGCGAGTCTTCTTGCGCGATGAGGGCTGGTACGCCAACCGGCTGCGCGACGAAACCCTGATCGACGAGATTGGCCTGCGGGACTATTGCGAGCCGCTTGGCTTGCGCTCGATGGCCCTGGTCCCCATGATGATTGGCCGGCGGCGGATCGGCATGGTGCAGATCTGCAACCGGCGTAACGGTGAAAATATCGGTCCCGGGGAGATCCAGCGGCTGAGCCTGTTCGCTGCCCAGGCCGCCATCGTGCTGGACAGCCTGAGCCTGATTGAGCGCGACCAGCGCCGCAGCGCCGAGGTCCGCGCCCTGCACGAGATCGGGCTGGCGGCGGGGCGGACGCGCGACTACGCTGCGCTGTATACCGACTCGTCGGCGCGCATGATCGCGCTCTTCGGCGCCGAGATGGCCGGCGTGCTGTTGTTTGAGGCCCCCCGCCGGGCGCTGGTCCCCGATCCGACCTTCCAGGGCGTTGATCCGGAGCTGCTTCAGTACATCCAGATTCCGATCCAGGGCGAGATGGAGCGCCTGTGGCGGGAGGGCGAGTACTGGCTGTGCAATGATCTGAGCGCTGACCCGGTTGCCGCTGAAATTGGGCTGGAACAACTGACAAGCTGGGTGGGCATCCAGCAGATTTTGCTGGCGCCTTTGCTCGTCCGCGGCGCTGCTATCGGCGCGATCCTGATCTGCAACAAGCGCGGGCATCTGGGTTTCACCGGGGATGATGCCCGGATTGCCGGTATTCTGGCGGCGCAACTGGCGTTGACGCTGGAAAACACGCATCTGCAAAGCGAGATTCAGGCGCAAATCAGCGAGTCCCGCGCTCTGCGCGTCATCTCGGAGATTCTCAGCCGCCCGGCTTCGCTTACGGAGATGCTGCAGGGCGCCCTGCGAGAGACGGCGCATTTCTTCGACAGCCCGATTGCGCTGGTGGACTTCCTGGATGAATCCAGCGGGGCGCTGCGGATTCTGCCGGAATACGTCTACGGGGCATCTCCGGCGGATGAGCTGACGATCGATGTCTACGCCCCGGGCAGCGAAAGCAGCGCCCTGATCTCCGGGCGGTCGCTGCTGAGCAATAACCCGAATCAGGACTCTGACCTGCCGGCTGTGTACCGACCGCTGCTCGACCGGCTGCATCTGACCCGGCTCGCGGTCGCCCCGCTGAAAGCTGGCGGACAGAATCTGGGCGAGCTAGTCGTGGCGAATCGTCCCGGCGACTACCGGCCGCAGGACCTGGACGGCCTGCGGCTGATTGCTTTGCAGATCAGCGCCGCCATCGAACGGTTGCGTCTGCGTGATATGAACGATGCCGCCCTCCGGACGCGGGTGGCCGAACTCGACGCTATCAACCGCGTCGCCAACGAGTTGGCCCTGACGGTGGAGCTGGACCGCATCACCCGGGTGATCCGGCGCGAAGTGATGCAGGTCACCGGGGTGGCTGAATGCACCCTGCTCATGCTTTCCCCGCGCGAGGAATGGGCCGATGTCGCGCAGCCGGAGGAGATGCGGCGTTACGGGGCCGAAGATGTCCTGCCGGCGGCCAGCCTGCCGGTGGAGGAGGAAGCGCTGCGCACCCGATCGGTGATCGCGGTGGCTGACTACGCCGATAGCCCCTGGGAGGCGGAGCCTGCCTCAGCGATCTCAGCCCTGATCGTGCCGATTCTGTATGACGAAAAACCCGTCGGCGTCATTCATCTGGCGCATACTGCGGCCCGGGTATTTGACTCCCAGACGGAGCTGTTCGTCAGCGCTCTGGCGCTGAAGGCGGCCACTGCCTACGGCAACTACGCCAGCTTCCGCGAGCAGATCAGCCGCAACTTGCTCCTCAGCCGCCGCGTGGAGCAGCTCAACCAGATTTTCGAGCTGGGCCAGGTGCTGCGCTCCGAGCGCGATGTGGAGGGCGTCCTGGAGGCGGTCGCACACGCCATTCAGATGTCGGCGGGTTACGCCGTCGTCCTGATCAGCATTTTCGATGAGCAGATCGATGCGTTCCGCCGGGTGGCTCAGGCCGGCATCCCGCTGGCTACGTTCGCCGAGATCAAGCAGAAGACCACCCCCCGCTCCCGGATTGAAGGGTTGATGCAGGAGAAATTCCGTATCAGCCAGTCCTACTTCCTGCCGACGGAAGCGTCGTCGGAATGGGCGCATTTCCTCACTGACGGCGATCTGCTTTACCACGAGGAGTACGTCACCGACGCCGAGTCGACGGCCCTCTGGCAGCCGGACGATCTTCTGATGGTCCCCTTGCGCGACTCACATGGGACCATGGTCGGCTACATAAGCGTGGACGCCCCGACGGATGGCCGGCGTCCGGTGCGTTCGGTTATCGAGCCGCTGGAGATTTTTGCCCAGCAGGCGGCCATTGCGGTGGAGAACTTCTGGCTGCTGGAGACAGTGCAGCGCGAGGTTGACGCCGCCCGCCGGGAGCGCGACCTGCTGGAGCGTCTGTACGCTGTTTCTACCGAGATTCAGCGGGCGGCGGATGTCCCCACCCGTCTGCAGGTGGTCACTCAGGGCATCCGGAGCGCTGGCTGGCGCCGTGTCTTCATCACGCTGCGCGATGAGCGCATGGAGCCGACTACGCTGATCTACGCGGGCTATGACGACGAGGAAGTTGACGAGTTGAACAGCCTGCTCGGCTCCGGCGCGGAGTGGCGCCAGCGCCTGTCCGACCCGGCCTTCTACGAAATGCGGCTGGGGACGGCGTTTTACCTGCGTTATGACGCTCCCTGGGTGATTGAGCATTTGCGCGGCGGGCAGCCGCCGGACCCCGGGACGGCTGTGCCGGCCGGCGTCTGGCATCCGGATGATCAGGTGTACCTGCCGATTTACGGCGCTGAGAATCGCCTGATCGGCGTGATCGGCATGCGCGATCCGGCCCGGGGCCAGGCTCCGACTGAGGCGAGCATCCGCCCGATCGAGCTGTTCGCCAACCAGGCAGCCAACGCCATCGAGATGACTCGCCTGTATCAGGAAACAAGCCGCTCCGCTGAACAAGAAGCTCTGTTTAATGAGATGATGCAGGCGGTCACCAGCACGCTGGACATCAATCGGATCGTGCGGGCGGTGGCTGAGGCGTTGCAGCGTTTTCTGCCCTTTACGCGGCTCACCGTGGGCTTTTATGACGAAGTCAACGATTATTTCGATACGCTGGAAGTGCACTTCGTCAATATAGATCGGATGGATGTCCGGCCTGGTCGCCCGATTCCTGTGACCGACACGGCAATGGGGCGCTGCTTCAGCGAGGCCAGCGGCCATGTGTACCTGCTGGGCGAAGACGAGACTGATATCCCGTATCAGGACCTGGCGGAGTGGTACGCGCAGCGCGATCGCAGCAGCCTGATTGTGCCGATGACGGTCGGCGGCATCGTCGTCGGCGTGCTGCATATGGGCAGCGAGCTGAACAACGCTTTTGGCTTCGACACCCGGAGCGTGCCCCTGGTGCAGCGTGTGGCGAACCTGGCATCAGTCGCCATCGAGAACGCCCGCCTGTACCAGCAGACAGCCGAGCGCGAGCGCTTCTCGACAGTGCTGGCACGCCTGGGCAGCCACCTCAACGCCACGCTGGACCTGCCCACGACGCTGGCCAGTATTTGCCAGGAGAGTCTGGAAATTCTGGCGGTGGAGGGCGCTTATATCTTCCAGGCCGATCACGGCGAATTGCTCGGCATCGCCGGCGTGGGGCTGGCCCACCAGGATTTCGTAGGGATGCGGGTGGGGCTGGACGATCGCCGCGTGCTGGCGGCCCGCGTATTCACAGATCAGCAGCCGCTTTATGTCAACGATGTGTCTCTCCAGAACGAGTTCGACAGCGCGCTCACCGGCCTCTTCACGCCGCGGTCGGTCATGGGCGTCCCGCTCCTGCGGGAAGGAGTGGCCCTGGGCGTGCTGGTGGTAGTTCGCATCGCTTCAGAAGAGCCGTTCAGCGTCACTGCTATGGAGCGCGCGGCCATCTTCGCCACCCAGGCATCCATCGCCATCCAGAACGCCCGGCTGTATCAGGAGATGCGCGATCTGCAGAGCTACACCGGCGCCATCGTCGAGTCCATTCAGCAGGGCATTGTGGTGATGGATCGCGATGGAGAGGTGACGACTCTTAACAACTTCATGCGTCTCCATTACGGATGGACTTCTGAGGCGGAAGGGCAGCATTTATTTGCGTACCGCCCGGAATACCGGGAAATTCTGGCCGGCGGCCTGAGCAACGTGATCGCCACGGGCCGGCCGGAAGTGCTGTTCAACGTGGTCAGCCAGCCCTCCGCCGATCAGCACTTTGTCCAGAACTTCTATCTGTATCCACTCCAGCAGGAGGGTGAGGTCACCGGCGTGGTGCTGCTGGTGGAGGATGTCACGGAGCGCGCCCGGCTGGAGGCGGACCTGGCGGCCCGCGCCGAGCAGCTTACCGCGCTGACCGATGTTTCCAGCCGCCTGACCGCGACCCTGGAGCCGGAGCAGGTGATCAGCCTGGTGCTGGACCAGCTTGGCGAAGTGGTGGTGTACGACGGCGTGACACTCTGGCTGCGCGAGGATCAGAATCTGCGCATCGCCTCAGCGCGTGGATACGGCGGCACTGCCGCTGAGCTGATCGGCCTGACTGTCGCCATTGAGGACAGCGCCCTCTTCCGCGATATCGCCGAACGTCAGCAGGCTCTCAACGTCCTGGATGTGCGGCAGGATGAACGCTTCCCGGCCAGCGAGCACCGTCCTACGCTGAACTGGCTCGGCGCGCCGCTGATCAGCAAAGGGGAGATCATCGGCCTGCTGGCGCTGGATAAGGTGGAGCCGAATTATTACACCGACAACGATGTGCAGCTTACGCTGGCCTTCGCTAACCAGGCGGCGGTGGCGCTGGAAAATGCGCGCCTGTTCGCCGACGCGCGCCGCCGTACGTACGAACTGACCCAGCAGACCGAGCGCCTCAGCCTGTTGAACCGTGTGTCGGTGCGGCTGGCCCAGTCGCTGGATGTCGAGAATATCTTCGAAGTCGCCCTGCGCGAGACTGCCGAGGCGCTGGACCTGCCCGGCGCCCGCGCCGTGCTCTTCGATCTGGAGCAGTCGATCGGCTCCGTCATCGTTGAGTATCCGCGCGGGGATGCGCCGCCGACCGAGATCATCGTGCTGGATCAGGACTCGGCGGTTGATTACATCCGGCGAACTTCGCAGCCGCTGGTTGTGGAAGACGCGATGGGCGACCCCCTGCTGCGCAGCATGCGCGTCGCCCTGCACGCGCGCGATATTGCTTCGCTGATGATCACTCCGCTGGTTGTCGGCGGCCAGGTGATCGGCTTCTTCCTGTTTGAGGCGGCGGGGGAGCGGCGGCGCTTCACTCCGGAGCAGGTGGAGCTGGCGCAGATAGTGGCCTCGCAGGCCGCCATCGCCGCCCAGAATGCCAACCTTCTGGAGCAGTCTTTCGTCCGTACGCGCGAACTGGAAACTCTGTTTGAGGCTTCACAGGCCACCTCGCTGACGCTGGAGCTGGACACAGTTATGAGCAGCGTGGCCCAGCAAATGCTGGCGGCGCTCGGCGCCGATGCCTGTTCCGTTATGCTGTGGGACGAGGTTGAGCAGGAACTGCGCGTTTATGCGGATGTCAATCAGATCGACGCGGATCGGAGCGCCCCGGCGGGGACAATTTACGCGCTGCGTCAGTATCCGCTGCGCCGGGAAGTCCTGCAGGAGCGCACCGCCATTGTCCTGCACCGCGAGCGCGGGGATGAGATTGAGCCACATGAGCTGGCAGAGATGGAAGAAGCCGGGAGCACCGCTCGCATGCTGATCCCGCTGGTTGTGCGCGAAAACGCCATCGGGCTGGTCAGGATTGATGCCTGCGGCGCTTACCGGAGCTTCAGCCTGAGCGCCCAGCGTATCGCGCGCACCCTGGCCGGGCAGGCGGCCATCTCCATTGAAAACGCCCGCCTGAATACCGAGACAGCCGCTCAGGTTCAGCTCGCCTTCCTGATCAACGATCTGAGCCGCCTGGTGTCGGCGGCGGTCGATATGCGGGAGCTGCTGCCAATCGTCCGCACCCAGATTCCCTCTCTGACGCATGCCGAATGGCTGTACCTTGCCCTGTACGAGCGCGAAAACGACGAACTGAGCTTCCCGGTTGCGATATACCAGGGCAAGGATGTTGCGCTTCCGACCCGGCCGCTGGGACAGGACGAATTCTCGTGGATCATCCGCCACAACAGGCCACTGATCCTGCTGGGCGATGAACTGGCTGGCGTGCGCCGCAACCTCGAGATTGAGACGACGATACCGGACCTGGCCAGCTTTGTGGCTGTGCCGCTGTCAGTCGGCCTGGAGACCGTCGGAGTGCTGGCGATTGGAGACGAGCATGACCCGCGTTCCTTCGGTATTAACGACCAGCGCATCCTGACCACCGTCGCCAGTCAGCTTGCCGTCGCTATCCAGAACGCTAACCTCTTCAGCGAGCTGAGGCGCTTCAACCAGGAGCTGGAGCGGCGTGTCCGCGCCCAGACCGAAGAAGTGCGGTCGGAGCGCGACCGGCTCAACGTGCTGTACACCATCACGGCAGAACTGTCGGCGACGCTTGATATGGACCGCGTGCTGGACCGCGCGCTGCACCTGCTGGCGGAGGCGACCGGCGCGGAGCAGGGGCTGATCCTGCTCATCGACCACCACTCCGAGCAGTTGTACAGGCGGGCTGAACTGGGCGATCAGGTGGCCGGCCCCGGCCCGGAGGGCGGGCAGCGCCTCAATGAAGGGCTGGCCGGCTGGGTGATCCAGAATCGACAGTCGATTGTTGTTGATGATGTTCAGACGGACTCGCGCTGGATGCAGGACTCGCCCCGCGATCGCATCCCGCGCGCTACGCTGGCGGTGCTGCTGGAAACCAGCGACGAGGTGCTTGGCGTTCTGATGCTCTACAACAGCCAGCCGGGGATCTTCAATGAGGATCACCTGCGGCTGGCGATGGCCTCCGCCAACCAGCTTTCGACCTCCATCAATAACGCGGAACTGTACCTCTTCATCCGCGAACAGGCTGAGCGGCTGGGTGATATGGTCCGCGAGCAGCAGATCGAGGCATCCAAGAGCAACGCTATTCTGGAAGGCGTCGCTGACGGCGTGATGTTCGCCAATGAGACAGGCGAAATTACCCTGTTCAACCGGACTGCTGAGCGCGTGCTGGGCATCCGGCGTAACGAGATTCTGGGCCGCCCGATCAGCAGTCTGCGCGGCCTCTACGGCGGCGGCGGGCGGCAGTGGGCCGATACCATCCAGCGCTGGATGAACGACCCCAGCCAGATTCGCTCCGGCGATTACCTGGCGGAGACGCTGGAGTTAGGCGAGCGCGTCGTTCAGGTTACTCTGGCCCCGGTCCATATGGGCGACCAGTTCCTCGGGACGGTATCGGTGGTGCGCGATATCACCCGCGATGTCGAAGTGGACCGCATGAAGACGGAGTTCATCTCCAATGTCTCGCACGAGCTGCGGACGCCAATGACGAGCATCAAGGGCTATGCTGATCTGCTGGTCATGGGCGCGGTCGGTGAAATAAACGAGCACCAGCGGGACTTCCTGACGGTCATCAAGAACAACGCCGATCGTCTGAGCATTCTGGTCAATGACCTGCTCAACATCTCCCGCATCGATTCCGGCAGCTCTACGCTCCACTATCAGCAGATCAACCTCGGCCAGATCGCGCACACGGTGCTGGACAATCTGCGCGGGCGTATCGGGACGGAACGCAAAGCCATGACGGTGGTCGAGGCGATCGATGAGGGCCTCCCCGATACCTACGCGGACCCGGACAAACTGATGCAGGTTATGACCAATCTGGTCGATAATGCCTACCAGTACACCCCCGAAAATGGTACTATTACCCTGTCTGTCCGGATGGAAGGCGCGGATGCTATTCTGTTCTCCGTAGCTGACACCGGCATCGGCATCCCCGAAGATCAGCAGAGCCGCGTTTTCGATCGCTTCTATCGCTATGATGAGGACCCCCTGGTGATCGAGACCCCCGGCACCGGGCTGGGCCTGGCTCTGGTCAAGGAGCTGATCCAGATGCACAATGGCCGCATCTGGCTGGAAAGTCAGGAAGGAGCCGGGTCGACCTTTTATGTGGTCATCCCTCTGATAACCGAGCTGCCGGCGGAGCTGGCCCAGATGCAGGCTGAGTAACCGGGCGGCGTTGAAGCCTTCCGGAAGCCGGCCTGCCGCTGAATCTATAGGTAAGGTGGAGTGAGCATGGCGAGAATCCTGATCGCTGAAGACGAGCGTGATATCCGGGACCTGGTGGAGTTCACGCTCAAGTATGCCGGGCATGAGGTGCACAAAGCATCTAACGGCGCTGAGGCCGTAGAGATGGCTCCGACGGTGATGCCGGACCTGATTCTGATGGACGTGCGTATGCCGAAGATGACCGGCTACGAAGCCTGCCGGGTGCTCAAGCAGATGGATGGGGTCAAGGAAATCCCGGTGGTGTTTCTTTCGGCCAAGGGGCAGGATGTAGAGATGCAGGCTGGCCTTGAAGCCGGCGCCATGGCCTATATCCTCAAGCCGTTCGCGCCGGATGAACTCACGCGCCGCGTGGCGGAGATTCTCAGAGGGCTTGAGCTGAGCTGACAGGTTTATCGGAGTCGGGTAAAGGGCAGGTATGAGTGCTGTAACCATTGACAACGATCTGGTCCATTATGAGGTGCTTGGCCGCGGCCGCCCGGTTATTTTGCTGCACGGCTGGCTGAATTCGTGGCGGTACTGGCTCCCCTCAATGCAGCAGCTCTCCATGAAGTATCGGACATACGCCGTGGACCTGTGGGGCTACGGCGATTCGGGCAAGGACCCGCAGAAGCTGGGCCTGGATGCTCAGATCGAGCTGTTGAATACCTTCATGGACCGGCTGGGCATCCCCAAGGCGGCGTTTGTGGGGCATTCGCTCGGCGCGGCGGTGATGATCCGCTACGCGCTCCGCAGCCCGGCCCGGGTGGCGCGGCTGATGGTTATCAGCCCGCCCGTCTTCGAGTCGGAGCAGGCTTCTGCCCCGGTACCTGACACGCCGCCACCATCGCCGCCAGTGCCTGCGCCGCCCACGGTCATGGCCCGCCCGGCGGAGCTGCAAAAGCGCATCGCCGAGGGGCAGGCCGCGCCGCCCGCTTCGGCCAGCGATGCGACTGTGTTGCGGCGCCCCGGCATGGCCCCCCTGGCGGGAACGGAGATCAAACCCGGCGACCCGATCCCCAGGCTATCTGATCTGGGCCTGCCCGGCGCGCCGGCGGCAAAGGAGACCCCTGTGACGCCCGGTCCACTGCGCAAGGTGCTGGCGGATAAGACGCCGCAGGACCTGCTGGCGGAACATCTTGATCGCGATACGCCGGAGTACGAGCGGTATGTGGCTGAAGTGGCCAAGACGGCGCCGACAGCCTTCGCCAGCAGCATGCAGTCCTTTGACCGGATCGATCTGGCCCACGATATCCGCCGGCTGGCCACGCCGACCCTGATGATCCACGGGGAGAATGATCGCTTCCTCAAGGCCCCCAGCGCGGAGCTGATGACTTTTCTGGGCTACAACAACAGCAGCTTCCGCTGCGAGGTGGTGCCAGAAGTGGGGCACTTCCCGATGCTTTCCGACCCGGCCAACTTCCACCGTCTGATCATGGACTTTTTGGAAGTGCAAAGCCTGTCCGATATTGTGCTGTATAAAGATCGCTGGGTGCGCAAGGTGCGTTGAGCCACCGCTGCCCGGCTGCATTGTCATGAGGCGCTGCGCCGTCCGGTTGAGTGGGCGGCGCGATTTCTGTCTGGCGAGGGAGAGTCATGCGGGCCATCCTTTTTGCAAATGGCGATCTGAACCCCGGGACGGCGGTTGACTCCGCACTTCGCTTCATGCCGGAATCGCTGTGCGTCGCGGTGGATGGCGGCGGGCGGCATCTGCTGGCGCTGGGCCTCACCCCACAGGTCGTGATCGGCGATATGGATTCGCTGAGCGAAGATGACCTGGCGCGTTTTGCGGCGCAGGGGGCGGCAATTCACCGCTATCCCCCGGCCAAAGACGAAACTGATCTGGAGCTTGGGCTGCATTTTGTCGCCGAGAGCGGCGCGTCGTGGGTGCGGATCGTTGGCGCCATGGGTGATCGGCTGGACCAGACCCTGGCTAATATCTTGCTGCTCACGCTCCCGTTCCTGCAGCAGCGAGATGTGCGGCTGGTTGCCGGGGAGCAGACGGCCTGGGTGATGCCCCCCGGCGAATACGTTCTGGATGGCGCTGTCGGCGACACCCTGTCGCTGATCCCGCTGGGAGGGGATGTGTCAGGCGTTGCCACAGAAGGGCTGGAGTACCCCCTGCGGGATGAAACACTGGTATTTGGGCCGGCGCGCGGCATCAGCAATACTTTCAGCGGGCCGGAGGCGGTTGTCCGGCTGCGAGGGGGGATGCTTCTGGCCGTCCAGACGGCGTCTACCAGCCAAACTGGCTGAGGCTGAACCCCGCCCAGGTTCCCGTGAGCTGGAGGCGCAGGAAGTCGATCAGGCCGATCATCACGAAGGCCAGAGTCAGCCCGGCGAGCAGGGGCAGGATCAGATCGCGCGGGCGGCGAATCGTGCCTTCGCGGCGGGTCATGTTGAGGAAGAGCACGGCCCAGGCCAGGGTCAGGATGACGACCGGGCCGGCGGCGCTGAGCAGGCCGAAAAAGGTCAGCAGCAGCGGTTCCCGGGTGAGCACCAGCGCGTCCACCAGCCCGATGATCGCCAGCATACCCGCCAGCTCGCCCACGTGGCGGAGCACCGGCTTCGACTCCGGGGCGGCCCATGTTGAGGCGCTGAATACCGGCAGCAGGATGGTGATCATGGTCAGCCCGGCGAGGGAGCCGGTGATCAGGCGCAGCCAGTTAGTCGGCTCGTAGGGGCCGCTGTAGCCGGGGAGCAGGTGCAGGAAGCTGTTGACGCCGTCGAGGCCCATCAGCATGAAGAACAGCACCAGGATGACCAGCACCGCCGCAGGAGGGAGCTGGCTGGCCCGGCCGCGGCCCGCCGCCAGCAGAATGCCCAGCCCGACCATCACGCCCAGATATGTGCCGGTGCAGCGGGCGCACAGGGGCAGGGGGGTGTCGTGAACGTGAAACGATCGCTCGGGAATCTGGTGGCAGATGGCGTAGCCGATGGCGTCCGCCTTGCCGGGGATGCCCTCCGGCGTCCCCAGCAGCCAGAGCGCAATCACGAGCACCGCAGCGGCGACGATCGCCCCGGACGCCAGCCGCCCGTAAGGCCGATCGGAGATCGCTACGAAGGCTGGCCGGGTATCTTGCAAGTTGGGTGAGGAACGTGGCATGATCGTCCGTGCGACCCTGTCTGTCAAAAGGCTTGCTCAGGGCGGCGCTCCTGCATTATAACATGCCCCGGCGAGTTCACGGCGGAGGGCGGGGGCGTAACCGGGGCGGGGTGACAGCAACTCTGAAGGGATGGTGAAATGCGGTACTTGATCACAGGTGGGGCGGGATTTCTGGGCGCGGCGCTGGCTAACCAGCTGGTTGAGGCCGGGCATGAGGTGCGCGTGGTGGACGATCTCAGCGGCGGCGATGAGTCGCGTCTGCTGCCCGGCGTCGCGTTCACGCGCGGCAGTGTGACCGATGTGCCGGGCCTGTGGACGCTGCTGCAGGGCGTAGAGTGCGTCTACCATCTGGCGGCGCGCGTGCATGTGCCGGAGAGCCTTCAGTACCCCAGCGAGTACAATGCCATCAACGTAGGGGGGACCGTCAGCGTGCTGGAGGCGATGCGCGACGCCGGGGTCAGGCGCGTGGTATTCACGTCGTCGGGCGCGGTCTACGGCGATCAGGAGATTCAGCCGGTGCATGAGAACCTGATTCCCGAGCCGCAATCGCCTTACGCTGTGAGCAAACTGGCCGCGGAATACTATGTTCGCACGATCGGGAAGCTGTGGGGCATCGAGACCGTCTGTCTGCGTATCTTCAACACATATGGGCCGACGCAGCCGCTGCGGGCTTCCTTCCCGCCGGTGGTGCCTTCCTTTTTCCAGCGTATCCTCTCCGGTGGCAGCGTGATCATCCACGGGGATGGCAACAACACCCGCGACTACGTGTATCTCGCCGATGTGATGGATGCCCTGATCGCCGCTTCCACCGCCCCTAATATCGACCGCCGGATCATCAATATCGGCAGCGGGGTGGAAACCAGCGTGCTGGAATTGATGCACCTGATCGAATCAGTCACCGGCAAGCACGCCCAGATGCTCACATCCCGGACATCGGCGGGCGCGTCCCGGCTGCGCGCGGATATCACGCTGGCCCGCGAGCTGCTGGGCTGGGAGCCGCGCTACCAGCTTGAAGAGGGGCTGCGCCAGACGCTGGCGCTCGATACCCGCTTCAGGTCCTGACATGTTCTCTGTATCTCTGCAGACCTTTCCTTCAGGCGCGGACCATGACTGACTCCAGGCGGCAAACCGGTGCGGATACCTTGGCGACTTCTGAGGGCCGCGGGGCATCGGCTGCGCTCTCCAACGAGCGGCTGGCGCGGGCCGCTCTGGTCGTCATGATCGCCTTTGTCGCCAGCGGAGTGCTGGGGCTGGTCCGGCTGGTCGTGATCGGCATGATCTACGGGGCCGGGGCCGAGCTTGATTCGTTCAACGCAGCGACGCGCATCCCGGAGCTGTTGTTCAACCTGATCGCCGGCGGGGCGCTTGGGTCGGCCTTCATTCCGGTATTCGCGGCGTTTCTGGTGCGCTCCGACCGGGAGGGCGCCTGGCGGTTGGCCGGCGCCATCGCCGCCCTGCTGGCCGCAATCTCGATTGTGCTGGCTGCGGCGATGTACGTCGCTGCGCCGGTGGTAGTGGCGACCCTGCTGCGACCCGGCGACCCGCTGGCAGATCAGGCTTTGACGGTGGATTTGCTGCGGATCATGCTCAGCACGGTCGTGATCTTCAGCCTGAGCGGCCTGTTGATGGGCATCCTTAACGCGCACCAGCATTTCTGGCGCCCGGCTTTTGCCATGAGCCTCTACAACATCGGCATCATCGCGGGGGCTGTATTCCTGGCGCCGATCATGGGCATTTACGGCCTGGCCTGGGGGACGGTGCTGGGAGCGTTGCTGCACCTGGGCATTCAGGCGCCCGGGCTGCGCCAGATCGGGGCGCAGTGGTTCCCTTCCCTGCGCATCCGCACGCCCGGCGTGCTGGAAGTGTTCCGGCTGATGATACCCCGCATCTTCGGGCAGGCAGTTGTCCAGGTCAATTTCATCCTGATCACGGCCCTCACTTCATTCATGGTTGATGGCGCACAGACGGCGGTCAACACAGCCTTCGCCCTCATGTTCTTCGTGCTGGGGGTGATCGGGCGGGGCCTGGGCACGGCCGTCTTCCCTTCGCTTTCCACGCTGGCGGCGCAGACAGACTGGCCCGGCTACCGGCGCACGCTGAGCACAGCCGTGCGCGGGGTGCTGTTCCTGGCGATCCCGGCCACAATCGGCCTGATTATTCTGGCGTTGCCGCTGGTGGCGGGGCTGTTCGAGCGCGGGCGGTGGACGGCAGAGGCGACGGCGGGCACGAGTCTGGCGCTGCAGTATTTCGCCCTCGGCCTGGTCGGGCACGCGCTGCTGGAGATTCTGGCCCGTTCGTTTTACGCGCTGCACGACACCCGGACGCCGGTCATCGTCGGCGTGGCGACGATGATCCTCAACTTCGCCCTGGCCGTGCTGCTGATGCACGTCATCGGCCAGCCGGATAGCCTCGCCAATGGATCGTTCGCCGGGCTGGCTCTGGCGATGAGCCTGTCCACCTGGGTGGAAGCGATCGTGCTCTGGCTGCTGTTGCGGCGGCGAATCGGCGGCATCGGCGGGGCGCGCGTCTGGGCGCTGACCTGGCGGGCGTTGCTGGCGGCGGCGGCGATGGGCGCGGCCGTCCGGGTTGCTCAAATCGCCCTGGCCGGGGCGCCGCCCCTGGCCGCCCTGTTCGCCAGCTCGGCGGTGGGCCTGGCTGTCTATGGCGGCCTGGCTGTGGCGCTCGGCCTGGAGGAAGCGGCGGCAGTCCCGCGGGCGTTGTTCCGCCGGCTGCGGCGGTCGTGATGCAGGACGGTTATCCCAAGTAAATTTTGGGATAATTTGGGATATTCAACGGGCGTCGGGATGCCCGACGTACAATTGACAATCGGAGGGCTGTTCCTGTGGCTTTGCTGCGCTTTGGCTACGACCCGCTTCTGCTGGCGAAGTTCCCGACTGTCCGGGGCGGGGTGATCCTGGCCCGCGGGTTGCGCAACGGGCCGGCGCCGCTCGCGCTGGAAGAGGCCTTCCGCGCGGAGCAGGCGGCGGCGCTGGCCCGGCTGGGCGATACGCCGCTGGCGGAGGTCCCCAGTCTGGCGGCATGGCGGCGGGCCTTCCGCGATTTTGGCGCGGAGCCGACCCAGCATCGCAGCGCGGCGGAAGCCTTGCTGCGCCGCCTGACCAAGAAGGGCGATATCCCCGGCCTGAACGCCCTGGTGGACCTGGGCAATCTGGTCAGCATCCGCTATGCCCTGCCGGTGGCTGTATTCGACGCGCGGCAGATCACCGGCGCGGTCACTGTCCGGCTGGCTGCCGGAGGGGAGCGCTTCACCGAGTTAGGCTCAGATGAAGTCAGGCATCCGCAGCCGGGGGAAGTGATCTTCGTGGATGAAGCGGGGCTGGTCAGCGCGCGGCGCTGGTGCTGGCGGCAGAGCGCTCAGAGCGCCGCCCGTGATGACACGACTGAGGCGATCATCACCGTCGAGGGGCACCACGCGGAAGCGGAAGCGGATGTACGCGCCGCGCTCGATGACCTGCTGGCGCTGCTGGAGGCTTATTCCGGGGGCGCCTTCCTGCCGGCCATCCTCGGGCCGGATGCCCCATTTATCGAGGGCTGAAGGCGTCGCTCGCCTATCGGGCATACCTCCGGGATCGAGAAGTGTGACACGCCGGGCTTGATCACGTCTCGCTGATCTGGCGCACTCGCAACTCGGCCTGATCCAGCAGATTCTGACAGCGATCGGCCAGACGCTGGCCCTCCTCAAACAACGCGACGGATTCTTCCAGCGTCAGATCGCCTTCTTCCAGCCGGTTGACAATTTCCTGCAGGCGGGACAGCGCTGCCTCAAATGTCGGCCCTTCCGATTTGGCCATCAGTTACTCCTCATAAATCTCATCCACAATGACGTGCAGGCGGCCCCGGCTGAAGTGCACACTCAGCGCTTCGCCCGGCGCGGCGCTGGCGGCTTCTCGCAGGCGGGCGCCATCGGCCTTGCGCTCGACAATGGCGTATCCCCGGGCCATGATAGCGCGCGGATCGGCGGCGGCCAGCGCCCTGCGCTGCGCGGTCAGGCGCTCCCGACCCCGATCGACGATCTGGCTCAACGCGCGATCCAGGCGTATAACCAGCTCATCCAGACTCTGGCGGGTGGTGTCCAGACGGCGGGCGGGGGAAAGGCCGCGCAGCAGACGCGCCTCGTAGTCAGCCTGGCGGCGGCGCTCGGCAAACTGCTCCTGCACGCCGGCCAGCAGCCGCTCCTGGAGGCCCCCCACCGCAGCTTGCAAATCCGCAATATCCGGCGTGGCGATTTCGGCGGCGGCGGAGGGCGTGGGAGCGCGCCGGTCGGCCACATAGTCGGCAATCGTGAAGTCCACCTCGTGCCCGATGCCGCTGACAACCGGAGCGCGGCTGCGGGCGACGGCGCGGGCGACGGCTTCGTCGTTAAACGCCCACAGGTCTTCTATGCTGCCTCCGCCGCGCACCAGCAGGATGACATCCACGCCCTCTGCGTTGATCCGGTCCAGTGCCGCCACAATCTGCGGCGGCGCATCGTCCCCCTGGACCAGCGTCGGACTGAGGATCACCTCCGCCAGCGGAAAGCGGCGGCGGAGCACGTTCAGCACGTCCTGAAAGGCGGCGGCGGTGGGCGAAGTCACCACGCCGATGCGGCGCGGGAACGCCGGCAGCGGGCGCTTCCGTTCGGCGTCGAACAGCCCTTCCGCGCCCAGGATGGCTTTGAGCTGCTCGAAGCGGACGTATAGCTCACCCTGACCGCCCGCCGGCTGGAGCTTGTCCACGTAGAGCTGGTACTGACCGCTGACTTCGTAGACGCTGATCTCGCCATGCACCAGAATAACGTCGCCTTCCCGGGGGATATAGCGCAGCAGGCTGGCTTTGCCCTTCCACATCACACAGCGCAGGGCGGCCTTTTCGTCCTTGAGGGTGAAGTACCAGTGGCCTGAGCTGTGGCGGGTGAAATTGCTGATTTCACCCTGCACCCAGGCATCCTGCATCCGCAGGTCGGCTTCAAATAAATGGCGGATATATTCGGTGATACTGGAGACGGTGTAAGCGCTGGGATGCGATAGCAAGGCAACACTCCCCCTGACCGGCGACGCATGTTACAATTCTAACGTGTTTTCCTGAAAGGGGTCTTTTTGTGAGAGGGCGGGCGAGCGCATGGCGAAAATGACCGGGCAAGAGATGCAGGAACTGGCTGACAAACTGATCAAGATGAAGATCAACCGGGCGCGCGGTTACACCCGACGGCTGGATAACGAGGTCGTAGTACAGATGCTGCGGGTGGGCGTGGGGGGCGAAATTCTGACGCGCTACCGCCTGCCTAACCGCGGCGTGATGGTCACGCTGGTGGAGCGAGACCACGATGAGCCGATGGGCGACGGCAGCGACAGACTCAAGTTCAAGCCGGAATTTGTCGAGGCGCGCATCGAGCCGATCGCGTAGCGGGACGATTTAGCCGGCTTTGCTGCAGGAATAGTTCAGGGGCGCTCAGCGACTATCGAGCGCCCCTGTGCTGGAATGCCTCACGACCCGGTGCTCGGGACCGCGGTGGGGAAGGTGAAAACCGGCGCGGTGGGGATGACGAACGGCGTCGCCGTGGGCAGAGGCTCTACCGTCGCGATGCCGTAATGGGCGCGGTAGGCATTCTCCACATCCACGAACGGCATACCGGTGACGGCTTCGATCGCGCCTTCCAGACCCCGGCCCGGCATCGCTTCCAGGATGGCACGGTGCGTGGCCAGCCCGCCGAAATTGTCGGTGATGAAGCGGATGAACGTCTCGCCAACCGCGTAGCCGATCGCCCGGCAGCCGTCTGCGGCGTTGGTGCTGCCGCCGGCGAATGTGCCGCCCTGCAGCGTGGACAGGTCGTAGCCCGCTGCGCCATAAGCCCGCATGCGCCCTTCGGCATAGCGATTTTGCCAGCCAGACATGGCGGCGAAGTAATCGGCCTGACCCTCAGTCCAGTAGATTGGCCCGCTCTCACGGAAGTCAGACTGGTACAGATGGGTGATCTCATGGACTACAGTGTGCACCATGTCCTGCAGACGCCACTCTTCCGGCGTGTTTTCGCGCTCGCCGTACCAGTAGCCGCCGCACATATCCCGCCGCTCCTCATGCACCACCGGATCGCGCAGGGAGGGGATGCGCTGGATGGTGAAGCCCTCCGACGGGCTGGTGAAGCCGGCGGAGTTCGGGTTGTTGCCACCTTCCACATACTCATCCCATATGTTGCCCGGCGGGAACAGGATAGCCAGCGGCTTGTAGCTCAGGGTGCGGCCCCAGCCTTCTTCGAAAAATGGGCGCATCTCAGCCATCGCCTGCGCTGTAGCCTCACCGAGATCGGGCATGTCGCCGAACCAGTACAGGGTGAGATCGGGCGTATCGACATGCCACCAGTCGCGCGTCTTATCTTCGTAGACGGCATACTGCGGCTCGGTCTCGAACGTGTTGCCCGCCGCATCGGTCAGACCCCACCAGTAGTTGAAGTCCACCCAGGGGGGCAGCCCGCCGCGCAGGCTGTAGGGGCGGGCGACCCAGGCGCCCGTTTCCGGGTCCAGCGCGGCATTTTCACGCTCGCGCAGGCCGGAGCGGAACCGGTAGAAAAGCGTGGCCCGGGTGATATCACCGGCGTTGCTGTCTGCGGTGATGGTGAAGGTCATGCCGCGCGGATAGTTCGATTCGAAGGTTGTCCCTTCAACAGTGAAGGGCGAGCTGCCTGCCTGCGCCTGAGCGTGCCGGACGGTTACGATGGCCGTCAGCGCCAGCACAACCAGCACACCTGTTACGATTAGACGTCGTCCTGTCATGCGCTGTACTCCCTTGTTACTACTGTATGCTGTTAGTCCAGATTGTTGGAATAAGTATAGCCAGGTTGGGCGGGGCCGGATATAGTACGGGGGCGGCTGATGCCGCCCCCTCACGAATTTCTCATCTGGACAGGCGACTTGCAGGCGCGCCTATTCCTCCGGCTCCAGAAAAGCCTGGCGTTGCTCGTTGGTCAGGTGCAGGCCGAGGATGTTGTAGCCGGCATCGACGTAGATTGTCTCCCCGGTGACGGCGCTGCTGAGGTCGGAGCACAGCCACAGCGCCGTGTTGCCGACATCTTCCTGCGTGACGTTGCGACCCAGCGGCGTCGCCTCTTCGCTATATTTGAGCATCAGGCGGAAGCCGGCGATTCCGGACGCAGCCAGCGTCTTGATCGCCCCGGCGCTGATGGCGTTAACGCGGATTTTCTGCGGGCCGAGGTCGCTGGCCAGATAGCGGACGGAGCATTCTAGCGCGGCCTTCGCCACCGCCATCACGTTGTAGCGGGGCATGACCTTCTCCGCGCCGAAGTAGGAGAGGGTGATGATGCTGCCACCAGAGGTCATCAACGGGGCGGCCCGTTTGGCGAGCGCCACCAGGCTGTAGGCGCTGGTCTCCAGCGCGGTGATGAACCCCTGGCGGCTGGTATTGATATAGTTGCCGGCCAGGTCTTCGCGCTCGGCGTAGGCCACAGCGTGGACGAGGATATCGAGCCGCCCGAAAGCCTCCCCGGCCTTAGCGAAAACGGCGTCAAGCTCCTCATCGTTGTTGACATCGGCGCGCTCGACAAAGGTGCAGCCGATTGATTCGGCCAGCGGAAAGACGCGCTTTTCCAACTGCGGAATGGCATAGCTGAGGCCGATTCTGGCCCCTTCGCGGTGCAGGGCTTCGGTAATCCCCCAGGCAATGGAACGGTTATTGGCAACGCCAAAGACAAGCGCATTTTTTCCGTCTACCAACCCCATGATATTAACTCCTTCTGGCAGGAATAACTCTTCGGGCAGACCGGCGTCTGCTGCACGGGGCACACCTTCCCCGATTGCGGTGACATAAACTATACAACGCTTTTAGCGTGAATTCGATACGAACGGGGAGTCTTTCAGCCAGAAGCGCCAGGGCTGCGACCGCCAGGGTTCCGGCGTGTAGGTGATCCCCACGCGCGGCCCTGTTTGCACGTTTTCATCCGGGACTGGCTCGCCTGGCTCAATAAATAACACGTCGCCGGTCAGGTCGGTCCCTTTCAGCGAGCCGTCGATCTGCAGCGCCTGGGTCAGCCGCGCCGGGCCGGATGTCCAGGCGCGGGGTGGCATAGGGCCGCGCGCGGCCTGGCGGTTCGCCGCGATCCGCTCCACCCCTTCCAGCGGCTCCAGCGCCCGGAGCAGGACGCCGCTGCCGTGCCCTTCATTCTCGGTGAAAGGCTTCAGCTTCCAGTGCATGCCGTAGGTGAAATAAATATAGGCGTGTCCGGGTGGGCCGAACAGGACGTTGGTGCGCGCCGTGCGGCCTGCCCGCGCGTGGCAGGCCAGGTCTTCCGGCCCGATATAGGCTTCGGTCTCCACGATACGCCCGGCCAGCCGCTCCCCATCCAGCATGCGCACCAGGACGCGGCCGAGCAGATCGCGGGCGACAACGACAGTGGGGCGATCGTAAAAGGTACGGGGGAGGACGGACATGGCGGGAATTGTACCTCGAAGTTCAGGGTGAGAACAGTAATGTGCGATAGATGGTGTTCGGGGGCGGGTGTCTTCTGCGGGCTGCTTTTTTTCCTGCTTTCTGTTGCCCATTGTCATGTGCGGTATACTCTGGCGCGCGCTAAAAAGGGCGCGACCTGGAGACGCCGAACTCCAGGTCGCTGTCAAAAAGGAGGAGAAGAAGAGATTTCGCCCTTCGCGGTGAATAATAACCTGAAATTATCCAAATTTCCTGACGATTACCCTACGCGTACCCTACGGAATCCCTTCGCTTCCATTGCCTCAGAATGAGAACGATATGTCTGTAGCACCTATCGACATCTTATTATCCGCCTTACCGCCGCTGTTTGTGCTGGTGCTGATGGTTGGCTTCAACTGGGGCGGCAGCAAAGCCGGACCCGCAGGATGGTTTGTCGCCTTGCTGATCGCGCTCCTCCGGTTCGGGGCTACGCTGGAAGTGATCGGTTACGCCCAGGTCAGCTCGTTCGCCCTGACCTTCGACGTTGTCTATATCGTGTGGTCCGCGCTCCTGCTGTATCACGTGGTGGAGCAGGCCGGCGGGATGGGGTCGATTGCCCGCTGGTTCACCGCCCTGACGCGAGACGATGTGCTGCGTGTGCTGCTGGTGGGGTGGGTATTTGCGTCGTTTTTGCAGGGCGTGGGAGGGTTCGGGTTGCCGGTGGCCGTAGTTTCGCCGCTGCTGCTCGGGCTGGGGCTGACGCCGCTGGTGGCTGTCCTGGTGCCTTCCGTCGCCCACGGCTGGGCAGTGACTTTTGGCTCGCTCAGCTCTTCTTTCATCGCCCTGGTCGGCGTCACCGGCATGGACCCGGCTGTGCTGGCGCCGCCGTCAGCCGTCCTGCTGGGCGCGGGCGGTTTCGCCTGTGGCCTGCTCGCTGCCTATGCCTACGCCGGCTGGCGCGGCGTGCGGCGCGGGCTGCCGGCAGTGCTCGTGCTGGGGGCGGTGATGGCCGTCATACAGTACATGCTGGCGAGCCGGAATCTGTACAGCATCGCCGCAGTGCTGGCCGCCCTGGCCGGCCTGATCGTCGGCCTGTGGGTGACGCGCTGGCCGTTCTACCGCCGCGCCGCTGAGATTACGCCGGAGGCCGCTCCGGCCAACCCGTCCGCTGCTGCGCCGCGCAACGGACGGCCGATGCCGCCTTTCGCCCTGGCTATCTCTGGCTACGTGATTCTGGTTGTGCTGGCTATTGTGATGAAGGGCATACCGGCAGTGGGCGATTTCCTCGCGCGTTTTCTGGTTATGACGCCCGTGCCGGAAGTGACCACGACGCTCGGCTGGGTGACGCCAGCGGCTCCCGACCTGTCGCTGGATATTGTGGGGCATACCGGCTCGGTTCTGCTGTATACGTCAGTCATTATCCATGTTATCTTCCGGATCAAGGGGTTCTACCGGCCCGGCGACACCGGGATCATTGTGCGCGATACGATCAAGGGGTCGATCAGCCCGGCGCTGGGGGTGATCTCCATGGTCGGGATGGCGACCATCATGTCCAACGTAGGGATGACGCGGGCGCTGGCTGAATGGCTCAGCCAGGCTGTGCCGCCCGGCCTGTACGCCTTCGTCTCTACGCTGATCGGGGCGATCGGAGCCTTCATGACCGGCAGCAACACCAATTCCAACACTGTATTCGGAGGTCTTCAGATGGAAACGGCGGCGCTGCTCGGCCTGAATGTCGCCCTGGTGCTGGGGATTCAGACGACGGCGGCGGGCATCGCCAGCGTCCTGGCCCCGGCCAAGATCATTGTGGGGGCCAGCACTGTCGGCCTGAGCGGGCAGGAAGGCCTGATTATGCGGAAGCTGTTGATCTATACCGTTGTGCTTCTGCTCTTTGTCGCCGTGCTGGGCGCCGCTTTGCTGCGGATTATATGAGGGAGGACGCTGACATGATAGAGACAATGCGGCGGATCACAAAACAGCATAAGCAGGCGATCCAGACGGCGGCTTTGCTGCTGGTGGCGATCCCGGTGCTGCCCATCTATATCGGCCTGCAGAACGGGCTGGATTGGCTGGCCTGGCTGGGGCTGATTGTGGTGACCCTGGGGATGTTGATCGGCCTGTGGGGCGGTTAGGCGTGCGGCGCTGTCTGTGGTATGCTGGCAGCGCGGCGCTGATATGCGCGTTGTCACCGGAGGAGAAGAACACATGCAGGACAAGATCACGGTGCTGGTGACGGTCAGAGCGGACGATCGGCTGCTTCAGCAGCTTCAGGAAGTTTCTCCGCGATTGCGGGTGGTATACCACCCGGCCCATACCGCCGCCGATATTCCGCCCGATGTATGGGGCGAAGCGGAGGTGCTTTTCACGGGCGATCTGGTGCCCGATCGCGAGATGGCGCCTAACCTGCGCTGGGTGCAGGTGACCTCCGCCGGCGTCGATCGCCTGATCGAACATCCGCTGTTTGACACGCATGACGTGCTCCTGAGCACAGCGAGCGGTATTCACGCGGTGACAATGGCCGAGCACGCGCTGGCTTTGATGCTGGCTTGCGCCCGCCATATCCCGGCTTTGCTCAGGCATCAGGCCGCCCATGAGTGGCCGCGCGAGGCGCACCGCCTGCTGGAGCCGCGCCTGCTGCGCGGGGCGACGCTGGGCATCGTCGGCTACGGGAGCATCGGGAGGGAGCTGGGGCGGCTGGGCCGGGCGCTGGGGATGCAGATTCTGGCGACCAAGCGCGAGGCTATGCGTCCGGGCGAGCGTGTGGAATATACCCTGCCGGGGATTGGAGATCCGGACGGCACTCTTTCCCACCGGCTGTACCCTCCGCAGGCGCTCAAATCCATGCTCAAAGACTGCGATTACGTGGTGGTGCTGACGCCGCGCACGCCGGAGACCGAGAATATCTTTGATGCTGAGGCGATTGCCGCCATGAAGCCGGGCGCGGTGCTGATCAACCTGGCGCGGGGCGGGATCGTGGATGAAGCGGCCCTGCTGCAGGCGTTGCAATCGGGCGCGCTTGCCGGGGCAGGCTTTGATGTCTTTGCGACGGAGCCGCTGCCGGAGGACAGCCCGCTGTGGGCTGCGCCGAACCTGATCATCAGCCCGCACATCGCCGGCGCGATGCCGGACTATCTGGACCGGGCAGTGGATGTATTTGTGGAGAACCTGCGGCGTTATGTGGCCGGCCGGGAAATGGTCAACGTCGTGGACTGGGAGCGGAGGTATTGACGCCGCCCCGGTATGAGGATTTGATGAGCGCCCGCAACCGCTGGCCGCCTGCTGCGTATTATAAAGCAGATAGTCAACAGGGCCGGTATCTTTATGGAGGTGTACTGATGAGTCCGCGCAAGAAGCAAGAACCGCCGATTGAGCCAGTCGAGGAAGCGATGGAACAGGAACCGATCGGGCAGGAAGCAGCCGCCGAAGAAGAACTCCGGCAGGGAGATGAGACGGTGTTCGATGCCTTTATGCGTCATCAAAAGCATGCCGCCGAGGAGACCCGGCTCGCCCTGGAGGCCCTGATCCCCGATGGCTTCAGGGTTCATAGTCGTGAGGCCAAGCGCGCTTTCAAGCGTTCGTTCAAGGTGGTCCTGGCCGATCTGAGCGCCCGCCTTGAGGCGATGGATGTCGATGACGCTGAGGAAGATGAGCCGCCCAGCACCACCGGCAAGACCAAGGTCAGGGTCGAGGTCAGCTAGGATTCAACGGGCGTATCCGCGCCTCACATCTGCCGATACGCACAGAGGAGTTTCCCGGCCGGGGAGGCTCCTCTTGCGTTTCAATCGGCCAGGATGGGGAGGGCGTCCGACACGCCGCTGAACGTGAGCTGCCCGGCCAGCATCCACCCGCTTCGCCCATCGCTCAGCTCCACCAGCAGCCAGTTGCCGGCCCGGTTGCGCCCCCGGAGGCGGGCCAGCGGCTCATCTCCGCGCAGCACGCTGTATATGGCGGCATCGTCAGACGGACCTGCTCGCAGCGCGATCCGGGAGTCGGCCAGGACGGCGATTTCCCGGGGCGATATCCAGAACAGGACGCCGGGCACGGCCTCTGCATCGAGCGTCACCGGCGCGCTCCCATCGCCCGGGATGCTCAGCAGCCCCGGCGTTATGTTGATGCCCGGCGCGGGCGCCCCGCTGATGATGCTGTAAGCAGCCTCTCCGGAGGGAGACCAGAGCGGGGGCGTGCTCTCACCGCTCCAGATAACCTGCGCCGGGGCATCCAGGCGGACCGATAACGCCAGTTCCACGCCGGGCGTGCGGAACACGATTGCTTCGCCTGTCGGGGCGGGGAACGGCATCCCGGCCGGCAAGGGGATGGTGAACGGGAGTTCTGACATCCGGAAGAGCCGCGATTCGTTGGCGGCCACGATGACGAAACCGGCCAGTGCAGGCTCCCAGCGGACGGCCTCAATAGCGGGCGGGATGGGCATCAGGAAGGCGCGGGTGCCGGTATCCGGATCAATCCGGTAGAGGCCGGGAGTGCCGCCGTCACCCCCGGTGAGGGCGACCAGGAGCGCCCGGCTGCCGGGATCGAAAGCGGGGGGGAGGAGCCTCGCCTCTGGCGGCAGCAGGAAATTAACCGCGCCAGTTTCGGCGTCATAAATATAGAGGCCGCGCAGGAGCGGTTCGCCGTCTCTCTGGCCGCTGTAAAAGAAGCGGTCCGGACCATCCCAGCCGAGGAAGATCCAGGCCTGCCCGGGGGGCAGGGCGAGATCCAGCGGGATGGGATCCGAATCGATTGTGCGGCCCGACGCGCTGGCGAATGTCTTCATCATGACGGTGTGACTCGCGCGGCTGCCGCGCCCGTCCCGATCTTCCCACAGCAGCCGCCGGCCACTGGGGGACCAGACCAGCTCGACCGGCGCGGCGGCGGTATGCGTCAGGCGGGTGATGCTCCCTCCGGACAGGCGGTAGAGGTACAGATCGGGCATGGGGCCTGCGCGATCCCCATCGTCATGGGCGCTGGCGAAGACAGCCTGATCCCCGCCCGGCGCCCAGGCCGGTTGTCCCGGCGCATCCAGCGCATCTATGATGTTCAGGGCGTCGAAGCGCGACCCCATCCCCGGCGGAACCTGCTCGTTCAACAGCCGCCGCGCGCCGCCGCCGGGCACAGTCAGCAGGCGCAGGCTGGCACTCGCCCCGGCGATTCGGAGCGGCGAATCGGGCAGCCGCCGGGCCGAAACAATCAGACGATCCCCGGTCGGAGCGGGGGCGACGTGGAAGGTAAACCCCTCCGCGGGCGGTTGGAGGATCGTCCGCCCGCTGCCGTCGAGGTTGCTGATGATCAGGCCGTCAACGGCGGTGTAGAGCAGCCAGGGGCCGACCGGCGAGAGCGGAATCCGGCCGCCCTGCTGCGCAGCCAGGAACGCGGGGGAGAGTGCCGCTCCCAGCAAGGTAGCTGTCGCCAGCGCGATTCGCAGCAGCCGTCCGCGCACGATGGAAGGCCAATGCTGATGATTACCGGGCAGTCCGGGCATGGTCAGGCCTGGCGAACAAATAAGGCGGGAATACCCGCCCGCATAATAGCCGGATGCGGCGCCAAATGCCAGTTTGCGATCAGCCGGGCGAGCGTCCGCGCAGGAAGCCGACGACCAGCGTGAAGCCCGCCGCGATCGCCCCGGCTGTCCCCATTGCTGGCTCGCCCCCCAGATACAGCAGGGCGCTGGCAACGGCCAGCCCGCTGAAGACCACGGCGGCTGCGATCTGTCTTTCCGCCCGGGCCAGCCGATCAAGCCGCTCCTCAAGCTGCCGGGTCGGCTGTACCTGCACCTTGATCTCGCCGCGTTCCAGGCGGCTCAGCGCGTTATCGGCTCTGGCCGGCAGGGCGATGACCTGAGAGAGCAGATCGCGGCCCGTCGTCAGGGCGAGCGTCGCCGTCTTCGGGGTGATGAGGCCGCGCAGCGTTTTCCAGTCCAGCGGCAGCGACCAGGTGCTCTCGCCTGACTGCGCCGTTTCTGTTTCGTTATTTTCCAGCAAGAGCCTGCCCACAAACGGTTGTATCTGCTTCCAGGGGTCGAAGGCCGGGTCCAGCCCGGTGCACATGCCGGACAGGATGCCGACCGCGCGCCCCAGATAGACGAATTCCTGCGGGAGCTGAAAGGGGAGGTCCAGCAGCAGGTCGCTGAAGTCGCGCATCAGACGGTGCATGACGGCCGGGTCCATGCCGGCCATTTCGGACATGCTCAGGCCGTACACCTGCTCGAAGGCGGCTTCGTTAGCCTGTTTGATGCGGTCGAGATCGGCTTCCGGCAGGAGGATGCCTAGCTGCTGGTAGCCGCGCACCAGGCGCTCTGAGTCGCGCGTGATTAAGGCGATCAGCGTCTCGCGCAGGCCGGCGACCAGCGGAGGCGTCAGCTCCGCCGTCATACCGAAATCGACGAAGATCAGGTAGAACGGGTGGCTTTTGTGGCGCGGGGCTTCTTTCAGCGGGAGGGGGTAGAGGAAGATGTTGCCGGCGTGAGGATCGGCGTGGAAGAAGCGGTGGACAAAGACCATGGTCAGGTAAGTGTCCAGCAGGCGCTGGGCGGCCTCGCGGCGATCAACGCCGGCCGCCGCGATGGCGGCGTAGTCGTTCAGCTTGATGGCGGTGACATCTTCCAGGACAAGCACGCTGCGGGTGCTGTGGGCGTGATAGACGGAGGGGATGTAGACCCCCATATCGTCTTTGAACAGGGCGGCGAAGCGTTCAGCGTTGGCGGCTTCCTTCGTGTAGTCTAATTCCTCCCACAGGACGCGGGCGAATTCCTCAAGCAGCAGCGGCAGGTTCGCCCGCCGGCGGATATAGCGGAACCGCATGGCGAAGTGAACCACGACTTCCAGGGCGCTGAGATCGGTGTAGACGACGTTGGCGATGCCGGGGCGCTGCACTTTGATGGCGACCCGATCGCCATTTTCCGCCAGCGCCCCCCGGTAGACCTGGCCGAGCGAAGCCGCGGCTACGGTGTCTGTGTCCAGCGTGCTGAAGCGGCTCCGCCAGTCCGGCCCGAGCTGCTCGTGCAGAGTGCGGGCCATCTGATCGAAGGGGACGGGGGGGACTTCATCCTGCAGGTCGGCCAGCTCCCCGGTAATTTCCGGCGGCAGGATATCGCTCCGGCTGGAGACAAACTGGCCCAGCTTGATCATCACACCGCCCAGCCGCACGGCCAGATTACGGAACTGCCGCGCCCAGCGGCGGAAGCGCCGCTTCTCTCCGCGCCGGACAAAGGCCCGCCCGGTAATCGGCTGCACGAACAGATACCACCAGATGATCTGCAGGGCCAGATAGCCGAAGAAGAAGACGATATGCAGGTAGCGCAGGCGGTTCAGCCGGTAGAGTGTCGCGGCAGGTGCAGTCATGGACGGGACCTCGGATCAGGCGCCAGGGCGTCGCAGCGAGCGCGGCGGGATGAAGACGGCCGCGCTTGTATAGCATCTACACGCCCGGACTCTGAAATGCTTGGTCTTGCGGCGGGCCGGCCGGGCATACTCACGTCTTCTGGCCGACAAAATGAATATCCAGGACCGAGGCGTCGAAGCGGGCGCTGTCGATCTGCAGCGTATGAAGGGCGTAAGGCAGGATGATGTTGCGGCGGTAAGGCCCCACGCGCAGGGTCAGCTCGTCGCGGGAGCGGAACAGGTCCATGTCATCCTTATCGGCGAAGGGCAGCGGCACACGGAGGTGATACCCGCCCGTCTTGAGATCCTTCTCGATCGTGTGCGTCTGGCCGCTGAACATCACTTCCGCCGGGCTGCGGTCGCCGTAGAATGCGTCGGCCAGCCGGCGCAGGGTGTCAAAGCCACCCATCTCCTGCCCGAACAGCGGCGCCTTCAGGACGGGCAGGCCGCCGAAAGCCTCGTTGATCAGCTCCAGGTTGAGCTTCTGGGCATCCTTCCAGGCCTGAAAGTAGGGGTCGATCACAGTATCCGGGATGATGCGATTGCAGAGCACGGCATCAGTGGGGTAGCCATACAGGTTGAGGTAGGTGTAGGTGCGCTGTGTCTCTTTGATGACCATCTTTTCGGCGTTCACCACCAGCCGGATGCTGCTCACTTCTGGCTGCGCCAGCAGTGCGCGCACGCGGTCCAGCGTGTCGAACAGGTCCTTGATCGCCCGCCACGCCTCGTTATCGGGCAGCTCCGTCCCGATCGCCAGCCGGCTGAGGGGGCGCAGCAGCCGGCCGGCCGTGCCGCTGGCCAGCGAGATGATTTTCTCCAGCCACCACCGGCTGGCGTCGGGCAGGCTGAGCAGGCGCAGCGTCTCGGCGGTGGGGGCGGCGTCCACGACCAGCACGTCGAACTCGCCTTCCTCATAAAACTTGTTAATCCAGAGCAGGTGCGCGCCTTCTTCCAGGCCGGGCAGGAGCGTAACTTCTTCCGCCACGATCTCGTTGACGCCGCGCTGGGTGAATAGCGTGACCATGTATTCCTGGAACTTGCCCCAGTACTTTTCCATGGAATAGCGGGCATCAACTTCCTGTGCCCACAGATTGGCCTGAATCTGGATCGGTTCCGGGCCGATCTTGATGTCGAGCGAATCGGCCAGGCTGTGCGCCGTGTCGGTGCTGATGACGATGGTCTTGAGGCCCATTTCTGCACAGCGGAGGGCTGTCGCAGCAGAGACACTGGTCTTGCCAACCCCGCCTTTGCCGGTGTGAACGATGACGCGCATAGCTGTGTCTTGCTCCCTGTAAGCGATATCAGGTGGCGATTCATCATCGGATCGGGGGCGGGCCGCTCGGACCTTGCCCGCCCTGTCGATCTTTAACACTGAATACGCAGGTTGTCTTCTGAAGTTGTACTCTCAGCGCCCATAGGGCCGCAAAAGGCCATCCGGCGGCAGGATGATGATCTGCCGGTCGGGGAAGCGGGCCAGTATCGCGTCCAGCTCGCCCGGCCAGCCGTGTTCGCGAGCGGCCACGACATCGCTCATCAGATCGGGGCTGGTCAGGGCCATGTACGTGCCCCATTCGCGCCAGCTTCGCCGTTCCGCCCCGGTGACCAGCATCAGGACAGGCCGGCCATCGCGCAGGTCCTCCAGCGCGGCGATATCGTCCCGGCCGATATCATTCAGCCGCCACAGAGCAGCCAGCCGGGGAGGGGTGTAAGTGAGCAGGCTGACGCTGAGGGCGGCCAGCAGCAAGCCGTAGATCAGCCGGGCGGGGAAGCGGCCGGCCAGCGCCCGGACTCCGGCGGCACTGATCAGAGCCAGCGCCGGGATCGCCTCTGCATAGTAGCGGGCGCTATAGGTTTGCGCCCCGATCCAGTATAGCAGGTGAACGGCCACCAGACCCAGGAACATCCCCGACAGCAGCCACGCCCACGGGTTCCGGCGGGACGCCGCCAGCCCGATCGGGAGCAGCAGCCAGCTTATCCCCGCGCCGAGCTGCCAGCCCGTTTGCCCGGCCAGCCAGTCGTGAAACGCCGGGGACATCTGCCAGCCGAACAGGTCGGAGCTCCACAGGCTGAGGTCCTGGCGCATGTTGCGCAGGGCGCCCTCCGGGGTGTGGCCGTAGCGCCCATGGTCAGGCCCGAAGCCGATCTGGTCGTATTCCCACACGAACTGGTAGAGATTGGCTGTCGCGTCGCCGGTGGCGGCGGCATTGTGCAGCGGCAGAGGGGATGCAGCCAGCGCGGCGCAGCCGATCAGGATGGCCGCCAGCCCGGCGGCGCGGCGGAGGGGCAGGGCGATCGCCTGATGCCGGAGGCGGCGATACAGCGTGCGCGCGGTCAAAGTGGCAGCAACGGCGAAGGGCAACAGCAGCCCGGCGGCGGTCAGCGGGCGGGTGCTGATCAGAATGCCCAGGGCCAGGCCGCCCAGCGCCGCCGGACGGCGGCCTGGCCGGCGCGCCAGGCGCCAGAAGGCGCACGCCATCACCAGCCCCCAGAAGGTCGAGGCGGTGTGGTTCATCAGAGAGCCGGAGAGCAGCAGAAAGGTGGGGGAAGCCGCTGTCAGCAAAGCGCCCAGCAGGCCGGTCGGAGCGTCGAAGATTGCGCGCCCCAGGCGATAGGTCAGGGCGACAGTCAGAGCGGCCAGGAAGCTGTTGACGATCCAGGGCTGGCCGAGGAGGACCCCGGCGGCCAGCAGCAACGGCCATCCTGGCGGATATTTGCCGAAGCGCTGCCCCTGATAATCGATGACGAACGGCTGCCAGTAGGACTGGCGCGGCGCCGGTGAGGGCATGGTGATCTGCCCGCTGGCAAACAGGCGAGCCTGCCACAGATATGTGACTTCATCTTCGAGGTGCGGCAGGCGTTCGAAGGGGGCGCGGCTGACGGCCGCCGACAGGCCGAACGCGGCCAGGACGACGGCCAGAACAGCCCAGGTGGAGAGCGAGAGCGGCTTCGGTTGGCTCCTCATCGGTCGGACCCCTGCCGGCGGCCCCGGCGAGGCCGTCTAGCCCATATGCCCGTTCAGCGAGGCCGCGATCGCCAGCCCGGAGGAAACGCTCAGGAAGGAATTATGCTGGCGCAGTTTTTTCGCTCCGAAGTGCGATTCGAGGAGTGACCTGATAGCGGGCACTGCGGACGACCCTCCGGTGCAGATCACCAGATCGATGGCTGTTTCTGCCAGGCCGGATCGGGCCGCGACCTCCTGTACGGCGTCGTCGATCTGGCTGAGGTAGTCCTGTATGGCCCGGCTGAAGGACTGCCGCGTGATCCGCTGATCGATGTCGATGCCGTCCACGTGAAAAGAGAGGGTGACCTCCTCCTGTGAGGAAAGGGCGATCTTGGCCTTCTCGATAGCTTCAAAAAGCTGATAGCCGTATTTGTTGTTGATCAGGGAATACAGCGCGGTGAACTCCGGGCCGGCCTTGTTGACGGTCGCCGCCCGTTTGATGTCCCGGTAGTATTCGTGGCGGGTCAGATCGGGGTGGCGCGCCCAGTCCAGCAGGTAATCGTATACCTCGTAGGAGAGGCGGCGGTCGTCCTCATGTGGCTTGCCGTAGCCGAAGTGCCGCCAGAGGAACCGTTCCATGATGCGCCGGTCGAAGTCATCGCCGCCGATCAGGAGTCCGCGCGTCGCCAGGACGCGCGGCGGCTCGCTGCCCCCGATTTCGCAGACTGTCAGGTCGAGCGTGCCGCCGCCGCAATCGAAAATCAGGGCGGTCTGCCGGCGGTCCGCGTTGATATGGTACGAGTAGGCCGCCGCAATCGGCTCCAGCATAAAGGCGATACGCTCAAAGCCCGCGGCGCGTGCCGCCTGACACAGGATTGCCTCGGCACGCGCGTCATCGTGCAGATTGTGGGTGAAGGTCACCGGGCGGCCCAGCAGCACCTGCTCCACCGGCCCGCCGGCCGCCTCCTCCGCTGCTGTTCGCAGCTCAACCAGAATCAGGGTGATCATCTCTTCGACTGTGTACATCCGCCCGAAGATTGACGTGCCGGCGTAATTCGGGTTGCGCAGCGCCGTCTTGATCGACTGGAGCAGCCGCCCTTTGGCCCCGACGTCTTCCTGTACGAATACGTCCTGCCGGATCAGAACCGGCTCCACGCGGCCGCCGAGCACAGACGGCATATCGATAGATACCCAGTATTCCAGCGTCCCGGCGTGCCTGGTCTCCCACTCCGCCGGACGGCCGGTATCCTCATGCAGATAACGCCGGGCGGCCTCCTTGCCCAGCCGGTGCTTGTGGTCGCGCATGATGTAGAGCAGCGAAGGAAGAATCCCGGAAGGTTCGCTGGCGGGGGAGCGAATGACAGTCAGATCGCCGGTTCTGAAGAGGGCTGCGCTGGAGTTAGTCGTCCCGAAGTCGAGTCCGAGGGTGTTCAACGGTAGTTCGATCCTTCATACCAGGTCGCGGACAGGGCTGTGGCCGGTTCTCAGAGTTGGTTAAGTTACCCTGTCTGTTCCCGGTTGGCAAGGAAAATAGTCATCTTCATCCTGCTGTATAGCGGCCAGACAATTCGGGGCGACCGAGATCGACTCTTGTCGGCGGGGCTTCCATCAGGTAAGATAGGCCCCTGAAACCAGTTAGGCAGGATAGAAGGGAACCCGCAAGATGAAAGTTATCCTCACGGCGGATGTGTACAAGCATGGCGTCGCGGGCGAGGTCGTTGATGTTGCTGATGGGTTTGGGCGGAACTACCTGATTCCCAAGCGCCTGGCAGTGAAAGCGACCCCGGCGTCGCTCAAGCAAAGCCAGAGATTGCGCGAGACGGCGGCTGCGCGCCGCGCCGCGCTGGAGAACGAGTTGAATGAGCTGGCCCGCCAGATCGACGGCGTGGAGCTGGTTTTTGCCCGCCGCGCCGGCGCCAATGGCAAGCTGTATGGCTCGGTGACCACGATGGAGATGCAGGAAGCGCTGCTGGAAAAGACCGGGGTTGATATCAACCGCCGCCGTATCAGCCAGCAGGCGCTGCGCGAGCTGGGTGAGCACGATGTTGCTGTCCGCCTCGGCTCGGAATTTATACCCATGCTCAAGGTGATTGTGGTGCGGGAAGAAGAATACGCCGATTTCATGGCGCGCCGGACCGGCGCACAGGCTGCGGCCGAGCCGGAGCTTGCGCCAGAAATGGCCGCTGATCGGATTGTCGAGCTGATCGACGAGGCAGAATCCCGTACTGAGACCCTGGCGGCTGAGTAGCAGGCGTCTCTGAACAGCGCATGGCCACATATTCGGAATCGGATCACGATATCCTGATTCAGCGCCTTGTGGATACGCTGCCGTGCAGCGAATGCGGCGGCGCCTATGAGGCCGAGGATATTTACGTGATTGAACAGGACTCTGACACCTGGACGCTGGTGGCCTTCTGCACCCGCTGCGGCGCAGAGAGCCTGGTCAAAGCGTACATGGGAGATGCCCTGCCCGGGTATCTCACCCCTCCGGACGACTACGAAATTACTGCCTGGCGGGAGTTTCTGGCGCAGTTCGATGGCGATCTGCGCGATCTTCTGCTGGGTTAGCCGGCGCGGCCAGACTGCCCCGGCGAGTCGCCTCCGTATGTCGCGGGCGGGCGGCCAGTACAGGCGAACGGATCAGCATGGAAGCCGAAAGACTGGGACAACAGCTACAGGAAGCGCGCGAGTCCCGGGAATTGACGCTGGAACAGGTGGAACAGGCGCTCCGTATTCGCGCCCGTTACCTGGCCGCATTTGAGTCGGGCCAGTATGATGATTTGCCGGGGGCTGTTCAGGCCCGCGGCTTTTTGCGTAATTACGCGCGTTTTCTGGCCCTCGATGACGACGCGGTGCTGGCCCGGTTTGATGCGATCCAGGCGGCGCGCCCCTCCCGATCTTCCCCTGCGACGCGGACCAGACCCCAGACTGCCGTGACTGCGCCCGTGCCTGTCCCGCCGCCCGCGGAAGACAGCTATGGGACAGCCTCGCAAGCGCGCCCGCGCCGGGGATGGCGGGGGGTGATTGTGGTTCTCCTGGCGGGCGTGGTCGTCCTGTTGTGCGGCGGCGTCATACTGGCGGTTCAGGAAGTGCTCAATCGCGATGCCAGCCGCCAGCGTGCCGGCCTTCTGGCGGTGCTGCCCACCGTCCCCACGCTCACTTCCAGCGCCACTTTTGTGCCTTCGCCAACGCCACCCCCCGGTTCGCGCGGGCAGGTCGGCGCGGCGCTGATCACGGATCGGGTGGTGCTGGATGTGCAGGTGACGGAGCGCACCTTCATGCGGGTGCTTGCCGATGGCATTCTAATCTTCGAAGGGGTGGTCCGGCCCGGGACAGCCCTTCAGTACCAGGCGCAGCAGTCGCTGACCTTACAGGCCGGCAGCGGCGCTGCGCTGGATGTCGTGTTCAACAACCTGCCGCTCGGCCTTCTGGGGGCGCGCGGTGAAGCGGTGGATACCACTTTCACGCCCGATCTGGTGCTGACTCCGACCCCCGATCAGGCGCCTGTCCCAACCTTCACCCCGCCCGGGGCGGATGCGCCCGCTTTCTTCGAGGAATTGGGGCAGGGTGAATCGCCGGACGCCGCCGGACAAGAGACCGTCCTGGCGCCGACGCCCCTGCCGCTGCCCGGTCAGGCCGCCGATGTCGTCGGCTCGACCCCGATGATCTCTGCCCCTGTTGCGACCGAGACGCTCGCTGTGCCCGCCTCCGCAACGCCGACTGTGACGGCGACGCCGTCGCTCACCCTCACGCCATCGCCCACGCCGGTGCTGCCTCCGCGCTGGACGAGCACGCCCGCTGCCTCCCGATAACCGTAAAGACGCTGCCATCATGACTCGACGCCGCGATGCGTACTACCTGCTCAGCCTGGGATGTTCTAAAAATACCGTTGATTCGCAAAGTATGGCTCAGCTCCTGAACAGGGCCGGGCTGCGCGGCGTGGAGAATCCGGCTGCCGCGGAGATTCTGATCGTCAACACCTGTGGATTCATTGAAGATGCGCGTCGGGAATCGCTCGATGCGCTGGCCGAGCTGGCCGAGGGCAAGGCGGACGGCCAGATGCTGATCGCGGCGGGCTGCCTTTCACAGCGCTATGGTGAGGCGCTTGTCCAGGAGATTCCCGGCCTGGACGGTATCATCGGGACGCGCCGCTGGATGGATATCGTCGATCTGGTGCGGCGCCTGCGGGCGCGCCGCCATCCACAGCCGATCTACCACCTGCCGGATGAGGCGCAGACAGTCGGGTCGGATGAACGCGGGGCACTCCGGATTGCCCGCGAGGGCGCCAGCGCTTACCTCAAGATTGCCGACGGCTGCCGCCGGCCGTGCGCCTTTTGCGCCATCCCCCGCATCAAAGGCACCGCGGTCAGCCGCCCGATAGAGCTGATTCTGGAAGAAGCCCGGCAGCTTCGTGACGCCGGTGTCAAAGAAATGATCCTGATCGCTCAGGACCTGACCGATTACGGCCACGATCTCGGCCTCAAGGAAGGGTTAGCTGAGCTGCTGGAACGCCTGACTGTGGCGGTACCGGACCTGCCCTGGATTCGGCTGATGTACGCCTATCCGGGGGCGGTCACGCCGCGCCTGATCGATCTGATGGCCGACGCCCCCCAGATTTTGCACTACCTCGATATCCCCCTCCAGCACGGCCACCGGGATACGCTGCTGCGCATGCGCCGCCCGGCCAACGTGGAGTGGGTATACCGGACTATCGGCCTGATGCGGGAGCGGATACCCGATCTGGCTATCCGCACCACGTTTATTGTGGGCTACCCCGGCGAGACCGAGCAGGAATTTGAGGCGCTGCTGGCGATGGTCCGCGATCTGCGATTCGACCGGGTCGGGGCCTTCACCTACTCGTACGAGGTGGGGACGCCGAGCGCGGCGCTGCCCGACCAGGTGCCCGATGCCGTCAAGGCAGAGCGCCACGACCGGCTCATGGAATTGCAGCAGGGAATCTCCCTGGCCCGCAACCAGGCGCAGGCGGGACGCACACTGGGAATACTGGTAGAAGGTTACGGCCAGGCCGAAGATGAACAGGGCCGGCCGCTGCCGGACAGGATCAGCCTGGGACGCTCCTACCGGGATGCTCCCGAGATCGACGGTTACGTGCTGGTGGAGGGGGAACTGCCGGTGGGCGAGATTGTGCCGGTGCGCATCACCGGCGCTATGGTCTACGATCTGGTGGGCGCGGTTGACGCCGGCCCGGGCCAGTTGATACAGCCGGGGAGCATATTTGGCCCCGGCGATATCACAATCTGATTGGGGCCTGGTGGGCGCAGGAAGCGTTTTATTGACGCTTGCTTGCCTTGACAGTCCTCTCTGTCTGTATGTAAACTTGCCCTTCTTCGGTTAATGCTGTATTAATTCTACAATTTGTCAGAATGGGGATAGCTGATGCCCATTCAGGTCGTGTGGGACAATGAGAGCAAGACGGTTATCCGCTTTGACTTCAGCAAACAATGGGACTGGGAGGAGTTCTGGACAGCCGTCAGACAGTCCGATACGATGATGACGGCTATGCCGTACCGGGTAGATCTGATTGCCAACTTTGAAGGTAGCGCTTCGCCGCCGCTGGGGGCGCTGGGGCAGTTCAAACGCGCTATACAGGAGATGGCTCCCAGCCGGAGCATTGTTCTGATTGTCCCGGGGAGCCTCCTGATTGACCTGCTGACCAGCACTTTTATGCGGATATATCCCACCCTGGGCAGGAACCTGACGGTCGCGTCATCGGTTGAAGAAGCGCGCCAGATACTGGCGGAACGGTCGCGTAACATGCCGCCCGGCTGACCCCTCGCGGCGATCTTTTGTCGGCCAGAGGGCCTGTATCTGATCGACCGTCGGGGAATGCTGCGGGGTCGGGATTACACAAAAGGTGATGGATAGAACAATGGGCAAGGGGCGTATTGTACTGTTACTTATCGGGCTTGTCGTTATCGCGTTTGTGGTACTTCAGATTCTGCCGGTTGGCGGCCAGTTGACTAACCCGCCGGTGACAACGCAGATTGCCTGGGATTCGCCGGAAACGGAGCGGCTGGTCCGGCTGGCCTGCTACGACTGCCACAGCAATGAGACTGCGTGGCCGTGGTACGCCGGCATCGCCCCGATCAGGTGGCTGGTGACCAGGGATGTCCTGCAAGGCCGTGACCATATGAACTTTTCCACCGACAGTCGGTACGACGTGATCGGCATCGCCGATCTGGTCACCAGTGGCGAGATGCCGCTCCCGGTTTACCTGCTGATGCACCCCGAGGCCCGCCTCACCGAGCAGCAGCGGGCGCAACTGGTCGCCGGAATCGAAGCCACCTTTGGCGGCAGGGACGACTAGACCGGCGGCCGGAGAGGCTGCTGAAGCATAAAGAAGTGCTGGCCTGCCCGATCCTGATAGTCGCCAGCCGCCGCGCGGATTGCCTTTGCAAACGTGGCGAGGGGCGGACATATAGTATTCTCCCCCATATGCTCCGGCGAAAAAAGCGACCCTGTATGGCCGTTGTGCCGGGCTGACGGGTGACAGAAAAGGCGGTCTGCGGTAAAATACGTGATTAAAGATAGGAATAGGATGTGATAGGCCTATTGGCTATTCTTGTAATGACGTGTGTCACTTGAGACAGGGATTATTTTTATTTACCTTTATAGAATAAAACGGGTCATGAGTGGCAGTAATTGCTGTTGCTCCGGGGGCTATCGATATGCAAATCACTCGTCAGGCTGACTACGCAGTTCGCGCTGTCCTTCATGTTGCTCAACTCAAAGATGGCGAGCGCCTTGCTACTTCCGTGATCGCTGAAGAAGAGAACATCCCGCTTCCATTTCTGGCCAAGATCGTGTCGCAGCTTTCGGTCAAGGGCATCCTGGATGCGATGCGGGGGGCCAGCGGCGGTGTTCGTCTGGCGCGTCCTGCCGCCGAAATCTCTTTGCTGGAAGTAATCGAGGCTATCGATGGCGAAATTGCGTTCAATCGCTGCGTGTTGAACGAAGATGTCTGCCCCAACATATCCACCTGCCCGGTGCACGAGGTCTGGTGTGATGCTCAGCGTGAGCTGATCCACCGGCTTCAGAATACCCGCTTTGACGATCTACTGGATCGGCAGCAGGCGCTTCAAAAGACCGTCGTAGCCTGATACGGCTCCCGGGCGCGCCCGCTGTTCGGGCGGTGCAGCGTATAACTCCTGGCTAACCGGTTACGTGGCTGAGTCTGTTATTCGCGCAGGCTCGAGGCGGACGACCGGTTTTCCTTTGCTCACACTGAAATGATCAAAATCGCGGGCGACGTAGGTCTGCGGGAAGATCGCCCGCGCTTCGGCCAGCACGTCGCGTTCGCGATTTCGCCGGGAAAGGTGCGTTAGTATCAGCGTTTGCACCCCGGCTTCTGCGGCAAAGCGGGCCGCCTGTGCAGCCGTCAGATGGCCGTAATCTTCGGCGAAGTCAGCTTCCGCTGCGCAGTAAGTCGCTTCTATCACCAGCGCGTCGGCGCCGTGAATGATATCCGGCAGGTTGTCCGTCCGCGCGACATCCCCGACCACGACCAGTCTGGCGCCTGGCATAACATCTCCCAGCACATCATCAGGATGAACTACCTGACCGCCCGGCAGGGTGATCGACTTACCGGCCGTCAGGAGGCCGCGTTCCGGGCCGACTGGCACGCCTATCGCCTCAGCCTTTTCAGCTAAAAAGGGGCGGCGCGCCTTCTCGATGAAAGCGAAGCCGAAGTTACCCGGCCCCCGGTGCGTGACCGGGAAGGCTTCGATTGTGAATTTCTTGCTGGTGAACAGAAGGCCGGGCTTCAGGTCGATCAGGTGAATGGGCATCGGCGCTTCCTGTCCGCGCAGCACCACGCCGAAGAGCAGCTCCTGGACCCGATCCAGCGTCCGGTCGCCGCCCCAGATTTCCAGGCTGTCGATACTCTCCCACCGCATGAATGTGGAAAGCAGCCCGGCCAGCCCCAGAATATGGTCAAGATGCCCGTGCGTCAGCAGGATGCGGTTCAGGCGCTTGAAGCCGATGCCGCTCTTGAGTATCTGGCGCTGGGTGCCTTCGCCGCAATCGACGAGGAAACGGTACTCTTCGGCGATCACCACCTGGGCGGGCAGGCCCCGATAGACCGAAGGCGCAGATGCCGACGTGCCGAGGAAGACAATCTCAAACATGAAGGTCAGTCTTCCTCCGGTTTGACCGTGATCTGGTACAGGAACAGCCGGTTGCCACGCTCTTCCTCCCCGTCGAAGACGGGCAGGCGCTCTCCACTGTTGGCCCGGTAAGCGCCGATGGACAGGTCATACGTGCCCGGCGGGATGGAGTCTGGCAGCGTGATGTAGTTCGCCTGCATGAAGATATCGCGGCTGCGCAGCGATGGGGGCCAGGAGTTCATAGCTGAGCTTTGAGCGACGATAGCCGCCGGGTCTGACAGGACATGGGCGAAGATGCGGAGGTCGCGCGGCACTGCGCCATCGACTCGCCAGTCGGTAATAAGCGGGATGACGCCGCCCGGCGCGAATGTCGTACTTTCCGGCGGCTCATAACCGAGGAACGTGATGTTGCCGCCGAAGCGCACTGGCAACCTCACCGGACCTGTCCCGCCGGGCGATTCGGGGGCATACCCGGCCGGCGCTGTGGTCAACAGACGCCCTACGGCATCCTGTAATTCCGTATCTACCTGAATATCGAGCACGCTGCCGGGCTCCAGCCCGGGGACCGCGATTTCTGGATGCCCTGTCAGCCAGCGCTGCATAGCCGGGACCATGCGCTCATAGATGCTGCGATCAGTAAAAGCGAACTGCTGCTGCTCCCCGCCTGAGGCGATGACGATGCCGTTGGCGCAGTCCACAAACCGGATGGGGGCGTTCTCGTGCTGCATCATGAGCTCCAGCAGGGTGATATCGCCAGGATCGCCCTCGGTATCAGTCAGGTGCGGGCTGCAGACCACGCTGGGCAGGCCCCCGGCGGTCTGATCCAGATAGTGCGCCAGCAGCCCCCGCGTGGCCCGGTAAGCGATGCGCGTCTCTTCCTGAGCTGGCCAGACTTGAAATAGATCGTAGCCGGTCCACACCAGATTGGCCACCACCAGAGCTGCCATCAACCAGGGAGCGGCCCGCCGCCATCCTGGCCGGTGCGCGGTCAGGAAATCCATCACCTGCCCGGCTCCGCTGCCTGCCAGAATGTACAGCAGCGGCAGGACCCCCACCGCAGCCAGAAATGAGCCACTTTCTGTGCTGAGCAGCAGCGGCAGCAAGCCGATCAGGGCGGCCATGGCCGGTATGAAACGGGCCGGGCGCCGCCAGGAGAGCAGGCCGCTGATCCAGCCCGCTGCCAGCAGTATGGCGCTGATCGGGCCTAGCAGCGGCCGCCCTGGCACATTGTAGACAGCGCTCAGATCGCCGTCGGGGAAGATTGCCAGAATCCCGCTGAGCGCCGATTGCAGCGCGTTTGGCGGCGACATCGCCGCACGCATGGAGGCCAGGCCGCTGGCGTCGGGCTGCAGGGCGGTCGTGATAGCGTACGGGATAATGGCAATGATAGAGATCAGGATGGCGAAGCCGCTGGCCCGGGCCGCCCGGCGCGAGATCGGCTGGCGTGTGACGAAGAGATATATGACCGCTCCCGTGATGATGGCGCACAGAAAGAGGCCGTACCAGTGGACGTACAGGCTGGCCGCTGTCGTGAGGCCGAGCAGTGAGTAGAGGACGGTGCTGGGAGCATCCGGGGTGATCCGCCAGGCGACATGGAAGGTTTTGCAGAACGCGAGCAGGATGAAGACGGTGAAGAGCGGTACGAAGGCTTCTCGCAGCGAGAGCCGGGTGAGCAGGACCGGCCAGAAGCCGGTCACCAGCAGCGCCGTCGCCAGCAACGCCAGCCGGCTGCCGTAGAGCCGCCGGGCCAGCGCGTAAGTTGCCGACGCCGTCAGCAGCCCGGCCCACAGAGCCGGCATCCGCAGCGTGATCAGGCCGGACCCGGTGAACCCGGCTGTGATGGCCTGAATGATGTGGAAGAATGTCTCCTGGGCCTGGGCGCCCGACTGGACGAAGACCTGAAGCTGACCGTGCTGCACGCGCCCGGTCACGGCCAGCGTCTGGAGTTCATCGTTATTGAAGCCGGGCGGCAGTGTGTCCAGACTCCATATATGGAGGGCGCCGGAGAGGAGTAGAAGCGCCACGACGACGGCAAATGTGCGAGAATGTGCCAACAAGCAACTCCTCAGAGTTCCCGGCAGACAATTATTTGCGGCAGGCAGCCGGTTACAGATGTCGCGCTGTGCGAGAATCCCAGGGAATACCGCGCCGATTATAACGCGGTTGCCGCCGCCGTAAAAGCCAGTACCAGCACACCCAGGCCCAGGCTGAGCGCGTACAACTGGCGCTCCCGGCGGGCGAGGCGCGCTTCTGCTGCCGGGTCCTGGCGCCCCCCGGACCGCAGCAACGCCAGCCGTTCCACAGCCGGGGTGATCCCGAACTGGAGGATCAGGCCAGCCCCGACCATGCCCAGCATAGCGATGTGCTTGAGCAGGATGATCCGGCTCCAGTCATTGTCAAAGACCAGCAAGCCGCCGTAGTTGGGGTCGCCACTTGTCTGGAACATCCCGGTGACGATCAGGACAACCAGGCTGAGGTTCGCCAGCGGCTCGAAGCGCTTGCGCAGGGCGGCCAGGAATGCCGCCAGGCGCGGGTCATCGCTGTCGAAGGCCCGCCGGGCGGCGGGCCAGACCACGAGCACCAGAAGGGCCAGCCCACCGATCCAGATGATGGTTGCCAGCAGGTGAAAGAAGTAGCTAATCGCGAGGGCTGAGAGGCTCATGTTGCACATTCTCCGGGTCGCGGGCCGGGATAACTGTATCGCCCGTCACCTTTTCCATGTTAGCCAGATCGATGTATGCCTGCCGGACGCCGTAATCCGCGCCATAACCCGGCGTCGTAATGGCCCACCAGTACTCCTCGTCCTGCTCGTCCCAGTCCGGGGCGGCGATGTAGATCATACTCATCAGCCCGACCCAGGGCCGCCAGTTCTCCACAGCATAGCGATAGGCCCGGACAAGATAGGCGGCCTGCGTCGGCTCGTCCACGGCGAACCAGGCGTAATCCGGGTGGATGCCGGGATCGATAGTCCAGCCAAACTCCAGAACGGCGATCTGGCGATTGGCATCCCCGTTGGCGATCATAATCCGGCGCATATCTTCAACGTGACGGAAGGCCATCCAGCGCCGGTAGCCCGCTTCTACCGCCTCGTCCGGCGACATCTCCGGCGGATTGAGGTAGCCCGGCGCGTGCAGCCCCAGCACATCATAGGCATCGCTCAGGCCGGCGTCAAACATCTGCTGGAGATACTCCTCGTCCGGGACGGCTGTCGGCGGCTCGGTGTCGGTTGGAGCCAGCCCGGCGGAAATTACAATCGCATCGGGGTCGGCGGCCTTAATGGCCGTATAGCAGGCGCGCAGTAGCGTGATATACCCGGCGGCGTCCGGCGTGTGCCCCGCCCATTCGCGCTGGAGATTCGGCTCATTCCAGACCTGATAGCCGGCGATCTGGCCCCGGTAACGATCTGCCAGCGCGCCGCAGAACGCGGCGTAAGCCTCTACGTTGAAGGGCACGCCGTCGGCGCGGCTGGCCGGGTCCACGATCGCCCAGGCCGGCGGATGATCCAGACGCGCGACTAACCGGAGGCCGCGATACGCGACTTCGGCAACCACGTCATCGGCCCCTGTCCAGTCCCAGGTATCAGGCCCCGGCTGGATATCGTTCCAGCCGAAGATCTGTTTGACATGGCTGAAGTTCATCAGCCGGATCATCTCCAGGTCGAAGGGGCGGGCTGTCGGGTCCCACCACAGGAAGGCCTGGATGCCGTAGGTCACGGACTCGAACTGCGGCCCGGTAATCGGCGCAGAGTCCAGCGGGCCTGTGTACGGGGCGAGCGTAGGGGTAGGGGGCGCCGGCGTCGGAGAGGCGGAGGCACAGGCCGCCAGCAGAACAGCAGCAAAAAGGGTCAGGCTGAGCGCGGCTGCGCCCGGCCTGACCCGGCGAATTCGTGCGTTTGTCATTCCTGGTTGAAGTGCTCCAGACGGTACTGGGCAATGGCATCCCAGGCCGGCGCGGGGACGCTATCCGGGCGCAGAATCGCGTATGGCACATTGTCATTGTTGGGGTCCCACCCGGCCTGCGCTCCGTAATTGAGGTTCCAGATCCAGGCCAACCAGATAAAGCCCGATTCCTCAAACCACTGGACGGCTCCCAGCAGGTAATCCCGCTGTTCTTCCAGCGTATTGTCCTGGGCGAATTCGAAGCCCCGCGGGAACCCGGCCAGGTCCTCAGATACCGCCCAGCCGAATTCGGTCACGCACAGAGGCTGACTGCCGCCGGCCAGCCGGATTTTGTTGGCGTAAGTGGACAGCGTGCTGTACATGCTCCAGGAGTGATGGGGGTTATCAAACGGGCCGCGGAAGCGAGCGGTCGCGCCGTTGGGATCAGCCGGCGCTTCGTCCCAGGGGACGCGCGGGCCGATGTTGTAGCCGTTGTGGTGCGCCCCGACGCAGTCAGTATAGTTGAGCAACCCGTCGCGCAGCAGAGCATCCAGGTAGTCGAAGTCGTCCATCGCGCTCACCATGCCGCTCGGCTCCACCCAGCCGCCGCCGGGGGAAAGCGCGCCGCTGATCACGATGATGCCGGGATCAATGCTCTTGACGGCGTTGTAGGTCTGAGCCAGCAGGTTGACATAGTTCTGCGTATTCAGGCCGCGCGGAGAAGACCATTCGCGGTCGATATTCATCTCGTTCCAGACTTCGATCGCGCCGATCGTGCCCGGGTATTCGCTGCCATAACGCCTCAGAATGGCGGTGACGAAGTTCACGTAGTCCTGGGGGTTGGCGGGCGGGCCGTGCTTGGACAGGTCTGCGCCCGCTTCACGCGCCCAGTCTGGCGCGGTGACGATGCTCAGCATCAGGGTGATGCCCTTCCGGTGGGCGATCGGGACCACGATATCCAGGATGGTCCAGTCGATCTCGCCCTTTGTCGGTTCCATATCGCCCCACCGCACCTGCTGCTTGATCCAGTCCAGGTGAAGCTGGTCAGCGACGACGGTCGCCCAGTAATCGTACAGGTCATAGCTTTCCTGCACCTGGATACCGAAGTCAAAACCGGTGCGCTCCATCGCCGAAAGAGTCGGCTCCGGCGTGGGTTCCTGCGCCCTGACCGTCGTGGCGGCGGGCTGCGCCGGGGCGGCGCCCTGTGGCGCTGTTGTCGGTCGGACTATCGTGATCTGGGGGATAGGGGTCACGGCCAGGGTGCTGGCGGCATTCATGGGCGTCGAGGTGGTGATCTGCGCCGCGCTGACGACCGCCGGCTCAGGCCCGCCGAGGATGAACCCCGTTGCTACAAAGATGGCGATAAAGGTCGCGATGCCGATCAGCAAAGTCAGCACGCTCCAGATAATCACGAAGGCGCGTTTGTGACTGCGGTTGGACGATGGCGCCTGAACGGGAGGGATTTCCACAGACATGGGGAGTATCTCCTACTGTTTCAAGAGACCTGAAAGAAAGGCAGGCTTCACAACGAAGCCTGCCCTGGTTGTGCGCGGCTCAGCCGCCGGAGACGGAGCGCAGCGTATCACAGGCGGGGCAACCGCCGCCGGGGCGCACAATCGCGTAGCCGGCCATCGGATCGCCCGCGTAGTTGGTGAAGTTAACGTTCCAGATGATCATCAGCCGGACCTTGCCGCTGTTGCTGTTGATTACGGCGGCCTGGGCCAGCCACGCCGCCTGCTGGGCGACGGAGGTGTTGCCACCCCATTCGAAGCCGCCCGGCGGCGGGCCGTAACCCTCCGGTGAGAGGTAGCCCAGCTCGGTGTAGCAGACCTGGCGCGAGCCGCCGAAAGGCGACCAGGCGCGGTTGGTCATTGACGTCAGGAAGTAAGTCGGGTAGCCACCGCGCGGGTCGCCGCCGACCTGGTCTGGTGGGACGATGCCTTCGTTGTAGTGAGCGCCGATGCAGTCGGCGTAGTTGGCGACGCCGGCGGCAGCCATGCCCGCATAGTAACGATCATCGTTCCAGACCCGGTCCGTGCCGAAGGCGCCTTCCGCGCCGGTCGGGGCCAGCGCGCCGCTGATGACCAGCGTGCTGCCATTGGCGCCCTTGATCGCGTTGTATGACGCCTGAAGCATGCGGGCGTACATATTGGGGTCGATCCGGCCTGTCGGCCATTCGCGATCGATGTTCATCTCGTTCCAGACTTCGATCGCGTCCGCGCCCATGGAAGCCAGCCCGGCGTTGAAGCGGGCGAAGTCGGCGAAGTAAGTCCCCTCATCCATGCCGGCCAGCTCGTTGGGGTAGCCGACCGACCCGAACAGTATCTTGAAGCCGTTGGCGTGGGCGGCCTGGATTATGCCGCCGTTTCCGCCCGGATCGGCTCCGTAGTTATAACGCACCTGCACCTTGACCCAGCGCATCCGGGCCGACTGCATGTAGGGCACGGCGCTGTTGAAGTCAGCCACATGCCCGCCAGTCTCGAATCCGCCGCTGATCGTCCCGGTGACCGGGGCTGGCGCTGCGGCCGGGGCGTTCTGCTGAACTGGCGCCTGCTGCACCACCACGACCGGCGTGGGCGTCGGGGTGGGGGTCGGGGTGGCGGTTGGCGCGGGCGTGGGGGTCGGGTAGGCGACGGCCACCTGCTGACCGCGCCGGACGCTTTCCAGTTCATCCCCGCCGGCGATGCTGACGTTGATAGCGTAGTTGCCGTCCTGCTCCACCGCTTCCCACTGGAATGGCTCGTTCAGGCCGGTCGTATTCTCCTGAATGAGCGCGCCGGACGATGACAGAACCGTCCAGTTGAGCGCCAGCTCAAGCGCATTCTCCAGCGGAGCCGGGGCGTTCATGCTGAAATCAGCGATTGCCTGCAGCGCGTGAGGCATCGCTTCGGGACTGAGGAGATCGCGGATGGCGACGCTGCTGATATTGAACGGCTTGCCGCTGCTCATCCGGTACAAAAGGGCGCCCGGCGTGGTCAGCCAGATACGGCTGCCCTCTTCGTATTCAATGTACGGCGTCCGGGCGGCCTGCTCAAAGCCGGCGCTGGCCGGAGTGCCGCTGAGCACCGCCTCGATCGTCGTCCCCGGCAGGAAGTAGCTCCCCTCGCTCTCAGTCGTCACCTGGACATCGCCCAGGCCGGCGACGGCTTCCTGATAGTTGATGGGGATGAAGGCGGGGGTGTCGCCGCCTGTCTGCTGGTGGCTGGCGGAAGACAGGCTGATCTGTAACTGGTAGCGGCTGATCTCGCCCTTGCCCCAGCGCAGCAGCCGTTCCACCAGGCCGCCGGGCACGTAGTCCATCGGGTTGTCGCTCATGACAACCTGCACATAATCGGCGTAGCGGCCGATTGCCCGCCAGTCGTAAGCGCCGGTCGCCCACGGCTCGCCCACGGCCTGCTCCTGCGCCGCCGGGAGGACGACCAGCAGGCTGCGGCCGTTAGCGTGCAGCGCGCGGGCCAGCTCGCGGACGAAGAGGGAGAACCGATCGCGGAAGGCCGGGTCGATGCCCTGATAGTCAATGGCGATGCCGTCCACTGCGCTGCCCTGATAGCAACTTTCCACGCAGGCCGCAAGCTGGCGGATATGCTCGGCAATCAGTCCATCGCTGCCCAGGATTGTCTCGATAGTATCTGTGTCCAGCGCATTCGGATCGGCGTAGTTGCGGATATCCAGCAGGACGCCGTACCCGGCGTTGGCCTGGAAGTTCGCCGCCAGGCTGCCCTGGAGCGTGCCCTGCACCGTCGGCTGCAAGCCCGCCGGCAGAATCATGTTGGCGAGCTGGGCTACTTCGGGGGTCAGGGGCTGGGTCACATCCAGCGGGATGATCACCGCCGGGCTTGCCGCGCTGCTCTGGAACACGCCGATTGTAGTGGGCACGTAATCCAGATCGGTCACCATGGCCGTATTGCCTTCGGCGAACTGCGACGGCACGAACTCCCACTGCCGTTTGCCCGGGACATAGGCATAGAGATCGATTGTGTCCGGGCTGGCGCCCGCCGGAGCATCAATGCGCAGGGCCACCGTATCGGGGGCGGAGCCGGTGTAATCGACCGTATAAAGCGGGCTGATCAGAGTCAGGGCGGGGGGCAGGGCCGCCCGTGCGCCGGAGGCCCATTCAGCCTCAGTCTGGCCGCTGTCGAAGTCCGCCCGGGCAATCGCATCCAGTGATACCGCAAAATCCTGTCCGGGGTCGCTGGCGTCGATGGTCAGCGTCAGGCCGTCCGGATGGCTGACGCCGGGAGTTTCGGCATTCAGGGCGACATATTGCGAGCCGGTCAGGCGATCCAGCAGCGAGAATGGGGGCAGCAGGACAGCGATACCGACCAGCACCAGCACGATCAGCCCGATAATCAACGCTGGAACCAGGCATCCGCCGCGCTTTTTAGCGGCTTGCTTGCGCCCCTGAGGGGGCGGGACCGGGCGCATTCCCTGCTGTGAAGCTGGCTGGGCGGGCTGTACTTCAACCCGGACTGCCGGGGTTGACGGCGGGGTAGGCGGAGGTCCCTGCTCAGGCGTTTCCTGCACCTCCTGATCCAGATGCTCATCCTCTGGCTGGTGGTCTTCATTCATTACAAAAGTCATGCGTCATCATTCCTTACACTGCCTGTAATTGTTCGAGTTCCGGGGGCTGTCACGTCTGAATTGATGACTGCCCTGACGGCGCTCCCACTGTACTTGTGTCGCGGGAGCGCCGTCACAAGCCGGCAAGTGTACCACAGTTTTCAGGAGAATTCCTGACTTCTCCTGAAGAAAAGCGTCCCGGGCCGCGGAGCGACCAGTTAGCTGCTGGCCAGCGCGCGACAGGCCGGGCAATCGCCGCCGGGGCGCACGATGGCGTAGCCGCCCATCGGGTCATCGCCCCAGCGACCGGTGAAGTCCACGTTCCAGACAATGAACAGGCTCACCTTGCCGCTGTTGCGGGCCAGCCGCGCCGCTTCGCCCAGCCACTGCGCCTGCTGGGCAACGGTCACATTCTGCGCCCAGGCGAAGCCGCCGGGCAGCGCCCCGTAGCCCTCTGGCGAGAGGTAGCCAATCTCGGTGAAGCACAGCGGCCTGCGCCCGCCGAAGGCGTTCCAGTAGGTGTCCACCATGCCCCAGAAATAGCGGGTGTAGTAACCATCGCGGGGGTCACCGCTTCGCTGAGAGGGCGAGACAATGCCTTCATTGTAGTGCACGCCAACGCAATCCATGTAGCTGGCGGCTCCGGCGGCGGCCATCCCGCGCACATAACGGTCGTCATTCCACACGCGGGAGAGGCCGAAAGCGCCTTCCGCCCCGGTCGGGGACGGCGCGCCGCTGATGACGATTGTGCTCCCGTTATTGGCCTTGATCGCGTTATAGGCGGCCGCCAGCATCTGGGTGTACCAGCCCGGGTCGATTCGGCCCGCCGGCCATTCGCGATCGATATTCATCTCATTCCAGACTTCGATGGCGTCGGCTCCGGCGGCGGCCAGCCCGCCCAGATAGCCGGCGAAATTGTTGAGGTAATTAGGGTCGGCAGCCAGCTCGCCAGGATGCCCCTTAACGCTGAGCAGGATACGGAAGCCGCGGTTATGCGCATCGGCGATCAGCCCGGCCTGGTCGCCCGGGTTGGCGCCGTTGTTGTAGACCACCTGCCGCTTGACCCAGCTCATGCCGGCGCTGCGCATCCAGCCGTCCTGGCTGAAGTCCGCGACCTGTCCGCCCAGTCCGAAGCTCCCTCTGGCGGCAGAGGAGGCCGCCGGGGCCGGGGCCGCCCCCGCCGATCCGCCGCTGGTCGGGGCGGAAGCGTCAGCTACCGGCAGGCCGCCGATCACGTTCGGATCGGCGTTGAGGTAAAGGCCAGAAACCCAGCCGGTCATGCTGCCGGTGCTGCCGTACAGCCACTGGCTGGTTGCGTCGCGCGCCTGCAGGGTCATTTGAGTGCCGATCGACAATACGCCCAGCCGCCCGTACTGCGTACCGGGGCCGCTCCGCATATTGACCCGGCTGGTGGCGCTGACTGTCAGGCTGCCCGCCGCGATCGGGGCTGGAGCCTCTGCGGGTTGGGCAGGGGGCTGCGCCGCTGCGGGCGCCGGCACGACAGGCGCCGGGGAGGCTGTTCCCGACGCCTGAGTGACCGGCAGGGACATGACATCCAGGCCGCTGCGCAGAGCGAGCCAGTTGGTCCGGACCCAGCCCATGACGCCGGCTGGCGTGCTGATATAGAGCCAGGCGCCGTCCGCGTTACGCCCCTGGGCCGTCAGCAACGTGCCGTAAGGGAGGCGCTGCACAATCGGGGCGTTTATATCAGGAGTCGCCCGCAGGTTCAGGTAGTCGGTGACGACCTGCGCATCGGCGATCGGTCCCTGAGCCAGGGCGCGCGGCGCGGGGGCGAGCATCCCGCCGACGGCGACCGCTGCCACGACGAAGATGAAGAGGACGGTCCGAAGTCTGAACAGGGTCATGGGGGTCATTTCCAGTGCTCCATGAAATGTGCTGCTAATCAGTGGACAGATAATCGATCGGTAGAAATACAGTCAAAAACGGCGCACGGCGGATTGCAGCGTGCGCCCCGATACACAATCAGATGCTCTGTGACGCCTGCCCGTAGTGTAGCATCCACAGGGGCGAATGCAACCGGCTTGATCCTGACGCTCTCCTTACGGCGCTCCGGGCCTGGCTGACGGCTCCGCATTGGGTCCGGGTGACAGCAGATTGTGGCCCCGGATTGATCCGTGTTATGCTGGCGGGCGGGCGACGACGGCCGGGCATTCCGCCGGGCACGTTTGAAGGGGCGCCCCGGAAGCCGGCGGGGATGACAGAATCAGGGCTGGCGCTCTCGGGTGGAAGGTTGCGGGATGGCGCAGGAGGATACCACGTGTCACAGGAATCGGTCGATTTCTACGAGATTGTAGCCCGCTACTATGACGCTGAGAATGCCGATAAGGAAGACGACCTGCCGTTTTACAGCGAAGTCGCGGCGGAGACGGGCGGGCCGATCCTCGATGTCGGCAGCGGGACAGGCCGCGTGGTGCTGCATCTGGCGCAGGAAGGGTACCGGGTGGTCGGTTTTGAGCCGACCGCGCCGATGCTGGCCCGCGCCCGGCGCAAGCTGGAAGTCCTGCCCGACCTCCGCTCACAGGTGACTTTTTTTCAGGCCGATATCACCGGCGCCGATCTCGCCGAGCAGTTCGCCCTGATTCTGGTGTCGTATAATGTGTTCATGCATGTGCGCACTCAGGAAGAACAGCTTGCGGCCCTGCGACGCTTCAGAGAATGGCTGCGCCCGGATGGCCTGCTGATCATCGATCTACCGGATACGGGCTTCATCTTTTCCACGCCGGATGATGGCTCCATCGTGCTGGAGCGCACGTTCATCGAGCCGGAGAGTGGCTGCATGGTGATGCAGCAGTCTGTCAGCGATCTGGACCGGTCCAGCCAGAGGATGTTCATCACCTGGATTTACGACGAGCTGGGACAGGATGGCGCGGTGCGGCGCACGGTGGCTCCCCTGACGCTACACTACTATTTTCCGGCAGAAATGGAGCTTCTGCTGCGCCTGACCGGGCTGGAGAAGGTGGCCTTTTATGGCGACTACGAGGGCGGCCCGTTTGAGGACGGATGCCCGCGCATGATTGTGGCCGCCCGGCGGGGTGACGCTTCACCCGGACCGGAGGCAGAGCGATGAGCCGCCGATCAGCCATCGTGGCGGCGGCGCTGCTGCTGGCGGCCTGCGTGCCGGAGACGCCGGCGCCCGCGCCGACGCACACCAGCCTGCCGGAAATTGCCGCCAGCCCGACCGTTGTCATCAGGCTGCCCGAACAGGGAGATATCGAGGCCGCCGTGGGCCGCAACGATCCGACGGCCGCCGCCGTGCCCAGCGGGGCCAATATCGACAGCACGGTGCCGCTGCCGCCGAGCGAGCCTTTCCAGACGGTCGCCAGGAGCGACGGTCTGCGGCTGAGCGGGTGGCTGTTCCGGGGAACGCCGGAGCCGACGCCGGCTGTCCTGCTGCTGCATATGCTGGGCGGGCGCAAGGAGGACTGGCTGCCGCTGGTGACGCCTTTGCAGATGGCCGGGTACACGGTCCTCGTGTTCGATCTGCGTGGGTCTGGCGAGACAGGTGGCGCCCCGGATTGGGCGCTGGCCCGGCAGGATGTGGCCGATATGATGGACGCGCTGCGAGGTATTGACGGGGTGGATCCGCAGCGGCTGGGCCTCGTCGGGGCCAGCATCGGCGCAAACCTGGCGCTAAACGACTGCGCGGTGGACCTGTTCTGTCAGGTTGTAGCCGCGCTCAGCCCGGGGCTGGACTACCGCGGTGTAACTACTGAGGGGGCTGTAGCCCAACTGGGCGATCGCCCGCTGCTGCTGGTGGCCGGGGTGGGCGATGTCACCAGCGCCACATCCGCGCAGGCGCTGGACCGCCTGGCGACCGGCCCGCACGAGATGCGCCTGCTGGATACCGCGGCACACGGTACCGATCTGCTGACCGCCGATCCGGCGCTTCTGAATGACCTCGTCGTCTGGCTGGATGTGAACCTGCGGTAGCCTCTGGCGAGGGGTGTTAAGGCCGGATTTTGACTTGACATTCATCCCCTGCCGCGTATAATTCCGTCGTAGTTGAGGCTCCGTAGCTCAATGGCAGAGCAGTTGACTCTTAATCAATTGGTTGGAGGTTCGAGTCCTCCCGGAGTCACAAGACGGCCCGACCAGGCACCGGTCGGGCCGCTGCTTTCAGGCTGGATCAGGCGCGCTGCTCCCTATCTGATCGCCCGGCGTGCGTCCATCAGCAGATTCAGGCTGCGGGCATTGATCTCCTGCAGGCTGTTCAGCTCAGTGGCAACCCACAGACTGGAGCCGTCCCAGCTCAGGGCGATCGGGCGCTCATTGACGGGCACGGTGGCCTGCACAGTGGCCGTCACCGGATCGATCTGCTGCACGGTGTTGCTGCCGGTGCTGGCGACCCACAGACTGTGCCCGTCCCAGGCCAGCGCTGAGGGCTGCTCGCCCACGCCTGTCACGGTGGCCAGCACCGTGCCCCCGGGGCTGATCTGCATAATGTTGTTGCTGTCGCGGTTGGCGACCCACAGCGTAGCGCCATCCCAGGCCAGCGCGCGAGGGTTGTGGCCAACCTGAACCGGCGACCAGACCAGGCCGATATTGGTGTTGACGCGCATCACGCTGTCGTCGCCGCTGTTGGCGACCCACAGCCTTTCGCCGTCCCACAGCACGTCCACCGGCGCGTTTCCCACGACAATGGGCCGTCCAATCTGGGCGCCCGTCTGCAGATCAACCTCGAACACCAGATTTTCAGCTTCACTGCTGACCCACATATGGCTGCCGTCATAGGCCAGCGCGGCCGGCGTGTGGCTGAGCGAGATTGAGCTGCCCAGAACGCCCCCCGCAACAGCATTGGTCGGGGTCAGGGCGTTGTTCTGCCGGCCTATCCAGATTGTGCTGCCGCTGGTCCAGGCCAGGTCGGTTGGCCGGTCATTCAATTCGGTGTAGGACATGCGCTCGGGGTCGGCGGTATTGATGTGGCGCACGATGTTGGCGCTGGCGCTGGCGACAGAAAGCCGCCCGCTGCTGCCTACCGCTACCATAGTCAGCGGCGTGTCCGGCAGGGAGATTGTCCTCAGGATGGCGGCCTGATCGACATCAATGCGCTTGATGGCATCTTCGCGACTGTTGATGGCCCACAGCCGCCTGCCGTCCCAGGCCATAGCCAGCGGATCGCGCCCGGTCGCCAACTGGACGAGCACTCTGCCGCTGCCCGGATCAACCTGCATCAGAGTGTCCTGCCCGTCGTTGGCGATCCACAGGCTGGCTCCGTCCCACAACAGAGCGACGGGAACCTTATCCACCGGCACGGTCGTCAGGACGCGGCCGCTGGTCGGGTCAAGCTGCTGGACGGTATTTTCCGTCCGGTTGGCGACCCAGAGCGCCTGGCCGTCCCAGGCCAGCGCCATCGGCCCGCGGCCGGTGGACAGGGTTATCAGCAGCTCTCCGCTGGCGCTATCAAAACCCTGTACGGTGTTATCGCCCCGGTTGGCCACCCACAGCCGCCCCTGGTCATCGGCCAGCAGCGCGCGCGGGTCAACCCCGACGGCGATCGGCTCGCCCGCCGTCCACGTATTGCCGTCGGTTGAGGTCAGGCGTTGAATGGTGTTATCGCGCCGGCTGGCGACCCACAGCCCGTCCCCGGCCCAGACCAGCGCGGAAGGATTGTTGCCGACAGTGAGCGGCGGCTGGACTGACCCTGTTTGCGGATCGATGCGCTGGACCTGATGCCGGTCCTGATAGGCGACCCACAGGTTGCTCCCATCCCAGGTCAGCGTGGTGGGCGGCGCATCCAGGGCGACAGTTTGCTCCACGCGGCCTGTCTCAGGGTTGATGCGCATCACGGTGCTGTCTTCGCTGGCTACCCAGAGGCGCTCGCCGGTCCAGATCATGCTGCGCGGTCGGCGGCCGACCGGCACAGTGCCGGTCGACTCGAACAGGCGCACGAGCTGTGCTTCGGCCAACGCGATCCGCGCCTGGGCCTGACCGACGGCGGAAGTGGCCGTGGCAAGCTGCTGCTGGGCCTGAACCTGCCGGGTGGCGGCGATATCGATCTCGGCCTGGGCGGTGCTTTGTTCGCCGACGGCGGCGGTGACGGCGAGCCGGGCGGTGGCCAGGTCATTGTTGGCCAGGAGCATATCGGCCTGGGCGGTGCTCAGGCTGGCGCTGGCGGCGGTCACTTCGCTGCCGGCTCGCAGGGCGAGGATGCCGGCGATCACGGCAACGATGCTCAACAGGATAGCCGCGCCGGCGCTGGCCCGAACCAGGCGGCGGCGATATTCCAGCGCCTGCTTGCTCCGCTGGATCAGGTCTTCGGCCTCTTCGGTCAGAGTCAGATGATCGCGCTTTTCGTCGATCAACCGCAGCACGGCTTCCCCCAGCAGCTCGCCGGTTTGCCGGTAGGCCAGCACCTGTTGATCGAGCAGGTCCTGAAACACGTTGGGCGGCGTCAGCGCATCTACGAGTTCCTGAAAGGCGGTTTCGTAAGGCTTCTGGTGGAAGTCGATATACTGCACTTCTTCCATCCAGACAGGCAGCTCGCTGACTGGCTCCAGCATCACCGGATAGATCGGCTTCTCGAAGCCGCTGGCGACCGACCCTTCGTACATCACCCAGCGCGATGCCATGGAGTGCGGCGACACGACGATTATCGCTTCGTTAGCTTCTCGCAGGGCCTTCCCGATAGAAGCGCGCCAGCGTTCGCCGCCTTCGATCTCGCGGTCAATCCAGATTTTGAAGCCCCGATCCTTCAGATCTTCCGCCAGTCTGGAGGCAAAATCGATATCCCTTCTTGAGTAACTGATGAAGATATGCCCGGCCATGGTACACCTTTCTACAGGGCGTCGGTCTCGATGGCGGCAGGGTATCGTGATCCCTGTAACGCTGTCCCTATGAGAACCCTGTACGAGCCGTTTCCAGTATAAGCGAGGTAGCAGGGCCGGAGCAAATAGGGTATGGTTTTCGGCGGTTTTCCCCGGGGGCATCGTATAATAAAGTGGGACATGGCTGATCCTCTCCGATCAAGAGATCGGTGACCGCACCCACCGGGCGGACCTTATCCGATTCTGGTGCAAGACAAGGAGCGCGAAATGGTTGATCCACGGCTGACCCGGCTGGCCGATGTGCTGGTCAATTACAGCCTGAAGTTGCAGCCCGGCGAATGGACAATGGTGACGGCGGAAGTTGCGGCCGTGCCGCTGGCCCGCGAGGTGTATCGGGCTGTGCTGCGCGCCGGCGCGCACCCGATGGTCATGCTGAACGACGAGGACATGGCCTCCATCCTGTATGAAGAGGCGAGCGATGCCCAGCTTGAATGGGTGTCCCCCGCTGAGACGCTGCTCTTCAACCAGCTTGACTCGATGATCAATCTGCGGGCGACCAACAACACCCGCGCTATGAACAACGTGGCTCCGGCCAAACAGGCCCGCCGCCAGGCTTCCCGGCGCGAGCTGATGCAGACTTATATGGCCCGTGCCGCCCGCAATGAGCTGAAGTGGGTGCTGACGCAGTACCCGACGCAGGCCAGCGCCCAGGAGGCGGAGATGAGCCTGCGCGAGTACGAGGATTTCGTCTTTGGCGCCACCTTTGTCGATCAGGACGACCCGGTGGCGCAGTGGGAAGCGCTGGCCGCCCGCCAGCAGAAGATGGTGGATTGGCTCCGGGGCAAGAAGCAGGTCACGGTCCGGAGCGCCAACTGCGATCTATCGCTGTCTGTGCAGGATCGCGCTTTTATCAACTGCAGCGGCGATCACAATATGCCCGATGGTGAAATCTTCACCGGGCCAGTGGAAGATTCCGTTAACGGCTGGGTGCGCTTCACCGTCCCGGCGATCTACAGCGGCCGTTCGGTGGAGGATGTGGAGCTTACGTTCGAAGCCGGCAAGGTGGTGCAGGCCCGGGCCAGCAAGAATGAGGAATTTCTGCTCAGCCAGCTTGATCTGGATTCCGGGGCGCGCTACCTGGGCGAGTGCGCCATCGGCACCAATTTTGGCATCCAGAAATTCACCGGCAATATCCTGTTCGATGAGAAGATCGGCGGCACGATTCATATGGCGCTTGGCGCGGGCTATCCGGAGACCGGCAGTATCAACCAGTCGGGGATTCACTGGGATATGATCTGCGATATGCGCGGCGGCGGTGAGATTCACGTGGACGGCGATCTGTTCTACAAAGACGGCGATTTTGTCATCTAGGCCGCCGGGAAACAGGTGCGCTGGCGAATATACAGACTATCGAATCGTCTTTTGGTATATGCTGGTTATAGCGCACGACGCACAGGTGATAGCCGGAGCTGCAAATCGCGGAGATCGGCGGTTGACAGCGTGGCCGGTTGATTCTATCTTGTGTGCGTCAGCGCACGCTGATCGATGCCTTTCATCGCCACAACCGGATTGGAGGATAACCATGGATCCCCGCCGCAAGTTCAATTATGGATTTGAGCCGGATGACGGCCGTGACTGGGACCTGTCCGAAGACGACGAACTGGACGAACTGTTCGAAGAACCCGAAGACGAACTCGAATATGAGGATTTCGACCTTGAGGATGAGGACTTCCCCTTTGATGATGAGGAAGACCTCGACTTCGAAGAAGATTTCGAGTTCGAAGACGAAGAGGAATTCGACGAATACGACGAAGAGGAGGATGATCGCTACGGATGATGGCGGCGGGCTGAATCGCCGTTGACATATCATGCCGCCTGACCCTACAATACCGGTAGTATTGGTGCAGCAGGAGGGTGCGCATGTTCCGCGTAACGACTCGTTAAAGGACGCGCCGCGCGTTTGAACCGTGACGTTACCCGGACTTATGGCTCGCCGGAGCAATCTCCTCCGACGTTTGTTCGGGGCTGAGCCTTCGAGCCTCAGACTGCGATTCTGTCGATAACATCACCAACAACAGCCGCGGGCGTGTCTGCCTGCGGCTTTTTGTTGCCCGGCCAGGGAGCTGGCCGCCCGGGGTATTCACCCCGCCTCCTGCCGCAGGTGGCGCCCGCGCTGAATCTGGAAAGGACGCCACAGCTATGCTTGCTGTTCACCAACTCACGAAACGCTACGGGGATACCCTCCTTTTCGCCAATGTCAGCTTCACCGTCAACGCCGGGGAACGGGTCGGCCTGCTCGGGCCGAACGGCTGTGGCAAGACCACGATCCTGCGTATCATCGCCGGTGAAGAAAGCGCTACTGGCGGCCATATCAGCCTGACGCCGGGCAATCTGCGGCTCGGCTACCTGCCGCAGGGGCTGGAGCTGGCGGCGGAAGCTGCCGTGCGCGATGTGCTGTATCCGCAGGCCGGGCAGATGGCCGCCCTGGAGACCGAACTGGAGCGCCTGAGCGCGGCGCTGGCCGACCGCCCGGACGATCGGGCCACTCAGCAGGCGTTCGCCCGGGCGCTCGATCAGCTCTCCGATCTGGATGCGGCGACCGATCAGGAGGCCGCCGCTCCCATCCTGGCTGGCCTGAACCTCGATCATCTGGACCTGGATGCGCCGGTGGGGCTGCTGAGCGGCGGGCAGAAGACGCGCCTGGGGCTGGCCCGGCTGCTGATCAGCGCGCCGCAGCTCCTGTTGCTGGACGAGCCGACTAACCATCTGGATATCACCGGGCTGGAGTGGCTGGAGGACTGGCTGGCCAGCTACCCCGCGGCGGCCCTGCTGGTCAGCCACGACCGGACCTTCCTGGATCGGACGGTCACGCGCATTGTCGCGCTCGATCCGGTCGAGAAGAGCGTCAGGAGTTACGTCGGGAACTACAGCGATTATGTAGAGACAGTGATCCGGGCGCGGGATAAGCAGTGGGGGCAGTGGCGCGATCAGGTAGTGGAGGCGGAGCGCCTCAAACGGGACGCCCGGCAGACGATGGCGAAAGCCGTCCGCAAGGAAAATGCCACCCGCGACAGCACTCAGCGCCGCTACGCCAGAAAGGTCGCCAGCCGCGCCAAAGCCAAAGAGAAACGGCTGGATCGCTACCTGGCTTCCGATGAGCGCGTTGAGAAGCCCCGGCTTGACTGGCAAATGAAGCTGGACTTTGCCGATATGCCGCCGGGCAGCCAGGAAGCGCTCCGGCTGCAAAACCTGACCGTCGGGTATTCCGCCCGGACGCCGCTGCTGAGCGACATCACGCTCACGCTCCGCGCCGGGGAGCGCATCGCCCTGATCGGCCCTAACGGGGTGGGCAAGACCACGCTCTTGCGGACGATTGCAGGCATCATCCCGCCGCTGGCCGGCGAGGTGCGGCTGGGGCCCGGCACCCGGCCTGGCTATCTCTCGCAGGAGCAGGACACGCTCGCGCCTTACGAGGACGCCCTGGCGGCCATCCTGGCGACCGCGCCCATGTCAGAGACGGAAGCGCGATCCTTCCTGCACTACTTCCTCTTCGCCGGGGATGATGTATTCGTGCCGGTGGCCGAGTTGAGCTTTGGCGAGCGGGCGCGGCTGATGCTGGCGCTGTTAGTGGCGCAGGGCTGTAATCTGCTTATACTGGATGAACCCATCAATCATCTTGACGTGCCTTCGCGAGAACGGTTTGAGCAGGCCATGACTGCCTATGATGGGAGCGTGCTGGCTGTCGTCCACGATCGCTACTTCGTGGATCGCTTCGCTACGGGCCTGTGGGTGGCGGAGGATGGCCGGGTGCGGCTGTATATCGATCGGGCGGAATACCTGAGGACGCGCACCAATGCTGATTCGTAATGTTCGCTGGCCGGCGGATCGCGATAAAGTCGCGGAGCACATCCGGCTGGTTCATGGCCCCGGCGACAGCGACTTCCTGATGCAGTGGTACGGGGAATTCCCCGGTTTTGACCCGGCGGACTGCTTCGTCATTGATGGAGAGAACGGCGAGATTGCGGCGCATACGATGCTGATTCCGCGCACGTTGCGCATCGGCCAGGCGGCGATCCCGGCCAGCGAGATCGGTGTTGTAGGCACGCTGGAGACATACCGGGGGCAGGGATACGCCGGCGCGCTGATAGATCGGGCGCTGGCCCGCATGAGCGAGCGCGGGGATGTCCTGGGGCTGATCCTGGGCATCCCCAACTTCTACGAGCGCTGGGACTACGAGTATGCCGTCGGGCTGTACCTGACCAGTTTTGAATCTGAAATAGAGACGGAACTGGCGCTTCAGGCCGGGAAGTGGGATACAAGGCACAGCTATCAGCGCCGCGCCGCGGCTTATCTGGGCATCACCCAGCGCGAAGTGGAAGTCCGCCCATATGGCGACAGCGATCTGCCCGCCGTCATGGCGCTCTATAACGCCGAAGCCGCCGCCGGGCACTACCTGATCGAGCGCGATATCGCCGCGTGGGAATGGCAGCTTTCCTTTTTGCAGCAGATCGGGCGCTATGACCGCGACGACTTTCTGGTGGCGGAGCGCAACGGCAACCTGTGCGGGTACGTGCGCATGGTCAGCTCCGGCCAGATCAACTGGTTCCGCGAGGCCGAAGCGGCCCGTTTCTCCATTATCGAGAGCGCCGGGGAGGACCCGGACGTCGCCGAGGCGCTGCTGGGGGCGGCGGCCCAACTGGCCAGCGACTACGACGCCGATCGCATCGGCGTGTTTATCCACCCTGAAAGCCGCCTGATGCGCCATATTATCGCCCACGGCGGGGCGCGGCGCGATTTCACCGGCGCGGCTTTCCTGCGGCTGCACGATCTGCCGGCGCTGGCAGCCTTGCTCCAGCCGACGCTCGAAGAACGCCTGGCGGAGTCGCGGTTCAACAGCCGGGGCTTCCACCTGCACATTACGACCGGCGATGTCTACGCCGATATGACGTTCGCTTATGGCACGGAGCATGTCACGCTGGAACTGCCGGGTACAGACTTTGTCCGGCTGGTCACCGGCTGGTTCACCATTGATGATATTGCGCCGGATTGTTACAACGAGGTACATCGCGATCTGCTGCGCGTGCTGTTCCCCAAGCGAGAGCCGCGCATCGGCATGGCTGATATCCTGTGAGTGCGCTGTACCTGTTTTTTATGTATGACAGAATGATGAGACTATGATGGATTCTCTGCTTGTGCGCGCGGCAACCCTGGATGACACCGCTGCGATTGCCGCCCTTCACACCGCTGCAATTGAGCGCTGGCAACGCCTCAATGAGCAGGGCGATGTAGAAGATGTGCCCTACAGCCGGCTGACGCTGTTTGAGCGCTGGCTGCACGGTGGTCCCTGGATGAGCGTGGAGACCTGCGCCGTGCACCTGACGCATCTCCTGCGCGGGGCCGGCTTCCCGATTGTGGCGGAAGTCGATGGTCGGGTGGTGGGTCATGCGGAGGCGTTCCACGGCGAAGAGCCGCCCCCGTTCGGGAATCATCTGCATATTTCGGTGCTCTATGTCCACGCTGACCGGGCGGGACAGGGGGTGGAGAGGGCGCTACTGGAGTACAGCGCGGCCCTGGCGCGGGAGTTGAAATGCCAGCGCGTGTGCCTGGCAAGCCCGGAGGCGCAGGAATTCTACGCCGGGGTGGACTGGCGGCTCCTGTCCAGCAGCCGGCATATCAACTGGCCGGCGCGCCCCGGGCAGGTGTTCTACCAGGCCGTCCCCCATCTGGAGTCGTCCCCGGCGCAGATTCGGGGGTGGGCAATGCCGCTTGGCCGCCGGCAGAGCGCCTGGCAGGAATGGGTTACGCGCTGGCCTGACCTGTGGGCAGCGGTCCCCGGCCTGCGCGAACAGCGGATTGAGCGGCTGCGCTTCATGGTGGCCGGGAGTCCGTTCTTCGTGATGTACGCCCAGTCCCCTTATGAGCCGCGCTGGACCAGCGTGTATCTGTGGTCGGCGACTCCGCCAACCGGCCCCATGATGACCGCAGTCAGCGATCAGGCTTACAAGCTCGGCTACCGCCGTCTGGATGCTGTCGTGGCGGAGGGGGCAGAACGCCTGCTGGGCGCTGATGTGGAGCCAGAAGGGGCGAATCAAGAGATTTACTGTTTCGACCTGTAGGCTATGGCGCGCTCATCTGGCCTTCAGGCGGGCTGTCGGAACTGCCGTTCCCGGCGGCGGTTGGCTTCGCCGCCGGCAGGACATTCGTCTGAGCCAGCAGCCACAGCAGCGGGTCCAGCACGCGCTCCGGCGTCAGCGGCCGGTGATCCTCGGGCCGGATGATGCGGCCGGTCGAGGAGCAGGCGAAGAAGCGCACGGCTTCGAACTGCGCATACAGATTCCGCACCAGGTTACCCTCGCCATTCCGGATCAGGAAGCGCTGCACCAGCGCGTGAATCGCCTGCTCCTCGGTGTGCAGGTCGGGGTTGCGGGCCATCTCCCGCCGGGCCGCGGGTCCGCCGATACGCTCCTGTAAGTCGAAGGCATCCAGCTTGGTCAGCACGACGGCGATCGGGTGGGGGAAGCGCACTCCCGGCTGCAAGTCGTAATGAATCTCCAGCGTTTCCAGCATCCGCTCATAGATGCCCGAAAGCCGCTCCTGAGCGTTCACAGCCAGAGTTGTGCCGGCGGCCTGCAGGCGATCGGCGTACTGCCGGTGCACGCCCTCGATGGTGAAGGGATCTACGATCATGATGAAGCCGGTGACATAGCGGTAGTAAACCTGCTGCGCGGCGCTGTCCTGGTCGGTGTAATACTCACCCGCGCCATCATAGATGTAGAGCAGGGTGGGGATGCGCTGCCGGCGGCGGCGAATTTGCAGGTTATAGGCGCGGGTGTGGCCGCCCTGTTCGACTGTGGTCTTGCCCAACTGCTGGCCCTGGTTGAGCAGCGCCAGGCTGGTCTGGTAGGCGCGGTAGTCGGCTTCGTCGGGCATGGTGACGGACAGCCGGTGCGCCGGGCCGTAAGACTGCATCAGCTCGCGGACACAGGCCGTCAGGTAATGCGTCTTGCCCGCCGACGGGCCGCCGACGATAGGGATATGAATGTTGGTGGCCCGGCCAATAGCCTTGTTGAGGACGTGGTCGCAGGATGGGCAGCGCTGCACCAGCTCCCGCCGCCCGAAGCGATCCAGCGTGGGCAGGCGCTCCCCGCAGACGCAGGTATGGCGGAATACGCCGTAGACGCTCGGCCACAGGCGGGTGTGGCGCTCCCCGCACACCGGGCAGATGATGACGGGCACGCTCATCTGCTCGTGGCAGTTCGGGCAGCGGAAGGACATCCGGTAGCGGGCGGCCTGGGCGCGGTTGAAGAGGCCGATCAGGATCATCAGCAGGCCGGTGACCAGGACTCCCAGCCACAGCGCTACGGCCAGCGCCACCCCGATGAAGATTGTCGCCAGTCCGCCGGCGATCGGATGTATCAGACTGCCCAGGGCCATCCCGGCGCTTGAGGCGTAGCGGATCAGGTCGGCGGGGTAGTCCCAGATATCGGGCCGGTCGCGGCGGGCGTCCTCGCGCCGCGTTCGCGCCCGGTCCCGCCAGGCCGCCGCTTCCGCCCGGTTCAGCCGGCGCGCGCCGCGCCAGATCGCGCCCAGGATGTCCCACCCGGAGCCGTAGAGAAATGGCCGGCGGGCGGGCTGTGGCAAATACAGACGGCCGAGCAGGGCCGGACGGATGCGGCGCGCATCTTCGCCCGGGGAGGGCGAGGCTTCCGGCCCGGCGGCGCTGCGGATGAGCGCGCGCATATTGCGCCCGGTTGCGATGGCCGCCGCCCCGGTCGCCGCCGCCGTCCACAGGCTGGCCGTGAGCACCGCCGTGAGCGCGATCACGAACAGCGCCGGCACGAACAGAATGGCGACGATCGCCGTCGCGTACAGGCGATAGATGATCTCAGTGGCGTTCAGGCGTTTTATAACGTTCATATCGGACCCGGCCAGCCGCCCTAACGCTCAAACAGCCCCTTCAGAAAGCCGCGCCGCCCCGCTTCTGGCAGGTAGCGCCGCACCAGCGGCGCCCAGGGCAGGGCCGCGATCTGTTCCTCGAACGCTCGCCCGATCCGGTGATACGCTTTTTCCGCCCGCAGCCGGGCCAGCGCCTCCGGCAGGTTGATGAAAAATTCCGGCAGCAGATAAGGATGCAGGGCGCGCAGATTGTGGCCGTCGGTGAACCAGAAATCCAGCGCCGCCGCCGCTTCCGCGATCTGCCCTTCGGTCAGCAGCAGACGATCGAATTCCGCCCAGTAAAGGGTCCAGAAATGCATGTGATGGGCTTCTGTGTAGGCAGCGGCGACGAGCGCGCCGTGCGACCCGACCGGTGCGCCCCCCGCGAAGAAGCGCCGGATCAGGCGGGCGGCCTCTTCGCGGTAGACGGCTTCATCGAGGCGGGCGAAGCGCCCGGCCAGATCGGGCGCGCTGTCGGGGGGCAGCTCGCCTGTCGCCAGCGCCACCGAGCCGATCAGGACGGCGCGCAGCCCCGGCGAAAGGGCGGCGGGACGGCTGAGCAACTGGCGGTAGACAGCCAGCGTTGCCGCGTCGGGAGCGCTGATCGACAGGTTATCGCTGTTGGTTTCCATCAGCCTGATCAACCACGTTTCGCTCAACAGCGGGGGGAGAGCGGGATCGGTCAGGATCAGGCGCGCCGCCGCTTTCTGGTCGAGTTCCGGGCGTTCCCAGCAGAAGCGGAGCGCCTCGTCCAGGATATCCTGGCGGCGGGAAGGGTGGACATGGGCAGCCCACGCGGCCATCGTCCCGGCCAGCGCCGCCGGGTCGCCCGACCGGGCCAGCAGGTCGCGCCGCAATTCGTACAGGATCAGGCCGGGGCTGGTCTTGCTGTACAGGTCGCGGAGCTGGACGCGCTCCGCAAGCGGGACGCCGGCCACCCAGGCGTAATACACCCATTCCAGGATCGGGCTGTCCGGCCTGTCCTGGCGGAAGGATAGCACCGCCTGGGTGACATACCCCACGGTTTGCTGGGTGCGCAGGCAGGCGGTGAGCATACGCTCGACCGCGGGCGAAGGCTCCAGCAGATCCAGCTCTGGCTGCTCGTCAGCGTATGCCTGCGCCGCCGCGCAGGTTTTGTGGAAAGCGACGGCCAGGCGCGGGTAAGTCGCCGCGTCAAAGGTGAGTAGCGGGCCGCAGCAGCGCCAGAACATCTCCAGTGTCCCGGCATCATCCGAGGGCAGGTCGCTCAGCAGCGGATCGAGGACTTCCGGCGTCTCCAGCGCCTCCCGCAGGACCTCGGCCGGATAGGCCCGGTTCAGCAGGGCGCAAAACGAGTCCGCCTCCGGCAGACGGCTCAGGATCAGGGCGGCCAGAACCGAACAGGCGCGGGCGCCTGTGGCGTGAAAGGCCGTATCGCTCTGACTGAGATACTCCAGCGCCTTCTGAATATCGGGGATCAGTTCTGAATTCCGCGTCTGGAGCAGCTCACCAGTCAGGATATCCCAGGCGATGCGCAGGTCCGCAGCCTGATCAGGGGAGGCCGCTGCCGGGTCGGGCGGCAGGTCGCTCAGGATCAGGCGCGCCGCCGCCGCGGCCTGGTCTGTCGAAAGCGGGACTCCCGCGCCTGTCCCGCGCTGGTAGAAGTGGACGAGGGCGGTCAGGCGATCAGGGGTGGGGCGCGCCGGATCGGGATCGTGCCGCCCCACCAGCCGGAAGAAATCCGGCAGTTCGGTGTTGTAGCGACTCTGGCTGAAGCGATCGCATATGAAGCTGGCATAGGCGGACTCCGGCGCGCCGCTGATGCGATCTTCCGCTGCGTTCAGGACGAAGTAGGACCGGTAATCGTCATCCGTGCTGCGGAACGCCGTGTCAGGGGTGGTCCCGGTGAGGGCGAACGGCGCGCTGTAGGGATCGTGGTGATAGGTGGCGAAGGTCAGCCAGGGGCGGTAGCCGGGCGGCAGGGCCAGGGTGAGCAGGGCGGTCCACAGGGCGACATGCTCGCTGCTGTCCACGATAATGATTCGCCGCCCGGAGGCAGCATAATCCAGCGCGGCGCAAACCAGCCGGTAGAACCAGGCCGGCTGTTGCAAGGCCAGGAAGGCCCAGGCCTGTTCAGGGCTGAACGTGATGCGCACCTCCTGCGCCAGAGAAGGCAGCGCCGGCAGCTCGGCGGTATCGGTCGGGTCTTCGCGCCGCCAGAACGGGCTGTCCCAGTAGAAGATCGGCGGGACCGGATGGTTGAAGGCTTTTGCCGGCCCGATCAGGCTGTGGGCGAAGAAGTTGCCGGGCCGGCCAAATTCGTCCGGCCCGCTGGAATGCACGCAGGTCAGGAAGGCGTCCCCCGCGCCGGCGGCGTAGTAGCGCAGGCTGACCGGGTGGGCCGCCACCATCCCCGGATCGGCGTTCCCCGGCAGGCGGTAGCTGATCAGGCGCTCCAGCATCTGGGCGGAGGAGCGGGTGATGCCGGGCGTGGCGGCCTTAACCTGAAAGCCCGTGCGCGCCGTTTCCGGATGACGGCAGGAGGTATAGTAGTGCTGATATATGGTCATGAGGCGGCGGGACGCCTTTCACTCGGCAGGGCCGCTCAGCGCCTGAGCAAGCCGAATTCGCTCAGTATCCAGCGGATCGGGTCTTCCACCCGGATGGGGGCGAGGCCGGTCACCGTCTGTGCGCCGGACGCGGCGCCTTCCGGCGGGCGCCCGAACGATGACACGCCGAAGTAACGGTAGCGGGCGAAATCCGCGCGGATCAACGTTGTCAGCCGCGGCCCCATCCACATCTCCAGGCAGGCCGCGATCTCAGCATGGACCGAATCCTGATCATCCTCGGCGTTGTGGCGCAGGCCGGAGCCGGGATCGAGCAGCGGCAGCAGCATGTCGATCTTGGACAGGGTGAAGGCGACCGGCCGGGTGATCCGCTCCGCGCTCTTCAATCCGTAATACTGCTCGTACAGCTCGCGCAGCCGCTCGACGATATATTCCGGCTCCGCGCCCGGATCGGGCGGCGGCAGATGCTCTGCGGGTAGCATCTGGCGCACGGCGGGAATCTGCAAGGGGTCCAGCAGGAAGAGGAGGGCGTCGGCGTGGAGGATGTACCGCGCTTCGCTGGACATGGTGCTCAACGCCTGCATGTCTTCGCCCGCCGTATCGAACAGGACCAGGTTAGCCACCCCGCCTTCGTTCGTGGTGAGGCGGAACACCATCGGGGTGCGCGTGGCGGGGTCCACAGCGGCGGTCTGGGTGGGCGGGATGACCCGGTTCTGGCGGAAAAGCGGCGCGTAAAAATCGCGCTCGTAGCGCTCGCGCGTCCGGTCGCCCACAGCGCGGATAGCCACGCCCAGCGCGACGCCGGCGATGTTTTCCAACTGGTTGATCAGCATGGCAATATAGTTGCTCTTGCCCGTCCCACGCCCCCCGATCACGGCGATCAGGCGTTCGGCAGCGCGCCCGGCGTCATGCAGCAGCTCGTAGTGACAGGTGGGGCAGACCCGGCGGTGCGTCTCGTGCCCGCACGAAGGGCAGGTCCCCGCCGCTGCTGCACGGCGGCTCCGGCCTGGCTCCGCGCCTACGCTGAAAATCGGCCCCATTTTTTCCGGGGCCAGCAGCCCCTGGTATTCGGCGTATACGGGGTCCTCAACCCGGCCTTCGCAGCGCGGATTCCCGCAGCGGAACGGAGCCTCGGCGAGCGGAAACCGGGTGAAGCAAAACGGGCAGGTCGCAACGGAGGCAGATTCCTTTTTGGCAGCGGTCGGCGTATGCGCGTCCGGCTCAGGGTGATGGAGGCGGACATAACCGCCCTGTGCCGTGTACAGGCTATCATCGGCCAGGAACAGGCGCAGATGATCGGGGGGGAACGCGCTCGCCTCAATGTCAGCGGTGAAGGAAGTCCGCGGACGGTCCAGATAGCGGACCGGGAGGTGCAGGACGGGCTGGCCGTCAACTTTGCGCGGCGGCGGCGAGGCCCCGTGGCCGACCAGGACCAGGTCCGGCAGATCGCCCGCGCCGCTCACCGTGACGGTCAGCCGCAGCCCGCCGCCCCGCAAACGGCGCGGCTGATCGACGCTGTAGCGCACATCCATCCGGCTGGCCAGGCTGAGCCGCTGGCGGCAGGTTGGCTCCTGACCGGGCGCTATCAGGCGCTGCTCCCCCTGAAGCAGGGCGGCGAAGACGGTGATGTAGTAGTCGCGGGGCTGCACCGGCTCAATCCAGTAGCCCCGGTGGAGGTCGTATTCAGCGCGCGTCAGCCATACCTGAGCCGCGTCTGGATCATCGGCGCGGGCGAAGCGATCATGCCGCCAGACGATCAGCGCATACTGGCAGTTGCGCGGCCACTGCCAGGTGAGATGGATCGCGTCGCCGGCCCGGTATGCCTGGAGATCGCGCACGTCGTCCAGGGCGGTATAGGTCTGCGTGATACCGGGGTAAGCCATGTCTTGAAACAGCACAATGGGAGTCAGATAGGTCACCCCGGCCCCCTGCAAATGAAGGGTGACTTCGTGGCGCGGCGCGGCGATGATCCGCCCCAGGGAATCTAGCGTCTGCGGCGCGACGGCGTACCCCGGCCGCAGATCGGGGGGGCGGTCGCTTTGCAGGAGGGCGGCTTCGCCTTTGTTCGGCGGCGGCCAGGTGATGCGTAAATCGTGTTCGTCGCCGCGCCGGGTGCTTTCCACCGCCATATCCGCGATCGGGGCCGGCGGCTGCTGGGGCGTGGCCTGCACGGATGCCGGCGGACCGCTGATCGGCTCCCCCCGATGGGTGTAAAAGATCGGGAAAACCGAATAGCTGTATGTGCGCCCGTTTTGAACCGCCGCGTCCACCGCGTCATTCAGGCCAAAGACCCGAATCGGGCGGCCCTCCTCCAGGTTGCGGGGCGCATGTCCTTCGCCCCGCCGCACCTCGACGCGGGCGGTGTTGGGCGGTGCCTGCCAGCGCAGCCGGACCAGCCCGTCATCCACCTGGGCGGCGAGCAGGGTGACGGGGGCCGTGAACAGGATCGGCTCCGGGGACAGCGCGGCGTCCACAGACAGCACGCCTTCGCGGCTGGTATACACGGCGTAGAACACCGGCAGCCCGGCGGCCACCTGATCATCGTCGTAGACCGTGCCGGGAATCGTATCCAGCGCCTCCGCCTCGGCAGGAGCGGACGGGCGCGAGCCGTAACGGCGGAAAACGGCGTACGCCACACCCTGTGCCGGGACAGGCTCCCAGCGCAGCCGGGCCGTCTGCCCGTCGATCTGCACGGTGAGGGGGCCGGGCGGCGGTGGTGGCGTGCGGGACAGAGCATCGCGGGCGGGCCGGCAGTCGCGGCACGCTTGCAGGATGTGCTGGTAGAGGGCGGCGGCGTCTTCACCGCGCGCCTCGGCATCGCGTGCCCGGCCCAGATCGGCTTCGGCGCGGCGGATGGCTTCCGCGATCTGGCGGCGGGCTGCATCCAGGTCGAGGCCCGGCCAGCTCCGATCGATATCGCGCAACCGGCGACGGGCGGCGTAATAGCGGCGCTCATCCAGGCAGATCTGCAGCTCGCGGAGGGCGCCCGCCTGCGCCTGCTGCCCCGCCCGGAGCGCGCGATCGAGCCGGTCAATAGCCTGGCTGAGCGAATCTTCCAGGCGGCGCGGCGGCGCGCCTGGCCCCGGCGACCACTGGCGGCGGGCCTCCGCCAGATATTCAGCCGCGGCTTCCTGATCGCCCCGCTGCAGGCAGCTTTCCACCTCCCGCACGAGGGAGTCGACATTGGCGAGGTTGCCGATGGGGAAGCCGCAGCGGGAGCAGGCCCGGTATTCGGTGGGCATGGTGTCGCCACAGGCCGGGCAGGCGATGACCAGGGGGGTGGCGCAGCGGGCGCAGTTGGCCGCCTCCGGATCGGCGAGGGTCCCGCAGGCCGGGCAGCGCCGCATCTGGCGGAGGCGCCCGGTATCCGAGACGTACAGGGCCGCGCCCAGCTCCTGAACGCGGCGGCGGATGTAGCCCTCAGCGCGATCGATGTCCAGGCCCTGCGTCCGCGCGCCCTCCAGCAGCATTTCGAACTGGGCAGCGTGGAGGGTGCGGCTCTCCTGCGTGATCCGCTGGATGGCTTCGCCAATTCCGGCGAAGGCCTGGTCGGCCAGCGCGCTGTCGTACTGCGCCCGCGTGTCGTCATCCCCGAAGACCGTCATGCCCTGCCCGGCCAGATCGGAGCGGGCGGTGACCTGGGCGGTCTTGTTGGCCTGCTTCTGGTTTTCGGCGTAGACCGCTGTCGCCCGTTCCAGCAGGTCGGCTGTCCGGGAGGTCCGGGCCATGCCCAGGAAGGCGTACAGATCGGCGCTGCCGACAATCGCCAGGTTGCTCTGGATAGCCCGGGTCAGGCTGGGATCGAGCGGGACCTGCTCCCGATCGGCCGGGGGCGCCGCCTCATGCCGTACCGGGACGGCGGCTCTTTCCACCGCCGCCCGGACAGCGGCTTCGGTCAGCAAAGGGGCGTATTCGCGGATCAGGCTGAGCACTTCGCGATCGGTCAGGTAGCCTTTGGCGACGCGCAGAGGCAGCTCCTGGTCGAAGCGAGTCTGGGCTTCCTGCATCTTCCGAGACCGCAGGAGGCGCGCCGCATCCCGTTCGGCTTCGCGCCGGGCCGGGTCGCCCATGACCGCTTCAATATCGGCCGCCATGTCCAGGTAGCTCTTGAAGCGCAGCGCGTGTATGGGGTGGTTGCGCCCGCGCGTCCATTCCGCTTTCTTGCGGGTGAGTTGATCCTGAAAGGCCGCCGCCGACCAGGGGGCGTCTGGATTCAGGTCCAGTAGATCGTAATAATTGGGGCGCTGCGGCTGTTCCATGCGGCTTCTTCGATCCTCTTCTGGCCTAGAGTATAGAAGGGCGGGGCGCTCCAGGGCAAACAGGAGAAGCGGAGCAGCGGGGAAGAAGTGCCCGGCGCCGCGTCGGTGCGCGTGGGCGCGGCGGGGTACAATAGAGGCCGGGATTGCAGATATGATGGCCCCGCCGTACAACGGCGCGGGCGCTGATGCGTACTGGTGAATGTGGTGGATGGATGATGCGAGAGGGGGAACCCATGGCCGATGAGTGGGAAGGGGTCAGCGAGGAACTTCCTGTGCCGATATCCGCTGAAGCGGATGACCTGGCGCCTTCTTCCGGCACCGGCCTGCCGGAAGAAGTGGACCTGGGCCGGCGGCTGGATGCGCTGCAGGCAGATTTGCGGGCCGGGCTGGTCGCCCTGGGGCAGAGGCTGACACGGCTGGAGAGTCACTTCGAGACCAAGCTGATGTATGACGACTCCAAAGACCGGACCATCGACGCCCTGCACCGCGAATTGCAGGATTACCGCGAAGATTTGCAGTTCAAGCATCTTCGCCCGCTGGTTGCGGACTTCCTGATTCTCTATGACGACCTGACCGGACTGCTGGCGTCCTTTCGCGCCGACCAGCCCGACGCAGCGGAAGTTGAACCGACCCGGACCCTGCTGAACAGCCTGGATCTGCTCTGTGATGATATGGCCGCCGCGCTGGAAAAATACGGCTTCGAGTTCTTCACCCATGAGGGGCCGGAGATCGATCGGGGCTTGCAGCGCGTGCAGGGGACCGTGCCGACCGACCAGGCCGCGCTGGACCGGACAGTTGCCGTCCGGCTGCGCCGCGGCCTGCGCTACGAGGAGCGTATCATCCGCCCGGAGGTTGTGCAGGCATATCAGATGGTGAAGCCGGCGGAATGACCGGCGCGAGAGCATATGAGACCGCGAAAGAGAGTGCGATGACCGAACAGATGACGCCGATTTTCGGGATTGACCTGGGGACTACCTATTCCTGCGTGGCTTATGTGGACGAATATGGCCGGCCGGCCGTCGTCCCCAACAGCGCCGGCGATCGGACCACGCCCTCGGTGGTGCAGTTCGACGGCGCCGAGCGCATCGTCGGCAAGGAGGCCAAGAACTCCCTGCTGCTGTACCCGGATGCGACTGTCGAGCTGATCAAGCGGGAGATGGGCAACCCGGCTTATACCTTCTATTACGACGGCCAGAAGTACACGCCGGAGGAAATTTCCTCCTATATCGTGCGCAAGGTTGTGCAGGACGCTGCGCAGTATACCGGGCACGCCATTCAGGATGTCGTGATCACCTGCCCGGCCTATTTCGGCATCCCGGAGCGGGAAGCGACGGCCCGCGCCGGGGCCATTGCCGGGCTGAATGTGCGCAGCATCATCAACGAACCGACCGCTGCCGCTATCGCCTACGGCGTCCACGAGCAGGCCGATCAGGTGATCCTGGTCTATGACCTGGGCGGCGGGACCTTCGACACCACCATGATCGAGATTAAGGACGGCAATATCACCGTGATCTGCACCGACGGCGATCATTTTCTGGGCGGCCGCAACTGGGATGAGATTGTCGTGACCTATCTGGCCCGGGAATGGCAGCGGGAGGCCGGCTCTGCCGAGGACCCGCTGGACCAGTCGGAGACGCTGCAAGACCTCTTTATG
>JARKNX010000164.1 GCA_029976025.1 Aggregatilineales bacterium | reverse complement strand
CGCCGAGGAGCTCCAGCAGGTCGAGCCAACAGCGGATTAGGGGTTGTTCCTCGGCCAAGGACTGGTCGGCGATGGACCAGGGAATATGCCGTTCCTGCCCGGCGGCGCCGAACACCCCGGCCACCGCGTCGGCGTAGCGCTGGATGTCCGGGGCGCTGACCAGGATGTCGTCCGGAGCGAGATCCGGTATCGTCTGGAAGAGATCGAGCAACCGGTCATGCAGCACCTGGATCTCGCGCAGGGGCGAAAAGCAACGGTGAAACTGGAGCGACCGATCCTCCAGGCCAAGGACGTACCGCTCAGCGCCAACGGCTGAACGGTCGTGGAGATCAAGCAGATCGTCCTGCAGGGCGGCAAGCAGATGCCGCGCGCCGTTTTCCTGGTACAGGTCGTTCTCCTGCGTCTCGCGGTCGAGCAGCTGGCAGAAGAAATCCTGGCCCGTGCCGCCGAGCGAAACCAGCAGCGGATGCCCCTGTTCGTGGTAGGTCGCGCTGCCGACCTCCTCCCGTCCGCTGGCCCGCATCCCCGCCAGTTGGCGGGCCGAAACCAGGTCGCCCCAGAAATGGCGGCAGGGACTGAGGTGAAAGAGGTGGACCTCGCTGTGGTTGCTGATCCCGGCAAGAATGTCGAGATAGACCGGCGCCAGGGCGTTGAGGCCAAACAGGTGGAGCCGTTCGGGCAGAATGCCCTCGGCCACGGCACCGCCGCGCAGCAACGCCTGAAACCGTTCGCCCAAACGGGCGCGATGGGGCACGCCCTCCTTGACCAGCGCCCGCCACAACACGGCCTGCCAGTGCCCGTCCTCGCCCCGCTCCCAGCGGGCCAGCAGATCGGGACGAAAGACCAGATACTGGTCCAGCACCTCGCTGATCCGCCCGGCCAGCTGATAGGCCTTGATGCCATCCGCGTCATCCCGCAGATACGCCGCCAGTTCATGGAAAGGTGGTCGGGTGTCCAGCGAGGGCAGGAGCGCGGCCACCCGCCAGCGCAGCACCGAGGGCCGGAACAGGTCCTCTTCCGGTTTCTCGTCGGTCAGCCGGTG
>JARKNX010000160.1 GCA_029976025.1 Aggregatilineales bacterium | reverse complement strand
CAGCGCCTCTTTGACGCGATCCATCACCGGCCTCGTCCCCTCCCCGGGGACAAGGCGCAATTTACGTCCTTTAGCTTTGCCCGCAATCACCCGCACAGACACTCAGGACACCCCCGCTCTAGAGCGTGTCATACACTTTCGTGGAGCGCATGTATAGCATAGAGGTATAAGTGAGCGAAGAGTATACCCCAGCAGCGTGAACAGCAATAAAGAATGAGCTTTGCCGCCTCCTGCCTGACACCGATGGCGGAAGACACGCCGCCGCGCGAACATCCATTCGCGAAGCATTCAACGGGCTTGCGCTGCGCTGCGCGTGATGACACGCCGGAACGCTGCAAAGGAAGCAAAGCTCACATTGCCGTTGATATCCCGGGGCATCTGCTGATTCCGTATATGATCCCGGTCGGTGAGCAGAGTCGAACGCAGGTCACCCACCTGGTGGAAGAAATTCAGCAGGCAATTCGTTACCCTCAGTTTATCGGACTTCCTTTATGCCCGCCTAACCGGGGTAAGATCGCAGCCAACACAGATATAAACCGGTCAGCCCCGTCTGCTTTACTACTCCATACCGTTCTGAAGTTAGCTTATGGCGTCCGCACAGCCAGAGACAAAAATGGATCGCGCCCGTATCGGCCGCTGCGCGCGCCGAACAGGCTTAGCCCTCCCCGGTGTGCAGCATCATCGCGAACTTCAAAACGCACTATCAACGCGCCTTCGGCCCTGGCCTGCGCTTCGATCTCCGCCAACTGTGCCTCAGAAGCTGCTACCTGCATCCAGAAACCATGTTCGCCCGCACCCAGACCGTTCAAGCGCATCAAAGCGCCGCCGGAATTCACAAGGCGATCAGGCACTGCCCATGTGGTTAGTTCGACGCCATTCACGCTCACGGTCACGTCGGTAGGATGATTCCGACCTTCAACAGTCTGGATTACATCAACCGGACGGGAAGCAACTTCGGCTCCGATGCTGAGCGCTTGCCACGCCCCTTCCAGGCTATCAGCAGGTAGCGGCAGCCGGTATTCCACGTAACCTGTGTCACGCGCAGCAAAGATCGGATGCACACCGTTGAGCGAAGGCCCTGTGCCGGGTCTGGTCGGCCTGAAATCCACCATGGACCAGTCATCACCGGGGGTGAAGCGTAAAGTATGGTAGGACATCCCGCCATCGTGAGTAGTTTCCTCACGGGGCAGCGGCTCGCTGAAGATCTCAAGGTCGAGATAGTTGGCAGAACGTATACGGCCAGATTCATCCACGGCCTCAACCCAGAGCTGGACCGGCCCCTGCGCGTCTGGCATAGTCAATTCAATCGATTCCATCTGGGTTACGGTATAAGGCGCAAAAGAGGCGGAGAATTCACCTTCCAACAGCGGCGGCACATCGGCTTCGGGCACGATTGGCACTAGCCGCCAGCGCACAGTTCCGTGCGACCATTCGGGCTGGCCATAAGCGCTTATATAGACTGGCACTTTCAGCGAGTCCCCGGGGCGCAGTATCGTGGGCAATCTGTAGTTATCGAGGACGATGAAGTCCTCGCTGTTGAACATAGCTATATCAAAGCCGGCCTCCTTGAGCGTCCGGTCATATAATAGAAATCCGGCACGCTCGTGCTCAATATCGTAAAGCTCGGTATAGGTGTAACCGACAATCTGAGGATGCCGGCGTAGTTCATTGGTCTGCCACTTGAACGACCATGAGCGATCATCAATCCAGCCCGTCCCATATTCACTCATCATCAGCGGCTCACCTGACCAGCGCCTTCCAAGAGCGTAGAAGGGGTGCTCCAGCACCATCACCGAATCCGGGTCTGTCTCCAGGAGATTCAGGATGCCGCGCCAGTCAACCGGATCATCAGTGTAGCGATGCGAGTCAGCAATATCTGTGCGAACATGCCGCCAGCCGGAATTATCGACCACCAGGCGTGTGGGGTCCCAGGCTTTGATTTGATCGTACAACGCCACCAGATAATTCTGAACGCTCTGATCACTGCGAAATTCCAGCCCCCACGACTCATTGTATGGACTCCAGATAATGATTGAGGGGTGGTTGTAGTCGCGGAGAATCATCTCTCGCATGTCGCGGGTCAGACGTTCCCGCGCCAGATCATTGAACAGAACCGGGCTGGGGGCATCGTTCCAGAGCAACAGGCCCAACTGATCTGCCCAGTAGGCAAAGCGTGGGTCCTCAATCTTGATGTGCTTGCGTAAGCCATTAAGCCCCAGCCGAAGTGCCAGCTCGATATCGCCGCGCAAGGCTTCATCTGTAGGGGCCGTCAGGATGCCGCCAGGCCAGTAACCCTGGTCCAGCGCAGTCATCAGGTAGATGGGGCGCCCATTGAGTAACACCTGCCCATCGCGTGCCTCAATGCTGCGCATTCCGAAGTAGGTGTGCAGAACGTCACTGCCGTTGAGGGTCAGGACCGTATCGTACAGATTGGGGGTGCGGATATCCCATAGTTCCGGCACAGTGATAGAAATTTCAAATTGGAGATTCAGCATGCCGGGCGCATCTGCGTGACTTCGTGCCGTCGCCGTGAGGCGTTGTCCTGAAGGAGAAGTGATAGCTACGTCCAGGGTTTGATCGCCAGCTTCAGCCGCCATAATCTCTACATCGAAGACTGCCTGCGCATCGGGCACATCAGGAGTTACGCGGACGGCCTGGATATACGACTCCGGCCGCGCTTCCAGCCACACAGTCTGCCAGATGCCACTGCTGGTTGAGAAATCACAGTCATCCCATGGATTCGGCGGATTGCTGCTCTGTTTACCATGCGGAATCTCGTAAAGATTGATCGGATCTTCCACACGGACAACCAGAATATTTTCATCAGCGTGCAGGGCGCTGGTAATATCAAAAGCAAATGGTGTGTAGCCCCCTTCATGTTCTCCCACTAATTGGCCGTTGACCCAGACCCGTGCTTCATAGTCCACCGCGCCGAAATTAAGCCATACCCGTTCAGCCTCCCAGGCAGGGACAGTAAATGCGCGCCGGTACCACGCCACACCGGAATAGCTGCTCGCCACACCTGACAGATTGCTCTGCCAGGGGAAAGGCACCACGATCTGTCGCTCAAATGCTTCTGAGTCCGGGGCGAACCAGGCGCGAGCTTCACCCTCGTTATTCGAATCAAACTGAAATTCCCAGGTTCCGTTGAGATTCAGCCACTCACCACGCCATAAGTCGGGACGGGGGTGTTCGGGGCGCGGGGTAGATTCCGTCTGCATCAGAGGGGCTCCTTTGGCCAGAGAGAATAAACCGGTCAGCAGCATGGTCACGACAACAGCCGCTATAAATGGTGCTCCTGGCTGGATTCTTCTTATCTGCATACGTGCGTGCTCCTTATTCAGAGTAGAAGACCCAGCGGCGCGAAGCAGCAAACTGAAAAATGGTGAAGATAAGGATGACAATGCCCAGAATCCAGGCGAGAGCGGCAGCATAGCCCATGTCGTAGTAGTTAAAGGCATTGAGCCACAGATAGTAGATTACGGTCAACGTAGCCCATTGCGGCCCGCCGCCAATCGCCCCAGAAACGTTTCCGCGCGTCATCAAGTGAATCTGAGCGAAGGTCTGGAAGGTGCCAATGATGCTGGTGACGAGGACGAAGAATGTTGTGGGGGTGAGGAAAGGCCAGGTGACGTGGCGAAAGCGTTGCCAGGCCCCCGCCCCGTCGATGGTGGCAGCCTCGGTCAGTTCACGGGGCACACCCTGCAAAGCAGCCAGATACAACAGCATGTTGAATCCCAGCCCTCCCCATACACCCATGATAATCAGGGCTGGTTTGGCCCACGCTGCATCGCCCAGCCATAGTGGCCCCTGAATACCCAGGTAACGCAGCATAACATTTAACAATCCGAATTCCTGATTAAAAATCCACCGCCAGAGCACGGATACCGCTACAACGGACGAGACCACCGGCAGGAAATAAATAGTCCGGTAGATGCTGATGCCGCGAATCCGCTGGTTCATCGCCAGTGCCAGAAGTAACGAGCAAGCCATGCCGATAGGGATGCCGAGCATAAGGTACAGCGTGTTCCCAAAAGCAATGCCAACCAGCCGATCCCTGGTGATCAGTTTGATGTAATTGTCGAGGCCGATGAACTTGGGCGTAGTCAGAATTTCCCAGTCGGTGAAGCTGATTCCAATAGAAGCCAGCATAGGGCCGAACGCAAATATTGCGAAGCCGAGGATCAGCGGCAGTACAAAGAGGTAACCCCACAGCGCCTCGCGCCGCTTCATCGCGCTCCTGGGCAACCAACCTGTCAACAGGCGTTGTGCGTGCGCTGCCATTGTGTTCTCCTATCCTTTCAGCCCGGTCAGGGTGATTCCCTCGACAAAGTAGCGCTGCATGAAGAAAAAGAGCACGATGATCGGCAGAATAGACAGCACCGAAGCTGCCATCATCAATCCATAAGCCGTGAGGTACTGGCTTTGAAAGGTCGAAATCATGACCGGGACTGTCTGCTTCTGGATATCGTTGAGGTAAATCAACGGCCCCATGTAATCGTTCCATCGCCACATGAACGCCAGAACAGCCAGAGTGGCAAAAACCGGCTTGGCCAGGGGGACAACAATACGCCAGTAGATGGTGAAAAATGATGCACCATCAATCTTAGCAGCGTCGATCAGTTCATTGGGGATGGTGCGAAAGAACTGCCGGAAGAAGAAGGTCTCATAGATTGCGCCGAAGAGGCTGGGAATTATCAGCGGGTTGAACGTATTCACCCAGCCCAGCGAACGAAACAGCAGAAACTGCGGGATCAGGAGCACGGCGCCGGGAATCATCATGGTCAGCATCATCAAGATGAAGATGCGATCTCGCCCTGGAAATTCCAGCTTGGCAAACGAATAGCCGGCCAGTGAAGAAGCGAACAAAACGCCGATAGTGCCGACAATGGCGATAAAAAAGCTGTTAGCGAATCCCTGTGCCAGGGGTAGAAGCCGGAACACATCATTGTAATGTTGAAACGTGATCGGGTCGGGGATCCACTGTGGCGGAAACTGAAGCATGTATTGGGTGGACTTCAGCGAAGTCGAGAGCATCCATAAAAACGGGAAGATAGTGAACAGGCTGCCCGCGGTCAGGACAATATAGGAGACCGCCTGAGTGAGTCTCCTTGCCGATTTGGTGTTGAGTGACCAACGAACCGCCTGTTGCTCAGCTATGCGCGACGTAGTCATTGCACTCTCCGTAGGCACCTCTAGAGATATGCTATAAGCAGCATGGACAGCGAGCGTGGCCCGCTGTCCATACTATAAACATCTGCCGGGTTACTAATCGATTTCCTTGCCAGGCAAGATCTCGGGCATCGGATTGCCGTAGGGAACTGACCGTATCTGCTCCACTTCGTTAAGGGTCTCTGTCAACAGAGGAGCCCACTCAGCAGCCCAGTCGGCCATGCTGCGCTCGCCGTTCCATACCGGCGCCAGTTCCTGCCAGAAGGTATCCAGCCACCTGTTGTTGGAAACGTAAGTCCACGGTCCCGGATGCCCCCAGGTGCGGACATTGTCGAGGTAGACCTCGCGACTTTCTGGATCCTTCTCGTACTCAAGGAATTCGCCTGTTGCCATGTCGATACGATTAGGCACGGCCTGGCCCATCTGGTAGTTCATACGCTGGCCGTTTTCATCGATGGAGAAGTAGCGAATCAGGGCGACTGCCTCTTCGGGATGCTCAGTAGTCACCCCGACAGCAAAGCCCATTGAGCCAGTCCAGCTTGCCGGCACGCCGGTGCGCGGGCTGCTGGGGAAAGCCCCGATATCCCAGGCAAACGGGAGTTCCCAGAAAGTTGGCTGATCCCAGGGGCCCGACTGGAAGGTAGCGCACTTGCCGGCCAGCCACATATCCCAGGCACCCAGAGAGGCGAGATCAGCCTGATTGGGCATGACGTGGTACACGTTGGCCAGATCGGCGAGCCACTGAATAGCCTCAACGAAATACGGACTGTCCACTGTCACAACAGTGCGATCCTCGTTGAGGAAATCGCCGCCATTTGACCAGATAGCCGCCTCCGGCGGTATGGCGCACGACCCAAACGAAATAGCCGATCCGTCAGCGGCAAACTCAGTCAGAGCCTGGAAGTCCAGCAATGCCTGATCCCAGGTCCAGGATCCATCAGTCGGCGGATAGGGCACGCCGTGCGCGTCAAACAGATCCTTGTTGTACACCATCACGAACGGGCCAACATCCTTCGGCAGGGCATACAGGTCACCCTGCCCTACAACGGTGCCATCATAGCGATATCGCAGCAGTGCCTGCTCCCAGATGTTTGCCAGCTCCTCTTCGGGGACATACTGCTCGATAGGCAGCAGTTGCCCGCGCGAAACCCACTGAGCAAACTCGCCGTCGCCCATGTAGAACACGTCGGGCAGGTCACCAGCGGCTGCGAGGGTGCTCAGGCGTTGATAAAACTCACCCGGCGGGATGCCAATGTACTCGACCGTGACGTTGGGATACTCTTCCTCGAAAGCAGCGATCAGCGCCTCGAAGACTGCGAGTTCACTGGGCTGCCCCCAGCCCATGAATGAGATAGTGATCGGCCCCTGGGCCAGAGCAGTTCCGGGGAGAAGGGCAACCACTATGGCTAACACGAGCAGCATACTCAAGCGCTTCATTTGAAATAGCCTCCTCATTACTTTCGCTCAGCTTTCACACAGCGCTAAACTTCAGAATCAATGGATGCCCAGCCTCCTCCTTTCACTATACATTATCTTTGAACTGCCTGGTTTATCTCCGGCTTGCGATCTGCGTACTCACAGGAAAAGCTGCCAGGCAGCCAGTCTCGATCTCGTTGGAATACCCCCCACTTCAAGATTGCTCGGCCATGAACCACGGTATAGTGATCAGGCAGACTCCCGCACGATCACTTCATAAGGCACTTCAAAGATGCGCCGTTCGCCCGAAAAGCGGCCTTCTATACGATCCAGAAGCGCTTCGGTCAGCTGTCGTCCGATCTCGTCAGGCTTCTGCGCTACAGTAGTCAGGCGGGGGCGTATCAGCGTAGCCTCAGGAATATCGTCAAAGCCCATAATGGCTACATCCTGTGGCACACGCAGCCCCATATCTACTATGGTTTCCATAGCACCCATCGCCATAAGATCATTGCTGGCGCATACCGCCGTTGGCGGTTGAGCAATATCCATCAACGGATGCATGGCTTTTCGTCCGCTCTCTATGCTGAAATCGCCTTCCTGCACAAGCGACGGATCAAGCGGTAGCCCGGCCAGCTCCAGCGCACGGCGATAACCACGATACCGCCGTTCTCCAACTCCGGTCTCCACGGATGTGCCGATATACGCAATCCTGCGATGGCCCTTGCCGGAGAGCAAGCTCACAGACTCCAGTGTTGCCTGTTCATCGTCTGTGAATACCACATCCACCTGGCGGTGCTGAACGTGCTGTCCCAGCGCCACAATCGGCATCTGCCCGCGATAGATTATCTCGTCAAGATCTTCGTCAGTGAGGTGGAAGGGCACCATGATCACACCATCAACGGGGCGGTGCATAACCGTCTCACAGAAATGGCGCTCATTATCGGGTACGTGATCCGTGTTGGAGAACAACACATCATAGTCATGCGCGCGGGTGATATTGTGAATGGCGCGCACGATCGAGTGGTAGAACGGGTTGGAAATATCAGCGATCATGACGGCAATCATACAGGTGTCTTGCGTTCGCAGGCTGCGGGCCGTCCTGTTCGGGCGAAAGTTCAGTTGTTCGACTGCCTGAAAAATGCGCTGACGAGTCTCGGCACTGATTGGAAGGCGGGAGTAAGAGTCGTTGAGCACGCGAGAAACAGTGCTTTGCGATACGCCGGCAAGGCGTGCAACGTCTCGCATAGTTGCCGGTCGTGACTGCCTGTCAGAAGCCTGACTGCGTTTCGCCATCAGAATTCTCTAATGCAATCGTATGCGGTCAATCGTATCCTATCATCATCCTGTAATCGTTGTCAACAGGATCGTATTTCAAAAATGAAGATAAAAGTATGCGAAACCAGTGAGATGGAGGGGATAACAGGGAGAACGATGACAGCAGAGCTGGTGAAAGAGCCAGGGGTGACAAGCCGCCCGCCCTGCGCCGGACCCTGGCGACCGGGTTACTGACCACAGGCGATCCGGCGCAAGTCGGGTAGTGTGTATTATGGGCGAAGAAGCTAGCGATCCCCGCCCCGCCTTACATGGGACATGGTATTCTCGCTGCGCCTTCCCCGGTAAACGGCTCGCCACCTCGCGCGCGGAGAAAACCGTTGGGATCTTGGTCGCCTTCTCCTCTCAGATCTCTTCGAAGCCGAAATCCGTGAACTTGAGCGTCCGGCTGTTCTCGCTCACCGTACGTATCGTGTTCTGGTCAAATCCCTCATTTCGCCGCGCGCTGATCTCCACCGTCACTTCGACATCCGCGCCCATCAGGCTGGTCAGGTGCTGCAGGACTTCATCAACTATCGTCCCAAATTCTCCAGAAGCCCGCTTCGGGCTGGTGAGCCGCACGCTGCCATGATAGCGGGTGTACACCTTCTCGCGCGGAGCTGGCGGCGGCATGATTGGTCCCGGTTCGGCATCCGACACGCTGTCTGGAACGTATTCACTTGCCGCCACCCTGCTCTTCTCGTCTTCAAGGAGTTGAGACCGCGCCGCGTTGGGGTGAACCAGCACACAGTGATCGTTGAAATAGATGGCGTCACTGCTGCCGAACAGCAGCCGCTCATATCGCCCTGTGCCTTCGTCGTAACGGTCGGCATAGCCAAAGGGAGTCTCTACCATCTGTCGCACGCCTGCCGCCACAGCATCGATCAGCACTTCCTGATCGAGGAGGCGCGGCATGTAGCAGTAGCTCGCCAGATGCCCCCACAGTTGCTTGAGATTGATACGCCCCCTGTCCTGCCACAGGTTCAGGTCGCGGATCGTCATCTGCAGGAGCGTTGGCGCCCAGGTAGTGATCACCTCACCGTTCTGTTCCAGCCGCCGGAAGGCGCGCGTATAGAAACTATCTTCCCCAGTGATGCGCGCCGCCTCAAATGTGATCTTATCCGATGGCTCTGGCTGGGAGGGGGTGATCAGCCAGTTGTAAGCGGAACGGACGCGCAGCTCTACCATGTCGTCGGCGCGCTTGAGGTTCGTCTCCACCTGGCGGCGCTGCTGGGCATCCAGGTTGAGCTGCTCCTCTTCATCGCGGATCGATTGCCAGGCCAGAAATTCGCGCATCGCTGCCTTGAGGGCGTCAGCATCTCCCTCATCCGCGGCAATGAAGACCAGCATGTTGCGGTACAGACGCGGCGCATTGCCCCGATTCTCAAAGATGTCCTTCACCACTTCCAGCGCGCGAGTCTCAACATTCGAACGCTTATGCGGACAATCCACCCCCAGCACCACAGCGCGAACGCGCTGCTCATCAGCAACGTCGCCAGAATCCGCCGGCGCAACATGCGCCCCCGCAAATTCGTTCGGCCGGCGGCGCACCGCCCGTAGCCGATCATGGACCGCCAGCACTATATCATCTTCACGATAGTGCTCGGCGCGGTCGCGAGCCAGCCGGTTAACGGTCGGACGCGTGTCGTACCAGTAACGTGAGCTGTCATTGTAGAGGTACATCAGGCGGTTGGTCAGGCGCTTGAGCGCATCGCCGAACACGGCCGGCGGCTCGCCGGGCTGAACTGTCGCCAGCCGGAGGCGCACTTCCTCCAGCCCGCGCACCCGCTGCGCGGCGACTGACGGCGCGCTACCCACAAAGATCGCCCGCGCCACACGGCGGCTGGCCCGATATTTGCCGAGAACGGGGATCTCGTTGTCCTGCGCCAGCGGACGCGAATCAACCCCGTCCACGTCGGCGTCGACAATCGGCGTCCAGCCTTCCGGCAGGTAGCGCAGCAGCTCGGACTTAACCGTCGCGGCGTGCAAAGGCAGCGTGCCAGGCATAATCAGCAGTGACTGGTCGCCTTCCTGCCAGAGCTGGTGAATCACGGCGGCCATCAGGCGCAGCACACCGCGCGTCCGCTGGAATTTTTCCAGCGTGGACCAGTCCTGGTACAGCCGCTCGAACAGCTCCGGGTGGACCGGGTAAGCCGCCCTCATACGGCCCAGATAATCCTCTTCTCTCGCTTCTGCCGGGAAGTCGCTCCTGTTGCTCCGGTACAGCCCCCCGAATTCGCTGATGACCGCATCCCGCGCCGCGTAGCCCTCCGGCGTCAGGGTGCCGAACAGCCGCCGCCGCACGATCTCGAAGCTCTCCGTGGCTGTGACCGGCGTCCACACCGACTCCATGCGCCCGATCACCTTCTCCAGGTGGTCGGCGGCGATATGCCCGCTGCTGCCGCCCTTCTCGATATCGCTCTCCGGGATGGATACCAGCAGCATCGAATCGTCGGAGCGGCGCACGGCCTCGGTCAATTCCTGCACGAACGTCATCAGGCTGTCGAATGTGCCGCAGGGCAGCCCTTCCTTGCCGTACACATTGCGGGCGTAAGCCACGAATTCGTCAATGATGACCAGGCACGGGCCGTGATGGTCGAGCAGATCGCGCAGGACATTCGAGCCGGGGCTGACACCCTGCCGATCGGCCAGGGCCACCCGCTCGTAGGCTTCCTCCCCGCCTAACTGGTAGGCCAGCTCCCCCCACAGCGTGTGGACAACCACCCCGCCCCGTTCCTGCGGGTTGGTGGCGCTGAGCGCCGTGCCGACCAGCACCGCCCGCGCCGCTTCCGGCAGGTCGATATCGTCCCCCAGCGCCTCCCGGATGCGCTCCCCGCCGGGGAAGTCGGCCAGCCGTTTGACGCCGCTCCCGGCGATGTGATACAGGGCCAGCATGCTGTGCGTCTTGCCGCCGCCGAACGCCGTCTTGAGCTGCACAACCGGGTCGCCGCCCGCCGATGTCAGCCGACGCAAGCCGTTGGCCAGCAGCTTGAGCAGCCCTTCGGTCAGGTACGTGCGCTGGAAGAACTCCACCGGGTCCTGGTATTCCGGCTCCGCCCGGCCCTCCAGCACCTGGGAGAGATCGGCCACGAATGTCGCCTGCAGATACTTGCCGGTCGCCACATCGGAGTGGGGCATAATCACGTCGCGCCACGGGCGCAGGCCGGGCTTGGTAGTGACCTCCACCTTGCCGTTCCTGAGCGAGCCGGTATCCTTTTTGGCCGCGGCCTGGGCCTGCTCGAAGCGGATGCGCAACAGCTCGGCAGCGATGGCGTTGACCGCCTCCGCCTCTCTGGGCCTGTTCACACTCCTGAGCAGGCGCTCAGCGGTATCGGCCACGCGGTAGGCGTCGTCGTTGTTGAACGCCTTCTGGTGCGCCCAGGCGTTACGCGCCTCCATCAGCTCGCTGACGTAGGACCGTTCGGAGTGACCAAGCGACTGGGCGAACACGTCGTTCCATTTGAACCACATCAGCTTCAGCCAGCCCTGTGTGTCGATGGCTTTCAGCAGGGCGGCGTCAATATCCATCGCTGTCAGGACTTCCTGCGGCAGCTCGTAGGCGTCGCTGTACAACGTGTCGCTCACGGCCTGCAGATAGCCCTTGCTCTTGAAGGCCATTTTGTATTCGGCCAGGACATACGGCCCCAGCCCTTCCTTGAGTAAGTCCATCACCCGCGCGACACGGTCGCGATTGCTGATTGCCATGCGTTAGCTCCTTCTTATGACCTCACCCCGGGCCTCCCTCCATCGCGTGAAGAGGGGAGTCAGAATGAGGCTAGATCGTCGAACATATCCATCTGCACGCCGCCGGTACGCCGCTGCTCGCGGACTTCCGCTGCCTGCTCCGCCACGCCCGGCCAGGAGATGATCAGGGCGTTGTAGCCCCGCGCCAGCTCCGCCCGACCCTTGCGCTCGCAGATGTTATACAGCCGGTAGGCCAGGTGACGCGCGTCCGCAGCCAGATCGGCGCTCATCCTGAGCAGGAGGGCCGCCGCGCCCGACTCGCCGTGCGTATCCAGCCGCTCCAGCAGGTGATGCGTCGCCTCCCACACGGTCGGCCGTTTGTCCGTGGTCGGGTCCCAGGCGGGGTCCAGCTCATGCGGCCGCAGGAGGCGCACCTTGCCGCCCCCGGCCTCGACAATCCCGGCCTGCACCAGCCCGTCCACGCTGGTATTGCGCGCCGTCACCAGCACCTCCGCCTGCCCGTAAGGACCTTCCTCAAAGGCGTGCTGCTCGAACCAGGCCACGGCGAAGCGCGTATCGGCGTCAGCGCCGCCTTCCGCCTCCGCCAGGTAGGCGTCCAGCTCGGCATTGATAAGCTGCAGCGCGGTGCGGACAGTGAGCGGCTCCCCGTTGGCCTCCAGGACGCGGCGATAGCGGCTGTAGACGGCCATGCCCGGCCCGATGGCCGCCTGGGCCAGGTCCACCGGCGCGATGTTGCCGGACTGGAGCTGCTCCAGGGCGGCGGGCAGCTCGCGGCGCAGGGCGGCGCTGAATTCGCGCCGGGAGACGACGGGCGCGTCCTCCGGCCGCGGGCGGCAGACCAGGACAATCGAGGAGGCGAGGGCGTTGGTGCCACTGGCGACCGGGCGGTTAAGCAGTTCAGTGCGCATCGGCCAGGTCCCCACAATGGCAAATCCGGCTGTGTCCAGGCTTTGCAGGACTGTTTCCCACCCGGTCGATGCAATCAGCGGATGGCTGTAACTTTCACTTTTATCCTGCTCAGCCTGTTTGAAGGCATAGAAAACAGTAAATGGATACGCGGCATCATGAGTGTGCCGTGCATTCCTGAAAAAGCCGTGCAGGCCTTCCTCAAAGAAGATACGCGCTTCTACTTTGCCTCCTTCAAAGCGGTACGGGGTGGCAACAAGTTCTTCTGCTTTCGGAACTACCATAGTGCTGAACAGATCGGGATAGATGTCTTGCAGGTTGCGCCGCATCCAGACATAGAAAAAGTCCGAAAGGTCCGCATAGCCAATATTGTCGCAGTTATGGACGCATCCGGCAGCGGTTGTATAAGAGTGATCCTCGGTTTCCAGATTGTACACATCCCCATTGTACGGCTCAGTGGCGGCATCCCGAATGGGCAACAAATATCCGCCCGGCCACCAGTGTCCGTGCTGACCGCCGCGCTGCTGCGACAGCGCGCCTTTATCCGGCAGGCCGATAAGTTCAGCCAGCTTCAGCAGTGATTTGCCGTTAACCAGAATCAGATATTGCGGACCGGTAGGATATACCCAGTCATCATTGATACGCGTCGCCTTAATATCATGTATATGCAGCCGCGAAACCAGCCCCAGCCGCTGCAATATGAGCCTGATCTGCCCGGCCAGACAGGGTGAATTGGTGGAGGCGCTGTAATTCCTGTTGCTGCGGTAACCATCTCCCGCCCAGTACCCGGCCAGCATAGCGACCGCTTCATCATCCGGCAGCGAAACAGCCCAGTCCGGAAACTGCTTGTGTCCGTCGTCCGTATAGCACCACGCCCGTAGTAACTCGGCAACAGGCTTCGAATAAAAGTTGAGGCGCACAGACTGGTTATTGCGCGACCGATTGTCGGTGGCCTTACCCGGTCGCAAGCCGAAGCACCGGGCCATCAGACGGGTGGCGGTTTCATGTAGATCGCTCTCATCTACGTGAGCCGTGAACTGGATCGTGCCGCCGTCGTGCTCTACGTGCGCGTAACCATCCGCCACAAAGTAGCCCAGCAGCCAGCACAGGTCAGCCGTCAGCGGCACAACGGCGGGAATCTGATACTGGCGCGCGGTCGTGCGCTGCAAAGATACGGCGGTCGCCTTCTGATAGTGCAGTGTGCCGCCTTCTGATATATACGCGCTTTCTGGCAGATAGTCAGTCAAATCGAAGGCTTCCGGTAATAGAGTTTCTTGATAGGAGGGCATGAAGATCAGGTCATGGCGGCGGGCTTCGACAGCAGGAATCCAGTCCAATTGATATTCGTTGTATACCTGCTGGTGGCAACCGCTGTTCTGCTTCTCCCAGGGGCAGTCCGCGCGGCAGTAATCGGCATACCCGACGGCACAGCCGCCGGTGCGGATGCCATACAGGGGATGCTCGCCTGTGATCAGCAATGGCTGACTGACATGCGCGACTTTAAGGCGCGTGATCGGCCCTTCGTAGGCGCGGCGGTAGACCCGCGTGACGCGGGCAAAGCGGCCCCGGTGAGTCAGCACTGCGTCACCCGGGCGGATATCCTCAATAGGCCGGTAGCCCTGCGCCGTCATGATCAGCGTGCCGGGAGCGAGGCAGTAAGGCGGATCGGTGCTGATGGCAATTGACGCCTCTCCTCGTATCTGAGCGGCATCCTGCTGGCGAGCTGAACCATCACTTGTAGCCGGCGTTGTCTCGATCGATTTCCATACCCAATCAACACAGGCCATCCAGTTTCCGGTTGATATTGAAAACGGATTTGTGTCCGCGAAATCCCAGATCATTGGCAATGCCTGGCGCCCAAAGGTATTCCGGATGAGCTCCCGAGAATTATGCCAACTGCAGAGAACAGACCAGTAATCCGTTCCCTTATCCACCGCGAACGCCAGGTACACGCTCACGGCCTCGGCGTAGGCACGCGCACCCGTGCCGCCCTCGCGCAGCGGCACGTCGTCGTCCGGCAGCCCGGCGGCGACCGCGTCCCGCTGGATGACGGCCCGCGCCTCCCCCACCAGGTCGCTGAATGTCGTCAGCGCGACAAGCTGGCGCGGGGTGAAGAGGTCGGCGAACGTCCTCATGCCGTAATTGGGCGTTTTGAAATCACGCGGGTTATGTGGCAACGGATGATCAGGCCGCCACGTTGGTTGTGCCTGCTCCGCTACTCGCACGTGATATTCATCCGGCGCGTGATAGTTCCGCCCACTTTTCCCCTCGGTGACAATGGCCATTAACCGGGCGGACATCCGCCCGGCTTTGCCTTCCGCGCGAACGTGGTCAAAGGGTACGGGCGTGCCGCACACGATGCAGCGCGCACCGGTACGCACCACTGTTCCTTCCGGCGCTTTGCCCCTGCCGGTCCGGACGGTGAAGCGCACACGCTTGCTGGCGTGGTCGATGACCGGCTCCACCCAGGCTTCTTTGCCCTTCTTCTTGCTCAGCTCAAAACTGCGCACCAGCGGCATCTGCGCGCCGCAGGCCGGGTTGGGGCAACTCACCGTGCGCGCCCACAGCCAGGCGATGACCGTCTCTTCGTTTGGCCCTTTGGGGTACAAATGGCCGATCCGCTCCCAGGCCCGCTCGCGCATCCACTCGCCGTAGTAGCGCACGTCGGCGGCCAGTCCAGCCGCGCCCTTCCAGCTCATGCCTTTCTGTATCCCGCCCCGGTCGCGCCGGTTGACCGGCGGCCGCCCGGCGAACAGCGGCGGAATCTCGATCAGCGCCTTGTTGATCATCACCGCCACCGGGTTCAGGTCGCTGGCGTGCGCCTCCAGCCCCAGCCGCTGCGCCTCCAGCGGGATGGAGCCGCCCCCGGCGAACGGGTCGAGCAGCGGCGGCGGGTTGCCGCCCGTGCTCAGCCGGATCAGCTCGCGGGCCGTGTTCAACACGTCCTCGTCCGTCGTGCTCTCCCACAACACCAGCGTCTCGATGAAGTCAAACAGCCGCATGCGGGGCGTATCCTTCACCGTGGCGTTCTTGCCACGCGGCAGCGCCCGGCAGGCTTCCACGTACTCCGGCGGAGGCGGGGCCGCGCCTTCCGTCAGGTCGGGGTCGCCGGGGTCGTCCACCAGGGAGGCGAAGATCACGGCCCGGGCGGCGGCCAGCGGTCGCCGCGCCCACCACAGGTGCAGCGTGCTGGGGTGGCCGTGGCGGATGGACTTCTCGCGGGCGCTGGCCTCGTTGATCGCTTCCAGCGGCAGGGCGACTTCAATCAGTTTTTTGCGCGTTGACATGGCTAATTCCAATCCTGGAACGTGGTATCAGGGGTCAGTACAGCGATGCGATCCGTGAAGCGCTGAAAATCAGCGCGGTTGAGCGCCAGCGGTGTTTCGATAGCGCTGGCGCATATTGTGGCGACGGTGCTGGCATCGTGGAGGCTCAGCCGCGCGGCCATCAGCCTGGCTCCTCACTCTGCTCCAGCAGATGCTTCACATTATAGCTGATGCTGGTCACGCTGTGCGACGGCTCGGCTCGCTCGAAGCGGCGCACGTAGCGCACCTCCCGCGCCCGGCCCTGTTCGTCAATCTCCACCAGGGCCAGGATGCAGGCCTCCGGGCTGTTCAGCGCGAGCAGGATCTCGTTGCGGGTCAGCGTCACCACCGTGTCGGCCCCGGCGCGGCGGCCCTTGACCTCGATGAAGCGCAGCGCGCCAGCCGGGGTGCGGCTCTCGATATCATAGCTGGCTCCGGCGCTCACGTCGCGCGCGTCGTTACCCAGCGCAATCTCCGCCGCCAGCACGGCCCCCATGGCCGCTTTTTCGATCACGCGGCGGTCCACCCGGTCGGGGGCGACCGCGTCCAGCAGCAGGCCGGCGGGGACGACCAGCGCCGCGCCCACGATCACCGGCGGGCGGGCCATCAACTGCTTCTCCAGGTCCAGGTCAGCCATACGGACCTGCAGGCGCCCTTCAAGTTCCTCCGCCCGCGCCGCGGCCCGCTCAGAATTCAGGCGGTCGCTACGCTTGCCGGCCCGCTCCTGCTCCAGCAGCTCCCGCGCCCGGCGGTCCC
>JARKNX010000148.1 GCA_029976025.1 Aggregatilineales bacterium | reverse complement strand
GGCCCCGTCGACGTGGGCCGCCTCGCTGAGTTCATCCGAGATGGTCAGCAGCCCGGCCAGGAACATCATGGTCGGCAGGCCGACCCACTGCCAGGACGAAACCAGCGAGATGGCCGGCAGGGCCAGGTTCGGATCGCCAAGCCAGGGTTTGGCCAGCGCCCCCAGCCCAATCGCCTCCAGCACCTGGTTGAGCATCCCCCAGCGCGGGTTGAGGATCAGGGTCCACAGGAAGCCGGTCACCAGCACCGACATGGTGGCCGGGGCGAAGATGATCGCCCGGTAGATGTTGCGCCCGCGCAGACGCACGTTGCTGAGCAGGGTGGCGAAGAGCAGGCCCAGCGTGTTCTGGACCAGCATGTGGATGCTGAAAAAGAGGAAGGTGTTGCCGACCGCGTTGAGGAAGCGGTCGCGCCACAGCGGGTTGGTGAACAGGGCGACGTAGTTCTCGAAGCCCACGTAGCGATCGGGGGTGAGGCCCGCGCCCTGGTAAAAGCTCAGGCGCATCGAGTTGAACAGCGGAAACGCCATGAACACGGTGTAAATGATCAGCGCCGGGACCAGGAACAGGAACCAGACGCGCCGCCGCTGGACATCCCAGCGAGTCACCCCCATCTGGTCCTTCACCCGCGCGCTCGGTAGGGTCCTGTCAGCCATAGACGACTCCGGTCTCCGGGCAGCCCTGCCCGAAACGGAAGGGGGCGATCGAGCGATCGCCCCCAGTGTAGCATGCAGCGTCGAAGACTACATTGCGGCCGGGCAGGTCTGGGCCGGCTCGAACCACTCGGCCAGGCCCGCCTGGAGCGCGTCGGCGGCTTCCTGCGGGGTCATCGTGCCGGCGATGACGGCCAGGGCGCCGTCCTGCATCAGGGTGTAACCATCGGGCGCGCCGTCCAGCAGCTTCTCCCACGCCCAACGGACGTCCAGGCCCGCGCCTTCATTGAGGGCCAGGAAGGCGTTGGCATGCGCGTTGGACAGTTCAACCGGGTTGCTGGAGATCGGGAAGAAGCCCGGCAGGGTATCGCCCATCAGGGTCGCGAACTCAGGGGTGGTCATCCACTCCAGGAAGAGCTTGGCGGCTTCCTTGTTTGCCTCAGGCGCGGCGGCGTTGATGCCCATGCCGGCGTCCATGTGGAAGGTCACGTAGCGCTGCTCCTGGCCTTCGGGGGCGGGGATGCCAAAGACGCTCCACTCGAAGTCGGGCGCTTCGCTCTCGAACACGGGGATGTCCCACGAGCCGCCCAGCCACATCGCGGCTTCGCCCATCAGGAAGATCTGCTGGCTGTCGTAGTAGGTCAGGGC
>JARKNX010000145.1 GCA_029976025.1 Aggregatilineales bacterium | reverse complement strand
TCTGCATCCGCTTTTACGACGGCCATCCAATCACCCCTCCTGCATAGGGAAGCCGGGGATGCGATATTCACATCCCCGGCCTGCGGTTATGTCGGGTTGATCCCTTTAGGGAACCTGGTAGATGAAGCGGGCGATTTCCGGCTCATCCACGTTATCCTGGGTGATGATGGCGAATCCGGTTTCGACGCGGGCCGGCAGGCTGGTGACACCGGCGGCATCCGCGACGGCGAACTGGACGGCCATATAGCCCATGTCGAAGGGCTTCTGAGCCAGGACCATGGTGACTGTGCCGGCGCGCAGCATCTCGATGGCGAACTGCGTGGCGTCGTAAGCGACGACCTGAACCTCACCGCTGAGGCCGGCGTTCACGACAGCCGTGCCAGCGCCCTGGGCGCTGAACACGTTCGTGCCGAACACACCGCGCAGATCGGGGTTGGTTTCCAGCACAGCCGTGGTCTGCTGCGTGGACGTATTCATGTCGTCCAGGTTGTAGTCCGGCCCGAGGACCGTGATGTTCGGATAGTCTTCGGCCATGACAGCGGCGAAGCCCTGCTCGCGGCCTTCAACCGAGCTGACGTTGGGGTTGGTCGAGTTGATATAGACCTTGCCCTCGCCGCCAATAGCTTCGGCCAGCGCGCGGGCAGCGATACGCCCACCCTCGACATTGTCGGAGCCGATGTAGCTGATGGGGAAGGTGACGGGGCCGTTGACATAGTCGCCATCGCCCAGGAAGGTGTCAACGGTGATAATGCCGATGCCGGCGTCCACCGCGGCCTGCAGCGGGCCAACCATCTGGTCCTTATCGGTCGGGGCGATGATGATGTAGTCAAGATCGCCGCGGGCGACCATCGCATCCAGAATCGGCGTCTGGACTTCGACACCCCAGGTGGGCGGGATCTGGATCACGACTTCAACGCCCATATCCCGGACGGCTGCCTCGACACCGAGCTGCATGACCTGATAGAAAGGATCGACAACGCCGGGCAGGAACCCGATCTTGAGCGGCTGATTCTGCGCGCTTAGCGAAGGCGCCACCGAAAGAAGCAGAATAGCTACTACGAGAACTAACGTGAACTTCTTGGACATGTTCTTCTCCTCGTTCCAGCTAGAAAAAAGGGGCGGTTAAAGAAAAGGGTGTCGTTTTACCTCCTTATGCTTTATGTGCAGCGCACCTGACTTTATGTTGTGCCGCCTGGCGGTTGACGCAGCAAATGCCCTCTATACAGCTCCGCCGGTGTTTCAGGCCCGGCGAGGCATACAGTTGCCTGCGGTATGGAATTATTGCTGGCACAATCGGGCGGCAGCCTCGATCAGTACAAAATATAGCACTTCAGCGTGTTTGAAGGAGACGCCTGGTCGGCTTCTCTGCGCGTAATGAAAAGGTTTCAATGCCGTACAGAAATCAATTTCAGTCTAGTCTGCTCTTGTCAAATTGTCAAAGATTATAGCGCCGCGCGGCGAGAATATCCGGCTTCCCTGGGTGCCGATCCGGCAGGCCAGATTCCGGCCTCGTCACCTGTGCCGGGCCTCGCTGCCCCTCTCCTCGGAGGCGCTGGCCGTGGTATAACAATCAGTGCTGTCGCTCTGCGCCGGAGGCGCACCGCCAGGCAGCTTTCGCTCCCACCAGACAAAATAGAACAGGACAGATCACATGGCAGAAAAGTCAGCCAGCACGTATCGGGCGCGCCGCGGGCGTCTGCTTTCGGCGCTTGGTGAAGAGGGAGTCGTCCTGATCGATTCCGCCGGGACAGCGCCAAACCCCGCCCTTGCCGATCGCAATCTGTGCTATCTGACCGGCTACCGGGGCCGGGATGCGATCCTGCTCCTGGCCCCGGCCGGCATCATGGTTGAGCACGATGAGACGCGCGGCGGGCCGGAGCTGGCCCGCGGCCGCTGTATCCACGAGGCCCTGTTTGTGCAGGAGCAGGGAGCGCACGGGGCATTCATGGACGGGGCAGGCCCGTCACTGGAGGCGATCGGAGCCGCGAGCGGGATAGAGCGCGTGTATCCGCTGTCGCAGCTCGACACGATCCTGAGCCGGGCGCTCATGGATGCTGAGCTGCTCTGGGTCAGCATCCCGGCTGTGCCACCCCTCGATCAGCCGCCCTCGCGTTATCTGGCGTATATCAACTTGCTGCGCGAGCGCTTCATCTGGCTGCAGGTCCGAAACTGCGCGAAGGAAATCCATAACCTGCGCTTTGTCAAAGACGATGACGAGATCGCGGCGCTGCGCCAGGCGTTTCTGGCCCAGTCGGAGATTTTTGAGGCGGTCATGCGCGCGCTGAAGCCCGGCGATAACGAGTCAGCCGGGCAGGCGCTCTTTGAGTACGAGGTTGGCCGGCGGGGCAAGAAATACCGCTCCATGGCGGCAGAGGCGTACGAGGCCGGCATTGTCGTAGCCAGCGGCGCGAACAGCCTGATCCCCCACTATATGGCGAACAGCCGCGTCGTGCAGGACGGCGATCTGGTCCTGATCGATGCCTGCGTCAGCTATGACGGATACTATGCCGATATCACGCGGACCTTCCCGGCCAACGGGCGTTTCACGCCGCGCCAGCGCGAGATCTACAGCATCGTCCTCGAGGCGCAGCAGGCCGCCTTCGATGCCCTCCGGCCCGGCTCGACCATCCTGGAAGCGCACCGGGCCATCTACGAGACGTTCAAGCGTTACGGCGTGGCCGAATACAGCTACGGCAACTGCGGCCACTCCGTCGGCCTGACGATCCACGATCCGCACGGCCGGTCCCGCGATGACCGTGAGCAGCCCCTTGTGCCGGGCGTGGTGCTGGTTATTGAGCCGTTCCTGATGATGAAGGCCGACGGCTTTGGAGTGCGTATTGAAGACGGCGTCATCATCACCGGGGACGGATGTGAAGTGCTGCCCGGCCCGGCCCGGGAGATCGCCGCGGTGGAGACGCTCTGCCAGGGCGGTTGACAGCCGCGAGTCCTCCGGGGGCGGCCCGCGCAGCGCGTTTGTTCGCTCGTGCTGGCGGGCCGCGTCCCGGCGTTGTGTCCTCAGGCTACCGGTATCCAGACGCGCATCGGCCCGGCGCCACGATTGCCCCACTGATGGTAGGGGATGAAGTGCAGCTCGATGGGGTTGCGGGCGGTATTGCTGCTGTGATCGTAGGGCAGATACAACTGATTCTGCCAGGGGGTCAGGTCGAGCGCGTAGCCGTGCCCGCTGAGCGTCACCGTGCCGCCCAACAGGTCCGCGCGGTGTGCGGCCTGGAATGCGGCATTAGGATCAAGCTGGACATTCAGCAGACTGACGGCCTCATCCTGATCGACGGCTTCCAGGCAGTAAACCAGAGGGCCGCGCTCCAGCGCGACTGATCCGCGCGCGGACGCCACATAGGGGTGGGCGCGGGTCAGCCGGGGCGTCATCGGCAGGTCCAGCGCGATGACATCGCCGGCTTTCCGGGGGCCGCTCAGGATCAGATAGCCCCCCTCAAAAGTGGCTTCGACGGACTGGCCGTTCAGCCGCACCTGCGCGGCGGTGCACCACTGTGGAACCCGCAGGCGCAGACGCCAGTCGCCGCTGCCCGCTTCGGTGACGGTGAGCGTCACGCTGCCGTCCCAGGGGTAATTGGTCTCCATATTCAGGCATACGGAGCCGGCCCCGGGGACATCGCCGCGGAATCTGGCTGTCGCATACTGGTGAATTTGCACTTCGCGCTCGCTCACTGTCAGAAGGTAGCGGCTGAGGGAGGCGAGCAGGCGCATGACATTGGGCGGACAACAGGCGCACTGGTACCACGGCTCGCGGACGTGCGAGTCGCGCACGAGCAGCGGATTCACGTAGAAGAACGCCCGGCCGTCGAGCGACACGCCGCTCAGGAAGCCGTTGTAGAGCGTCCGCTCAATCACGTCGGCATAGCGCGCCTGCCCGGTGATTTGCAGCAGGCGCCAGTTCCACATGATGCTGGCGATCGCGGCGCACGTCTCGCAGTACCCTGAATCGTCGGGAAGCTCGTAGGGGTCGCCAAAGGCTTCGTCGAAATGCCGCGCCCCGGCGCCCCCGGTGATGTACATCTTGCGATCGGTGAAGTCATGCCATTGCCGGAGCATCGCGTCCAGCAACGCCTGTTCGCCCGTCTCCAGGTACAGGTCCGCCATGCCGGAGGTCAGATACAGCGCGCGGACGGCGTGCCCTTCCACCCGGTCGTTTTCCCGGACGGGCACGCGATCCTGGTAATAGGACGGCGTGAAATGCACCCAGCCCCGCATAGTATTCTTGCCGCGCTCGTCCACAAAGAACTCGGCCAGCGCCAGGTATTTTGGCTCTCCTGTCTCGCGGTATAGCTCCACCAGGGCCAGCTCGATACCCTGATGGCCCGGCGCTTCTTCCCGCTTGCCTTTGCCGAAGACATGGTCGATGTGCTCGACGAAGCGGCGGGCGATATCGAGCAGGCGCGGGCTGCCAGTGGCGCGGTGATGCGCCACCGCCGCCTCAATCAGATGTCCCGCGCAGTACAGCTCGTGATCGTGATCCTCGTGCGTGAAACGATCTTCGGGCTTGAACTTGATCTGGTAGTAGCTGTTGATGTAACCGTCCGCTTCCTGAGCCGCGGCAATCAGATCAATGACGGAGTCAATCTGCTGCCGGAGCGACGCGCTATCCGCCCGGACCAGCTCGTAGGACGCAGCTTCCAGCCACTTATACACATCCGAATCCTGGAAGCGCATCCCGCGGTGTTCGCCGGTCAGCGCGCCGGCAGCAATGCGCAGGTTGTCCAGCGCGCCGGAATCTTCCAGCATCGCATACCCATGCGACAGGCTGTCAGTCCCGTTGATGTCCTGCTTGTTCTTCCAGAATCCATCCGTTATTTCTACGGCGTTGAGGGGCAGCGTATGCAATGCCTGAAAAGGACTCACATGCGTGGAACTGGCTTGTCTGGTCATGTGCTCGATCCTTTGTTAGCCGATTCGTATAAACCTACTATACATAGAACGGGATCGGCATGATACAGGGTAGTCTGTATAGTTTCGGCACTAATCCGACTTCCGGGCGTCCGACCTGCCAGATATGGGGGGAGGCGATCAGGCTGGCCGGGGCGCGAGATGCGTCACTGCGTATTGATGTGCACGTGGGCGTACTGCTTGCGATATGCCTGCGGAGTGCTGTGCATGTGGCGGCAGAAGATACGGCGGAAGTAGTTCGCATCGGTATAGCCGCAAGCCCTGGCAATCTCTTCTACGGTCATGTCCGTATCGAGCAGGTAGCGACAGGCTGCTTTGACCCGCCGCCGATGGATGGCTTCCGTCACGGTGCATCCGTAGGTCTTGCGGTAGACACGGCCGAGGTAGTCTGCGTTGTAGCCCAGCACACTGGCTACATCCCCCGCGGTGATGGGGCGATCGAAATTGAGGCGGATAAAGGAATAGGCGCGCGTGGCCAGCAGGCTGGTCGAGTCGGAATCTTCCCTTTTCGGGCTGGTGTGCCGCGCGATCTCCAGCAGCATCAGCATGGTCAGCCAGTCGGCCTGAGCCTGCTGTAAGCTCCCGGTTTCCTGTTCATCCAGAAAATATCGGAAGAGATACTCCAGCCGATCCGGGCGCTCGACCTGCTTGACCTGGGGAATCTCGAACATCGAATCGGCTGTGCCATCGGGGCAGAAACCGTCCACAGTCTCGAAATGGATCCAGTAAAATTCCAGGCTGGCGGGCATTTCTCCAACACTTCCGTGGCGTTTCTTCGGTTGGAGATGCAGCGTCTGGCCTTCCGTGAGGCAGAAGACCCGGTCCTCCTCCCACATCTCCAGGTTGCCCCGTTTGATGAAGATCAATTCGTGGGAGAAGATGATCCGCGTGGGATGTATGCCGTTCCCACGGGAGATAAACAGGCCGGCGTTCTGCGCCTTGATCGGGCTGTTCCTGCTGAGTCGAAGCATTTTCTATCGGTTTCTGACGCCTGGCTCAGGTCGGATTTGTGATCCTATTATACGTATTCACTTATTGTCAGTCCAGTGAAACAATTCTATGATGAACTCAGGGTGTTTTTCCTCCAGGGGTGGGATCCTCCCTCCTGTCGCTGATTCATCCTCTTGCCAGCGTGGTCAAAGGCATGCCAGTCGCACAGTCTCCACAGTCAATAGTCGATCAGCGACCGGTGGAGAGGAGACCGCAGAGTGATGACAGACACGCAATCCGCCGCAGAACTTCACTCATCTATCTCAGCAGGCAGTCACCCTCCTGGCCATGATGTCAGCCAACTTCCCGGGAATTCAGGCATCTGTGCCGGCGGCGGCCTTTTCCGGATCGTATACTGGCCGGGATGCCAGGTTGCTGCGTAAACGGTAAGGTGCAGTTCCGTTAATTAACACCGCACGCATACGTTTGAAAAAGGAGAAAAAAGATGGCCAGGTCAAGACTATCTCGCCGCGATTTTATCAGGATGATGGGGGTTTCCGCCGCCAGCGCCGCCGCCGGGACGAATCTTCTGCGGGCCGGGCGGGCCTTTGCGTCGCGGAGCCTGCAGGGTACCACCAATATCTCATTCATGGGGTGGGGTGCGGTGGAGGAGGATGAGGGCGTTCGCGCGGCGATCGCCGAGTTCGAGTCGCTGCAGGATGAGGTCCGGGTTACCTGGATGCATACGCCGGACAACTATAATGAGAAATTGCTCTCGAACGTAGCAGCCGGGACGCCGCCGGATACGGCGTTTATCAGCCAGTCACAATATCAGACTCTTGTGCACGACGGCCTGCTGCTGGATGTCACCGACTACGTTCAGGCCGATCCGGTGCTGGGCCAGGAAGGTTATTTCATCGAGCCGCAGGAAACCGAGCGCGCTGCTGATGCCAATGGGCGCTGGCGCGGCATTGGCTCCTGCTGGACCGCCCTGCATCTGTACTTCAATCGGGCGCTGTTCGAGGAAGCGGGCGTCGAGCCGCCCGATTTTGCCGATGACAAGATCTGGGATTGGGACACTTTCCTCGAAGCCGCCCGCCTGCTGACAAAAGACGAGAACGGCCGCCATCCCGGCGACGCCGGCTTTGATGTTGAGAATGTCGTCCAGTGGGGCTTCTATATGGGGACCGACTGGTGGATGATGTACGATCAGTTGGCCAAGGCCAATGGTGGCGGGCTTTCGGACGGCCAGCTTCTGACGCTGGATACGCCGGAAGCGCTGGAGGGTATCCAGGCCTTCGCCGACCTCGTCCATGTTCACCAGGTGATGCCAGAAGCTGTGTTCTTCAACGAGCTGGGCATGGATGCTTCGCAGATGATCGATACCGGGCGTCTCGCCATGGTCGTCGATGGCTCCTGGGCGCTGTCATTCATGTACAAGATCTCCTCGCCGCTCGGGGTGGGGCCGGTTCCTGTCCTCGATCCTGCCGGGCAGACGGCCGGCCAGGGGCACCTGCACTCCATTCTGCGGGACTCCCGGCAGCCTGAGGCCGCGTGGAAATGGCTGAGCTTCCTGGCCGGCCCGTTCTATGAGACGCACTTCTGCCGGCTGGGGCTGTGGATACCCAACCAGACGGCCCTGCTGACCGAAGCGGGCATGGATACCTGGTTCAACGACGAGATTCACCCCGCCAACTACCGTGCGTTTGTTTCGGATTACGTGCCCAAGCACATGAGCCCGACGATCGTCCCGGCTGGCTTCCCCCGTGCTGAGGCCATCTTCCTGCCGGCGCTCGAACGGGTCATGAACGGCGAAGGGGCTGCCGCTGACCTGATCCCACCCGCTGTGGCCGAGGCGAATGCTATCCTGACCGAGGAGTACATAAACGCCTGAGCCTGAGTGAGAAATGATGGGGGAGAAGAGAGCGGGGACGTTCCCTTCTCCCCTGCCTAGCACCACTAGAGCCAGGAATACTCGTGATGACGGCAACTAAATCACTACAATCGGACGTCATGGGGGGCAGATCGTCCGGGCTGTTCGGATGGTTCCGCCGGCTTCCACCGCGCCAGCGCGAGGCCATCACCGGCTATCTGTTCATCTCACCATTTATTCTGGGCTTCCTGTTCTTTTTTGTCCTCCCCGCGCTGACCGCTGTATATCTGGTATTCTTCCGCTGGAACCTCATCTCTGAGCCTCAATTTGTCGGCCTGGGGAATCTCAGAAACCTTGTGACCGATAGCCTGTTCTGGCAGTCACTGAAGGTCACTTCGATCTATACCTTTGTATCCGTTCCGCTGGGCCTCATCTTCAGCTTCCTGCTCGCGCTGCTGATCAATACCAAAATCCGCGGGATTGCTGTATTCCGGACGATCTACTACCTCCCCAGCATTGTGCCGGCGGTGGCGAGCGCCGTCCTGTGGGCGTGGATCTTCAACACTGAGTTCGGCCTGCTGAACGTTGTCCTGAAGGGGATCGGCCTGACCAGAGTCAAGTGGCTGCAGGAGCCGGGATGGGCGCTGGTGGCGATGATCATCATGAGCCTGTGGAGCGTGGGCGCGGCTATGATTGTATTCCTGGCCGGCCTGCAGGGTATCCCCGATATCTACTACGAAGCCGCCGATATTGACGGGGCCGGGCGCTGGCACAAGCTGCGCTATATCACCATCCCGGTCATGTCCCCCGTGATCTTCTTCAATCTGATCATGGGCCTGATCGGCGCTTTCCAGGTCTTCACGGCGGGGTTCCTGATTACCAATGGCGGCCCCCAGAACGGCACGCTGTTCCTCGTCCTGCACATCTACCGCAATGCCTTTGAGTACCTCAATATGGGGTACGCCGCCGTGCTGTCGTGGATTCTGTTCGGTATCATCACCGTCTTTTCTTTCCTGGTATTCCGCTACTACGGGCGCCAGGTCTACTACGAAAACGTGTGATGGGGTAAAGATATGGGCACGACACTCTCTCCCCGAACAGGTCAGATCATGGCTATCCGACAGAAGTACCTGAATTTCGAGCGATTATGGCGCTACATCACTGTCGCCATCCTCGTCGCCATTGCTATCGTGATGCTGATGCCCTTCGTCTGGCTGGTGAGCAGCTCACTCAAACAGCAGCACCAGATTTTTCAATTCCCGCCGCAGTGGATTCCCGACCCGGTTCAGTGGGATAACTACGTCACGGCGCTGACGTACAAGCCATTTCACATCTACCTGAGAAACAGCCTGCTCATTATCGCCCTGAACGAGATTGCTACGCTGGGCACGGCCTCGATGTGCGCCTACGGCTTCGCGCGGTTACGCTTCCCCGGGCGCGATTTCTGGTTCGCCATCGTCATCGGCACGATGATCATGCCTTACGTGGTCCTGGTCGTCCCGACGTTCATTATCTTCTCGCGGCTGGGGTGGATCGACACGTTTTTGCCGCTCACTGTCCCGCAGTTCTTCGGCGGGGGCGCGTTTTACATCTTCCTGCTGCGGCAGTTCTTCCGCACTATACCGGAAGAACTCGCCGATGCCGCCCGCATTGATGGCGCTAATGAATTTGAGATATTCTGGCGCATCATGCTCCCGCTGGCCAAGCCGGCGCTGGTGACCGTGGGCATCTTCACCTTCCTGGGGTCGTGGAACGATTTCTTCGGGCCGCTGATCTATCTGAACTCGCCGGACAACTTCACTGTGGCCGTTGGCCTGGCTTCATTTCGCGGCGTGCTCGCCACCCGCTGGGAACTGCTGATGGCGGCTTCGACGGCTATGGTCATCCCGGTGATCATCATCTTTTTCTTTGCTCAGCGGTATTTCATCAGGGGTATCGTCATGACCGGGCTGAAGGGGTAGGCCGTCGCCAGCTATACTGTGCATCACCTCCTCTCCGACGCGTGCCAGACAGCCCTGGCCGGGAAGGACAGCCGGTGCGTCTGCGCCGGATAGCATCATCGTTGAGCGACGGCCCGGCCTGAATACGACAACTTATCTGGCGGAGAATCAAAATCGGGGAGGCCCGTGATGACGAGCGGCCTCCCCGAAATTTCGTGCGCTACAGCCTCATAACAACGCTGTTCGCGGGTGCGCGATGCCGTTTACAGGAGGTTGGTAATCGCGCCGTCGTCGGCCTGCTGAGCCAGTCGGGCGTACTTGGCCAGCACGCCGGTTGTGTAATTGGGCGGCGGCGCGACCCACACGCTCCGGCGGCGCTCCAGCTCGGCATCGTCCACCAGCAGGCTAATCCGCCGGTCGTCAACATCAACCTCAATCAGATCGCCTTCCTGAACCAGGGCGAGGGGGCCGCCCACCATCGCCTCAGGAGCGACATGCCCGATCATGAGTCCGCGCGTGCCGCCGGAGAAGCGCCCGTCAGTGATGAGCATCACGTCGCGCCCGAGGCCCTGCCCGACAAGGGCGGCGGTGACCTGGAGCATCTCGCGCATTCCCGGCCCGCCGACCGGCCCTTCGTAGCGGATGACTACCACGTCACCGTGGGCGATCTGGCGATTCTGCACCGCCTCGAACGCAGCTTCCTCGCTGTCGAATACGCGCGCCGGGCCGCGGTGGTGCTGCGGCTCGTCCCCCTTCAGCTTGACTACCGCCCCGCGCGGCGCCAGATTGCCTTTCAGTATCACCAGGCCGCCAGTCTCGTGGATCGGGTTGTCCAGCGTCCGCACTACCTGCTGGCCGGGCGTCTCCCGCGCGTTGGCGACTGTTTCGGCCAGGGTCTGGCCGGTGACAGTCAGCGTGCTGCCATCCAGATAGCCGCCTTCGATCATCCGCCTGGCGATCAGCGCGACGCCGCCCGCCCGGTACAGGTCGAGTGCGACGAAGCGCCCGGTCGGACGCAGGTCGGCGATGAGGGGCGTCCGGCGGCTGATGGCTTCGATCTCATCAATGGTGAAATCGATGCCCGCCTCGCGGGCGAAGGCCAGCGTATGCAGCACGGCGTTGGTGCTGCCACCGGTGGCGGCGGCGGCGGCAATGGCGTTCTGAAGCGCCGCCTTGGTGATCAACTGAGACGGGCGGACGCCGTGCTCGATGAGCTGGACCATCATCTCGCCGGCCCGCTGCGCCACATCCAGTTTAGCGCTGTCTTCAGCGGGGACATCGGCCATGCCCATCGGGCAGATGCCGATGATCTGCGAGATCAGGGCCATGGTGTTGGCCGTGAAGTGGCCGCCGCACGCGCCCGGGCCGGGGCAGGCCACATTCTCGATGGCGTGCAGTTGTTCTTCGGAAATCTGCCCGGTCTGGTACTGGCCGATAGCTTCATAGACCGAGACGATATCAACGTCGTGGCCGTTGTAACTGCCGGGGTAGATTGTCCCGCCGTAGAGCATCATCGATGGCATATCCAGCCGCTGCAGAGCCATGATCGTGCCGGGGATGGTTTTGTCGCAGGACGAGAGCGCGATCACGCCGTCGAAGTAATTGGCGCGCGTCACCAGCTCGATGCTGTCCGCGATCAGCTCGCGGCTGATCAGCGACGCCTTCATGCCCTGGGTACCCATGGTGATGCCGTCGCTGATGCTGACCGTGTCGAACTCCAGAGCTGTCCCCCCGGCGCGCCTGATGCCTTCCTTGACCCGGGCCGAAAGCTGGCGGAGATGGATATTGCACGGGCCGATCTCGGTCCAAGTGTTGGCGACGGCGATCAGCGGCTTGGCGAGGTCATCGTCAGTCAGGCCGATGCCCTTGAGCATAGCGCGGGCGCCGGCCCGATCGCTGCCTTCCAGCAGGGTGCGGCTGTTGGCATTCAGAGCATGGGAGTGAGTCACAGTGGCCATTAGTTATTATCTCCTGGCTGGTAACGGCGTTGCGCCCGGTATAGGGCACGCCAACCTCAGAATCTGTTCGGTCATTGGTGGAGCCGGTGCGCCGGTCGCTCCTGCGGCTTCGTCAGAAGCCTGCGCGCCCAGCGACCTGTCCGGGTGGCCCGGCCCGCACTGCTGAGTCAGGTAGCTCTCAATGGATGCCAGCCTGGCCGCCCTGGCCCCGGCTTTTGCCGGAAGGGGCAGGGCGTCTCAGGCTCCTCGCGGGCAGCCCCGGGACTCAGTGAAAGATACCATAACGTCAGCGGGCAGACAAGAAATGTGTGATTTTCGGGGCCAGGTTAGTTCAGCCAGGCTCTCCGTCATATTGTGGCTGGCGCCGGGGCTGCTGAAGAAGCCTGTTTATGGCTGGGGATGGAAGCCGCTGTGGCAGCCGCACGACGCGCGCACGCGCAGCTCCACGCTCAACACGGTGACGCCGCCGATCTCCAGCCCTTCGATCTGGCCGATCAACTGGCGGGCGGCGCGGCGGCCCAGTTCAGTAATATCGGCTGCAACCGTCGTCAGGCCGGCCTGTTCCGCTTTGGGCGCGTCTCCAAAGCCGACTACGGAGACATCCTGCGGCACGCGAATGCCGCTGGCCCGAAGCTCTTCAATGGCCGACACAGCCATGAGGTAGTCAGCGGCCAGCACGGCATCGAAAGGGGCGCCGGAGCGAACCAGTTTCTTCACCGCACTGGCGGCGATCTCCGGATCGAACTGGCCGTCAAGAAGGCGCTCCGGCGGCACATGCAGATTGTAGCGCATCAGCTCGCGCTGGAAGGCGGTCTCGCGCTGGACGGCGTCCGTCTGGCCGGCTACGCCCCCGATGTAGACCAGCTCGTGCCGTTTGCAGCGGATCACCAGATGCTTCACCAGCTCGCCGATCCCCTGGCTGTTGTTAGAAAGCACCGCCGGGACCGGGGTCCCCGGCACCTGATGGCTGACCAGTGAAATCGGGATGCCGGAGGCATGCACCCGCCGCAGGTAATCATCTGAAGCGGCATTGGCTATCACGAGCAGCCCGGCGACGGCGGCGGGGTCCAGCGCGATAGCCCTCGCCGGGGTGCGGTCATCTTCGGCCAGCGAGTCAACGGCGATCTCGTACCCCGCCTGGCGGGCTTCTTCACTGATGCCCTGAAGAACCTCAGCCTGAAACACCCCGTGGCGATTATTGGTGATAATTCCCAGCGATCCGCGACGATTTCTCACACCAGACCCAGCTCTTTCTGTAAGGTGTAGGCGACAGCGCCGACGGCAACCAGGTTGAACGATTCGGCAAGGGAGAAAGTGACCTGTTCCATGGCGTTTTCGTGGAGCAGCTCCCTGGCCCGGGCCACAGCCAGGGTGAGCAGTGGCTCGCCCAGGTTGGCAATACGCCCGGCGAGTGAAACGTGGTCCGGGCGCAGCAGTGTGACTACCCAGGCGAACACATAGCCCAGATGTCCGGCCAGCTCCTGCTGCAGGAGGAGCGCCGCCGGATCTCCGTTGGCCGCCGCATGGCGGATGTGCAAGTAGTTCAGCTCCCGGGCCGGCAGCCGGGTGGCCGGGAAACGCTGGCGCAGCACAGCCGCCCGCTGCTCGATATAGCTCCAGCCCAGCAGGTATTCCAGACCGGCTGCGCTCTGAGGGATCGAAGGGTCCGGGTTCCAGGGGATGATCTGCATGCAGCCGATATCGCTGCCGTTGTGGTAGCTCCCGCCCTCGAACACGATGCCGATGCCGACCCGATTATTCACGAGTACGGTGACCAGATTTTGCACGGTGTCCGGCACGCCGAACATGAACTGCTCCATCGCCGCCAGCTCGGTGCTGGAAGCGACATAGACCGGCCTGGCATATCGCTCGCTCAGGATGCGGGCAAGGGGGACATTGTGCCAGCCGAAATGCGGCGCGTGCTGCACGACGCCGGCCTCTTTGTTGACATTGCCGGAGACGCCGACGCCGATACAGAGCAACTGAGCATCTAGCTGGGCGACCAGCCCGTTGATTACCTGCTGGAGCAGGGCGATCACATCCTGACCCTGCGCGCTGCCCAGCTCGGCGTAATGCTCGGCGGAGACCTGCCCGTTCAGGTTAGCCAGGACGCCGCGGACATGGTCCGTTTTGATGGAGACGCCGATGACCTGCCGCGAATCGGGCACAAATTCAAGCAGACGCGGGGGCTTGCCGCCCGCGTCGGTCACTGGCCCATGCCCGCCTTCGACGATCAGCCCCTCGGCGATCAGCTCGCTGATCACGTCGGAGACGGTGGGCTTGGCCAGCCCGGTTTCCTGTGCCAGCGCCGCCCGACTGTCAGCCAGCCCGGTGTAGATCGCCCGCAGGATGAGCTGGCGGTTGTGCCGTCGCAACTGTTCGCGCGTCGCTTTGCCCGATCGGATCATGGCGCTTCCCTGAACTGACACTCCCCCCGATTATACTGGCGCAGCACATCCCAGTTGGCCGGGTCTTCGCCCCCCAACCCCCAGATCGTCACTCCGCCCAGATCGGGGAAGGCTTCCTGAAGCAGGTCCAGCTTGAACGCCAGGCCGGTGGAATCGGCCACGTAGACGTTCTGCCGGGGCAGGCCGCTCACATGCAGTTCGACATGCGCTTCCATATCCGCCGGGTCACGCTGCACCTCCAGGCCGAACGATTCGACCCAGCGCTGCACGCCCTCCCAGGTGATGGCGACCGGGGCGCTGCGGCGCTGCCAGTTCAGCCCGTAGAAGTGCAGCCCCACCCATACCCTGGAAAGGTCGGTGACGCTGGCCGCGTAATCCAGCACATCCTTCGTCCAGCCCGGCGGCCCGATGGGGCCGGGCGCGCCGGCCAGGTTATGGTAGTCATAGGCCATGATGCGGAAGATATCAGCGGCATCAGCCAGCCGGGGCCAGTCCTGCGCCGCCGCACCTTCTGTCCAGGTGGCTTCATCGGCTGTTTTGGCGTGGACCGTCACCGAGAGCAGCCACCCCTGCGCCCGCATCGCGTCCGAAAGCTCCCCGGCAAAAGCGGAGAAAGCGTCGCGCGTGCTGAGTCCGAAGGACTCGTAATCAATGTCGATGCCATCGTAACCCATCCGCCCGACCAGCGCGACAATGTTGGCAACATGGGCGGCGCGAACCGCCGGATCTTCGATCATGGCGGACATTCTGAAGGAGACGATGGTCGGCAGGATGAGCAGGCCGGCCTCGCGCCACGCCGCCAGTTTCTGCGCGTCCTCGGCGCCGGAACGCGGATTCAGGCCGCCGTCGGGCAGGGGACTGTACCAGAACGGACTGACGACATCGATCACGTCTGTATTGTCGATGAGCGACTGGTAGCCCCCGGGATGATCGGAGGAGGGATACCACACCGCGACGCACCAGGATGAGGCGCTTTCCTGGGCGCGTCCATACAGGCCCATCGGGATCAGCAGCAGCGCCAGAGTCAGGACTACCCGAAAAACGATGTCCACAGTTGCGTATTCCTGAAGTCGGTCAGCCATATGCGGGAGGGGGGTGTGCAGTCGGCGTATTATAGCCGGGAATGGCACAGGGCAAAAGGCCCGTCGCCGGTATCTCCCCGAACAGCACGCGAGCCGCAGCCTCCGTAGACACGGGGCGGACGCTATAAGCGCACAGGTAAACCTCGATCATGGGAAAAGCGCGCAGATCGTAAGGCGTGCGCAGGGCGATCACAACAGGCGACTTCCCGCGGGCGTGCAGCTCCCGGACCAGCGCGGCCTGCCCGGGATCGCTGTCGGCGGCGGTTGTCGCCACAATGACGATATCGGCTGCCGCGGCGGCGTGGAGCACAGCCGCTACCGTCTGCTCCGGAGCCTGGCGGGGCATCTCCAGGCTTGTTGTGCGCGGATGGCGCCTGCGAATTGCTTCATCCAGCGCGATGCGCACCGCCGAAGAAGTATCCGCCGGGGTCAGGTCAACCGACTGTGCGGTGATGACGGCGATCATATCCTCCGGCCCGGGGCGCAGCGGCAGCCGTTCGCCCCCGCGCACCAGCGTGATCGCCCGCTCGGCGATCTGCCGGGCGACGCGGCGGTGCTCCGGACAGCCAACGATCTCCAGCGAGGGCCGGTCGCGCGGGATGCGATCCTGGGCGGCGCGGATACGGGCGGCGCTGTCGGGCCGTTTCAGGTTGTTCAGGCGGCGGCTCAGCGCCAGTTGATCGGTCAGATGTCCCAGCAGGGCCAGGTCGGCCCCGGCGGCCAGCGCCGCGCGCACGCTTTCTTCCGCCCCGTAGCGTGCCACGGCGTACATATCCATCGCGTCGGTGATGATCAGCCCGGTGAAGCCCATATCCCGCCGCAGCAGGCCGCTCAGCACAGCCGGCGAGATCGTGGCCGGGCGTTCGGCGTCCAGGGCGGAGAAGATCACGTGCGCCGTCATCACGGCGTCAGTCCCGGCTTCGATGGCCGCCTGGAACGGCCGCAGCTCCACAGTTTCCATCCGCTCGACGGAATGGACGATGGTGGGCGATGTATGGTGGGTATCTGTGTCCGTGTCGCCATGGCCGGGGAAATGCTTAACCGCCGTCAGAATGCCTTCGGCCCGCATACCCCGGATCATGGCGACCCCCAGCTCGGCCACCAGTGCCGGGTCATCGCCGAAAGAGCGCGTGCCCACGACGGGATTCTCCGGGTTGATGTTCACATCCAGCACGGGCGCGAAATTGAGGTTGATGCCCATCGCCAGCAGCTCGCGGCCCAGCACGCGCCCCGCCTGCTCGGCCAGTTCAGGTGAATGGGTGGCCCCCAGAGCCATGTTGCCCGGTATATCGGTTGCCTCGCCCGCGATTGCCATCAACTGCCCACCTTCCTGATCAATCCCGATCAGCGGGGGAGGCTGGCCGCCTTCCTGCGCGGCGCGATAGAGCGCATCTGTCAGCGCGCGGACCTGAGCCGGGGAGGAGACGTTGGCGTGGGTGAACAGGCAGAAGGCCCTGATCTCGCCGCGCCGCGTCGCTGCCAGGACATCTTCCGGAGGGGTATACCCGTGGAAACTGTGCATGAGCTGCTGCACACCGGTCTGCCTATCCCTTGACGCCAGTCATAGTGATGCCTTCGACAAAATAGCGCTGCGTGAAGATGAAGATCAGCAGCACCGGGATTACAAACGTGACACTGGCCGCCATCACATCCTGCCAGGGCAGCGGTGACGCCTGAAGATTGAGCTTTTGCGCCACAAAGATTGGCATCGTGAACAGCTCGGCGCGCTGCAGGTAGATCAGCGGGTAAGTCAGCGAGTTCCATGTGCCCACGAACAGGAAGACGGCCACGGTAGCAATAGCGGGCCGGCTGAGCGGCACAATGACGTACCACCAGACTTGCAGCGGGTTCGCCCCGTCAATCAGGGCGGCCTCATCCAGTTCTCTGGGGATGGTCATCATAAACTGGCGCAGCAGGAAGACATAAGCCGCGCCGCCGGCGAAGAAGCCGGGAATGGTGATCGGGTTGAAGGTCCGGATCCAGCCCAGGTTGTAGAACAGCACATACTGCGGGACCAGTGTCGCCTGGTAGGGCAGCATCAGCGTGCCCATCATCAGCGCGAATACTATGTTCCGGCCCCGCCATTGCAGCCGGGCGAAGGAGAAAGCGACCAGCGTGACCGAGGTCACCGTGCCGAACAGCACGATGATGGCAATGAAGACGCTGTTGAAATAGGCCCGGTAGAACGGATCCTCCCCGAACAGGATGGTGTAGTTGGACCACTGTGGGATGCTGGGCAGCAGGTTTAGCTGGGGCTGGCCGACTTCTTCCACGGTTTTCAGCGATGTGCCGATCATCCAGGCCAGCGGAAACAGGAAGAAGAGCGAGGCCAGGACAAGCACCAGGTACAGGAGGAGGCGGCGGAAACTCACCATGCCTGTCTGCAGGCGCAGGGTTCGTCTGCCGGCCCGGCCGGTGTTGGTGGCGGTGGGTTTCGTTGCCATGCGCTAGGCCTCGTAATTCACCCAGTTGCTGTAGCGAAACTGAATCACAGTCAGGACGACAATCACGACCACCAGAATCCATGATGCTGCCGCGCCCTGTCCGATATCGAGCTGGCGGAATGTCCTGACAAACAGGAAGAACGCGGCGGAGGCCAGCGTGTCTTCTGTATCCGGCGTCCGCAGGATGTAGATCGATTCGAAGGTCTGGAGCGCCGCGATCATGCCGATCACGATGTTGTAGAACATGGCGGGGGAGATCATGGGCAGCGTGATTTTGAAGAATTTCTGCGTGCGGCCCGCGCCATCCACCTCGGCGGCTTCGTAGAGCGAGCGCGGCACGCCTTTGAGCGCCGCCAGGAAGATCAGCATACCCGCGCCGGTGCTCCACATCGTGATCAGCACCAGCGACGGCTTGGTCCACAACTCGCTGGTCATCCACAGCGGCACGCGGTCCTGTGTCGGGAATTGCGCTGTGGCGGTGCGGAACCGGGCGAAATGATAGGCGGGCGTGCCGGTTTCCGCCGCGATCGTGTCGAACGCGCGGAAGTAGCGCACGCCGTCCACGAGCGCGCCGGCGGTGAACAGCAGGAAGAAAGCCAGCGAAATATAAAGCACGGCCCGGCGCGCACGGGGGTAACGGTCGCCCAGCAGGGCGATCGCAGCCAGCATGACCACCGCCAGCGCGAAGAACCATATCGCGGACATGATCTCCGCCGGGTATGTCTCTTTCAGGTAGGTCAGATCGCCGGGCTGCTCCAGCGTAGTGCCAAATGTCAGATAGCGCGGAATCAGGGCCAGCCGTCCGCCGTCAAGCTGGCCGGGGATCACGTGGATAAAGACTGCGAGAGCCAGAATGGCGAAGGCGATCCCCAGCAGGGTGTACTTGCGGCGGCTCCAGACCCCGAACAGGGAGAGAAGCACCGGCGCTGCGGCTGCGGCGGCGGCGATCAGGTACGGCGCCGGGTCGCCGGAATCGGGCGCCGCCGCAGCCAGAGTCAGCGCGAGCGTGATGGCGAAAACGATTAGAGCGGCGATCTGAAAGGCGCGCACCCGTCCCTCGTGACCCTGCCAGGCGCTGAGCAGGATGAAGCCCAGAAAAGCCAGCCCGACGACAACGGTCCATATGGGGTCAATCGGCGCGGCCATCAGCCCGCGCGGCAGGGTCGCCGCCAGCACGATCAGCGCCAGAATCTGTATGATCCCCCAGGTCCGCGCCCGCTTGCTTTCTGACCAGTCGCCCAGCAGCGTGATCAGAATGAGGATAGCCAGCGCGCCGGGGATGACGAACTTGAGCGGCCCCAGCGGGTCGCCGCGCGAAAGCCCGGTATAAAAACTGTTGAAGCCTTCCATGACGAAGATGAAGCCGCGGTAAAGCCAGTCGAACAGGAAGAACGACGATGCGAGCTTCTGCAGAATGACGTTGACGAAGCCGCCGTTGGCGCTGAGCATATAGCGCCACGCCAGCAGGATAGCCGGGCCGCCGGCCAGAATCACGGGCAGGTAAAAGATGGTGCGGAAGGAGCGGATACCCCTGATCTCGTTATTGAGCAGCAGGGCCATGCCCAGCGCGGTGATAATCTGCAGCGGCACGCCGATCAGGGCGTAGTAGAACGAGTTGTACATCGCCTGGGTGAAGCGCCGTCCGTGCGCGCCAATCCCCATGATCAGGGCGCGGTAATTCTCCAGCCCGGTCCATTCCAGGCTCTCCCCCAGTTTGTAGTTATTGAAGCTGTAGAAGAGGGAAGCCAGCGCGGGACCGACTACGAAGATCAGGAACCCGACAATCCACGGCCCGGCGAGCGTGATACCCCAGAACAACTTCCGCTGCTCACCCTCCGAAAGACCCCGCCAGCGGGCGATGGCGCGGGCCAGCAGGCCCAGCCCGGTGCTGGTGACGATGATGAAAAGGACGGTCAGGGCTACCCAGATGAGGTTATCGAGGCGGATATCGGAAGTCATTGTTCCCTCTGTCCACAGGCGTCAGGCCGGGCAGGCTGAGGCAGCGCTTCAAGTTACGGGCCATGATGGCACAATTCTGCGGGAGCGTCGAGCTTCCGGCGCTCCCGCAGGCTGAGCCGGGAAGGCGAAGCTATTTGATATAGCCGGCGTCTTCCAGAATGGCGTCGTACTCTTCCTTCATGATCCGCTGGGTGTCTTCCAGGCTTTGCTGATCGGTCAGGTACAGATTCATCTGTTCGGCGATCAACGGGCGCAGCTCAGCGCTGGCGCGGATGTCGGAGAAGGCGCGGCCGTACTCCACCGCCATATCCAGCAGGCGGGCCCAGACGGGGCTGGCTTCGCGGATGGCTTCCCAGGCATCCTGGCGGGTCGGCGTGAACCCGGCCACATTGTTCAGTGCGATCGCGTTGTCCTGGCTGGCGATGAACTTGAGGAAGTCCACGACCAGCGGCAGCTTCGCTTCTGGCACGTAAGCGGGGACGGATAGCCAGTCAATGAACACCTGGATCAGCGGCTCGCCTTTTTCACCGGCAGGGTAGGGGCCCATGGCGATGTCGTCCCAGAGGGGATCGTCGGTGGCCGGGGCCTGCCACATCGCCCAGATGCCGCTCACGACAGCGTTGGAAGCCAGGGCTGTGCCTTCGAAAGGAGGCAGGCCGGCGGTGTCTTCGGTCGGCAGCACCAGACGGCGGCGGTCATAGGTGAACTGCATCGCTTCGGCGGTCTCCGCGCTGTCGAAGGCGCTCGTCCCATCTTCGTAATACAGCTCGCCACCCGCCGTCCAGATATCAGCGATGAATTCCTGAGCGTCGAACAGCCCGCCGCCCAGCGCCATATAGCCCTGGCGGACCAGCGCGTTGTTCTCGATGATGGTGTTTTCGCCCACGAAGGTGAGGGCGTCTTCAAAGGTCAGCGGTATGCCCGCCTCGGGGTTGGCGAACAGATCGGTGCGGAAGAAAATCGGGCGCGGGCTCATCAACAGGGGCAGACCGCGCGCATGGCCGTCCCAGGTGACCGTGTCGAGCGCGATGGGCAGGAACTGCTCCAGCTCATCCCACCCCTCGAGATAGGGATCGATGTTGGCCAGCAGCGGGCCATAGGTCGCGGCGTATTCCGAACCGAGGTAGATAATGTCCGGCCCGTCACCGGTGGTGATCCAGCCAGCCACCGTGGCGTCAAAATCACCCCAGCCCCCGGTCAGAATCTCCAGGGTCACATCGGGGTGAGTTTCCTGGAAAGCGGGGAAGGCGACTTCACGGAACCAGTTCAACTGGTCATCGCCCAGGCCGGTGATATAGATCTCCAGCGTCTGCGCCCCCTGTGCCCCGACAGTGAGGACGGGGGCCAGCAGGGTCAGGAGAATAGCGAGCACCAACAACCGAGAAAAAGCCCGTTTCATTAGGTGAACTCCTTGTGCAATACAAAGCAATCGGGTGGTGTTAGTGAATCGGGTGATCGGTTTCCAGTGAATTCGCTTGCACCTCCTTCTCCTGCACCGCAGAGGGATGGCATGATGAAGTCAGGGCACGAGGATATGTCAAAGGGAGCCGTAAGTAGGGTAGAAGAACACATTTGGATAGTTAGTTATCATTACTTACTTATCTGCATTATAAAACAAACTCCGCGCTTGTCAACAGGGTTGGCCTGATTTCATCTGTCTGGCGAGCAAAAAGAGGTGGAGCGGGCGGGTAGCCGGGTCAGGAGCCGCCCCCCTGGAGCTTTAGCGTCCGCTGAAGCGGCGCGCCGATTATCGCCACGCCCCGCCCATACTCCGGCAGCGCGGCCAGCTATCCGCCGCTGTTCATCGAGATGCCGAACATGAAGAAGCGCAGCACCTCAAAATAGTCGTCCGCCTCGAATCCGACGGTGTGCGGCTCGATGAGATGGGCGCCGGGGAAGAAGCTGGCTGCGCGGGCCAGCGTATGCCCGCGGTAGCGCACCTCGACGGTGAAATGCCCGGGCATGGCGACCCGCCCCCGGGCGATATCGCCCTTGAGCGCCGACTCAACGCCGGCCCGGATGCGCTCGACAGCCAGATCGGGGTGGATGCTGATGGTCGCGCCGCCGACGCCTTCCATTGTCGCGACGATTGTAATATCCGGGAGGAATGAAGCAGCATCCTGGCAGACGCCGTCATCCCCGGACAAAAAGACCACGGGCACGCCGCGCCAGCCCGCTGTATAAGCGTTGATCAGAAATTCGGAAGCGTAGCGGCCGTTGATCCGGGCGTAGGTGACGCGGCCCGTGATTGTATGCGCCAGGGGCGAGGCGTCGGAGCCGGCGCGCGAGTGATAGCCGATCATCAGCGCCGCGCTGAAGTGCTCGTCGAGACCGGCCATCATCGAAAAGGGGTCCTGGGTCCAGCCCCGGATCAGCCGCGCCTGGCGCGGCAGCCGGGAGGCGAGGATATTGCGCCCGGTCCAGTGAGCGTCTTTGATCACGATCTCGGTCGCCCCGGCGCTCAATGCTCCCTCACAGGCGGCAGCGACCTCCGCCGTCATCTGCTCCGAGTACACGGCATAATCGGCGTGTGATTTGTCGGTCTCGGTGATGTCTGTGGCGCCGGCCACGCCTTCGATATCGGCGGAGATGAAGATCTTCATGGACAGGCCCTTTCTGGTGAAGCAGGTGAATTGTCCCGGGGAAACGGGCGGCGCAGCACAGCAGCCTGCTCACTGCGCCGGCTGAGGAAAATTGTAACACGCCCCGGCGCGGTGGGGACTTTTTACCGCGCCATAATTGCCCGTCCAATTATTTTGTATTATAATTGCCTTTGAGCGCATCACCACCTTACCCCTTCCTCAATCAACGGGAGCACCCTCGCATGGCGGGTTGATCCGGGATGGCAAGTGCGACACCGACGACAGGTGAGCAGCTCCTGCCTCCGGGTGGCTTTACCCTCCCAGACCGTAGAACTGCCTACGGATGCGCCCAATGCGCTCATCATCCTGCCAGGCGACAAGTTTTGCAGTGCTCAGTGATTCACTACGAGGAGAGTGGTCATGAAAGTCTCACGACGAGATTTCGTAAAGACGGTGGGGACGGGGGCTGTGCTCGCAGGACTCCCTGGATTCATGCTGGATACGGAGAGGGCCGCGGCAGCGGCGATGGCGCTCGGCGCGGAGGGCAGCGCCCCGGCGGCATCTTCTTCTTTGCTGCGGCGCCAGCAGGGCCGGGCCGAAGATCCGCTGGCCGCGCAGACCGTGCGGGTTGCGGAAAACATGGAACCGGTCATTCCGCATCCGATGCAGCAGGCCGAGGTGCAGCAAAAACTGGCTGCGCTGGAGCGGAGAACGGGCAAGAAACCCAATGTCCTGATCTTCCTCATGGATAATGTGGGCTGGGGCGATCCGGGTATTTATGGGGGCGGCCTGATGACGGGCGCACCGACGCCTAACATGGACCGCCTGGGGCGCGAGGGGCTGCAGCTCCTTTCGACCTATTCTCAGGCTTCCTGTACACCCACCCGTACCACCTTGCTTACAGGGCGTCTGCCCCGGCGGCACGGCCAGCTTCGGCCCAGTTTTGCCGGGGAACCGGGCGGGTTGGGTAACGAGGTGACGGTAGCCCGCATCATGAGCGATGCGGGCTATAAGACTCAGGCAGTAGGCAAGTGGCATTGCGGCGAGAACCGGGAATCGCAGCCGCAGAATATCGGGTTTGACGATTTTTACGGCTTCCTGGGCTGGTCCGGCCTGTACACAGACTGGCAGGACCCCGAATTTGCTCCAGAATTTGCCCTGAGTCCGGAGCGTCAGGCTCTGGTCGCGGCCACCCCTTTCAATAATCACATCGTCCACGCCACGAGGGGAGCGGCGGCCGAGAATCTGGAAGCGATCACGATGGAAGTCAGCGCGGAGCTTGACGACAAATTCGCCACCTACTCCATCGAGTTCATCCACCAGATGGCCGGGAGCGACCAGCCGTTTTTCCTGTATCACTGCACGCGCGGGGGCCACTGGAAGAACTACCCCAATCCGAAGTTCAGGGGCAAATCCCCGGCGAAGTATCCATTCAAGGATTGCATCGTTGAGATGGATGACATCGTCGGACGGCTGGTTCAGGCGCTGGAAGAAACGGGCCAGCTTGAGAATACCCTGATCTTCATCACATCGGATAATGGCCCGGCGGTTGAACCCTGGCCCGATGCCGGCTACACCCCGTTTCGCGGCGGCATCGGCGGCACATGGGAAGGCAGCGTGCGCGTCCCGGGCATCGTCTACTGGAAGGACATGATCGCGCCCGGCCAGGTCTCCGATGGTCTGTTCGACCTGTCCGATCTGTTCAACACCTCGATCGCCCTGGCCGGGGCGCAGGACCAGATACCGGCGGATCGTTATATCGACGGCATCGATCAGACGTCGTTCCTGCTGGCTGATGGAGGGCTGTCCAACCGGAAGTACGTGTACTTCTCGATACAGGACATCCCCAGCGGACTCCGGGTGGCCGAGTATAAGTTTGTAATGGCGGGCATGTCGGACGATGATCGGGATGTTATCAACCCCGGCAGCGTGACCACGCTGGAGAATTACAAGAACGCCAAGCTCTACAACCTGTACCTGGACCCGAAGGAACAGTACAGCTTCTGGGGGCGGCAGACCTTCATGGATCACCTGTTCTCCCAGCCTTATATGGCTCACCAGGAAACCTACCGCAGATTCAGATAGCGGGAACTCAACAGGCCGCCTCTGTGAGGAGCAGGGCATATGAAGCAGCAGAATCCTGACGATCCAACCCACACGCCCGCATCGCCCCGGCTTCCTGCTGTCGTGCCGCGCAGCGCGCCCCCGTACTTTCATATTCTGGCGAAGCCCACGGGGGCGGCCTGTAATCTCAACTGCGCTTACTGCTTTTTCCTCTCCAAGGAAGAGTTCTACCCGGGCAGCCGCTTCCGCATGGCAGACGATCTGCTCGAAACCTATATCCGGCAGTATATCGAGGCGCAGCGCACGGGGCGCGTCACGATCGCCTGGCAGGGCGGCGAGCCGACGCTGATGGGGCTTGACTTCTTCGTGCGCTCGGTTGAGTACGCCCGGAAGTATGCCCGGCCGGGAATGCAGGTTGAATATTCCATCCAGACGAACGGCACGCTGCTGGATGATGACTGGTGCGCGTTCTTCCACGAGCATCGCTTCCTGGTGGGGCTGAGCATCGACGGGCCGCGCCCGCTGCATGACGCTTATCGCGTGGATAAGGGAGGCCGGCCCACTTTTGACCGGGTGCTGGCAGCGGCTCGCCTGCTGCAGAAGCACCGGGTGGATTTCAACGTCCTGGCGACTGTCCACGCGGTCAATGCGGACCACCCGCTGGATGTCTACCGCTTCATGCGCGACGATCTGGGCGCCCGGTGGGTGCAGTTCATCCCCAGTGTTGAGCGCGTTAACGCCGACGGCCGCACCCTCGTCCAGGCAGGGCGGGCCGTCACGGAGCGGTCAGTCCGGCCGGAGCAGTGGGGCCGGTTCCTCATCGCCGTCTTTGATGAGTGGGTGCAGCATGACGTTGGCCGGATGTATCTACCCCTCTTCGAGGGGATGCTGGCGGCCTGGCTGGGCGGATCGGCCGGGCTGTGCATCTTCGATGAGACGTGTGGCAACGCCCTGGCGGTGGAGCATAACGGCGACGTTTATTCCTGCGATCATTTCGTAGAGCCGGATTATCTGCTGGGGAATATCCGGGATCAGCACCTGATCACGCTGGTTGCTGGCGAGCAGCAGCGCCAGTTTGGCCGCGCCAAGCGGGATTCCCTCCCGCCATACTGCCGGGCGTGCCCGGCGTACTTCGTCTGTCATGGCGAGTGCCCGAAGAATCGCTTCCTCGACACGCCGGATGGCGATCCCGGCCTTAACTATCTGTGCGCCGGTTACAGAGCTTTCTTCGCCCATATCGACCGGCCGATGAAGATGATGGCGCAGCTCTATTCCGCCGGCCGCTCCCCCGCCGAGATCATGCGCCTGTTCCTCCCCGGAACGGTCCGGCCGGAGGCGTTATTCGCCACAACCGGGCGCAACGATCCCTGCCCCTGCGGCAGCGGCAGGAAGTTCAAGCACTGCCACGGGGCGAGCCGGGGGCGGATTGGCGGGTCCTGAGGCAGCCGCGCGCGCCTGCGTCACCACTCGGCAATTGCGTTATCGCTGAGGCGCCAGACCGGATTGCGCCAGTTGTGGCCTTCCTTGCTCTTCGCTTCGACGTAATCCTCGTTGATGTGGATGCCCAGCCCGGGGCCGTCCGGGATGCGGACACAGCCATCTTCAAAGGCGAATACAGCCGGATCGGCGAGGTAATCCAGCAGGTCATTCCCGACATTGTAGTGCAGGCCGAGGCTTTGCTCCTGAATGAAGGCGTTGTGGGCGATAGCATCCACCTGCAAGCAGGCGGCCAGCGCGATCGGCCCCAGCGGACAGTGCGGCGCCAGGGCGACATCGTACGCCTCCGCCATGCTGGCGATCCGCAGCGTCTCGGAGATGCCTCCGGCGTGCGACACATCGGGCTGGATGATATCGACGTAGCCCGCTTCAAGGACGCGCTTGAAGTCCCACCGGCTGTACATCCTTTCGCCGGTGGCGATGGGGATAGATGTGTGATGGGCGATCTCGCGCAGGGCTTCGTTGTTGTCCGGCAGCACCGGCTCCTCGATGAACATGACGTGGTACGGCTCCAGCTCCCGGGCGATGACTTTGGCCGTCCCCTTGTGGATGCGCCCGTGAAAGTCCACGCCGATGCCCAGCGCCTTGCCCCCGGCCTCTCTCACGCTGGCGACGCGCTGGACCACGGCATCAACAGCCGCGACCGACGCGATATAGCCCTGCTCGTCGGTTGCGTTCATTTTGATGGCGTGAAAGCCCTGGGCCAGCTTCTCCCGGGCGGCTTCGGCCACATCCGCGGGGCGGTCGCCGCCGATCCAGGAGTAGACCGGGATCCGATCGCGCACCTTGCCGCCCAGCAGCTCGTAGACCGGCACGCCCAGCCGCTTCCCTTTGATATCCCACAGGGCCTGGTTGACCCCGGCCATGGCGCTCATCAGGACCGGCCCGCCCCGGTAAAAGCGGCCGCGGTACAGCATCTGCCAGATGTCCTCGATGCGATCGGGGTCGGCGCCGAGCAGGTACGGGCCGATCTCGCGCACGGCCTCCGCCACCGTGGCGGCGTGGCCTTCCACGATTGGCTCGCCCCAGCCGGATATCCCCGCGTCGGTGGAGAGCTTGAGGAACAGCCAGCGTGGCGGCACGGTGAACAGTTCAATAGACGCGATCTTCATCAGCTTCTCCCTCAGAGTTGACGGATATTCCAGGGCACACCCGGGACCCTGACCCGGATGGCGTACAGAGAGGTGGAGGCGGTGATATAGAGCGTGTTCAGGTCGGCGTCGCCCCAGGTGAAGTTCGCCGTGTGCTCGGGGACCAGGATGACGCCGAGGAGTGTCGAATCGGGCGCGAAGATATGGATCCCGCCGGGGCCGCAGCTAAAGACATGCCCGGCGGAATCTATCTTCAGGCCGTCGGGGAGGGTCGTCCCTTCGCCGGCGGTCTCCGCCCAGACCTGCCCGCCGGTTACCGTCCCGTCCGCCTGCATGTCAAAGACGCGGATGTGCTTGCGCGGCGTGTCGGACACGAACAGCCGCTTTTCGTCCAGGGAGAAGCATAACCCGTTCGGCTGGTCAAAATCGTCCGCCAGCAGCGTCAGTTCTCCGGTCTGCGGGTTCAGCCGGTATACGCCCCGGAAGTCAAGCTCCGGCTCGCCAGCGACGCCGTGTTCGGCGAAGCGGCCGTAAAGGGGATCGGTGAAGTAAATGTCGCCGTTGCTGCCCACGATGACATCATTGGGGCTGTTCAGCTCTTTGCCCCGGTAGTGGGTGGCGAGCACCGTCAGCGCGCCGCCCTGTTCCAGGCGGACGACGCGCCGCGTGCCGTGCTCGCAGGTGATGATGCGGCCTTCCCGATCGTAAGCGTTCCCGTTAGCCCGGTTTGTTGGCTCTCGCACGATCGTCAGGCTCCCGGCGGCATCAAGTTTGTAGAGCCGGCTGGCGGGGATATCGCTGAAGATCAGGTGATGATCGCGCGGATGCCAGATCGGGCCTTCGGTGAATATGAAGCCGGTGCGGACGCGCTCTACAGGCGCGACAGGATCGAGCACATTTTCCAGATGCGGGTGGCACACCCTGACATTCATCAGCAGCCTCCTGGGCAGCGGCCTGACTGCAACCGGGGTCTAGCGCAGAATATCCGGCGCGGCCAGCGCGCTGCTGAGCCGCTCCAGCTCCGCCCGGGTTGTGATCAGGGCGTCGCCATACTGGGACATCGCCAGCGCCGCCAGCGTGACGCCGTAGCGCAGCCCCTGTAGAAAATCGCCGTCCAGCCAGCCGTGGATGACGCCGGCGGCGAGGGCGTCGCCCGCGCCCAGCCGATCAAGTACCGTGACCGGGAGCGCTTCTACATGGTGGGCGCGGCTGCCGTCCCATCCGTACACGCCGCGCTCGCCCGCCGTCAGCACAACGTGCCTGGCCCCGGTCCGGGCGCTTAACGCGGAGAGTATATGCTCGGCACCGCCATGTACCCCGAAGAGCAGGGCGGCATCCGCCTGCTTGCAGAACAGAATCTCCACATCCCGCGCCAGCTCCGATATAACCTTCGCCGCAGCTTCGGGAGGCCACAGCTTGCCCCGGTAGTTCACGTCAAAGGCTACCGGGACACCCGCGCGGCGCGCTTTATCCAGCGCGGTGCGGACGATGGCTTCGCAGCCCGGCGCCAATGCCGGCGTGATCCCGCTGAGCAGCAGCAGCCGCGTATCGAGCAGGCTGTCCCAGTCGATCTGGTCAACGCTGAGCTGCGTGATGCAGGAGCCGGCGCGGTCGTATATCACGTCAATCGGGCGCGGCGGCGCAGCGAATTCGACGAAGTACGTCCCGATCCGCCCCGTTTCACACCAGATCAGGCCTTCCGTCTGCATGCCGCTGGCGCGAAGGCGATTCAGCACCAGCCGCCCCAGCGCCGTCTCCGGCAGGGCGGTCACCAGCAGGCAGCCGCGATTCAGGCGGGCGAGCGCCGTCAGCGCGTTGTATTCCGCGCCGGCGGGGTGAACGTCGAGCCGGGCGGCATCCTCCAGGCGGACCCCCGCCGGCACGCTCAGGCGGAGCATCACCTCGCCGATGGCGGTCACATCCCGGCTTCCGGGTGCGGCAAGCGATCCCACTGCGAATAATCCTCTGCTCCATGCGGCAGCATTCCCCGATCTGCCGCGAAGTATGACGCCGATGCGCCTTCTGCGCCAATTTGCGCCGCCGGCGGACCCCCGCCGACTCCGTCTGGACAATACCCGGCGATGCGAGTATTCTCCCTTCTGAACCAGGCAGCGCGGAGCGGGCACAATGAACGATAAAACCGACCTTGTGATCAGCATCGACAGCAGCACTACCGCCTGCAAGGCTATCGCCTGGGCGCATGACGGCACGCCGGTCGCCGAAGGCCGGGCCGGCATTGAGGCTTTCTCCCCGCATCCGTTCTGGCATGAACAGCGGGCGGGCGACTGGTGGCACGCCCTGGTTCAGGCCGTGCAGGAGCTGCTCCAGCAGGTCAGCGCTGACCGCGTCGCGGCCCTCTGTGTCACCTGCCAGCGGGAGACGTTTGTGCCCGTTGATGAAGGGGGGCAGCCGCTCCGCCACGCTATTACCTGGCTGGATGGCCGCAGCCGCGCCCAGGTCGAGGAGCTTAACCTCCGCTATGGCGGCGACGCCATTCACGACCTGACGGGCAAAGGCCCGTCTACGAACCAGTCGCTGTCGAAGCTGATGTGGCTGCAAACTCATGAGCCGGGAATCGCCGCGCGCACGTATAAGTACCTCGATGTGCACGCTTACCTGGTCTACCACCTGACCGGACAGTGGACGACCAGCCTGGCCTGCGCCGACCCGATGGGCATAGTGGATATGCGACGGGGCGCCTGGGCGGAGGAGCTGCTTGTCGATCTGGGGCTGGACCCGGCCAGGCTGGTGGAGATCGTGCCGCCCGGCTCTGTGATCGGGCCGCTGACCCCGGCCGCCGCTGAGGCGACCGGCCTGTCCACCCGGACGCTGGTCGTGGCGGGGGCGGGGGATGGGCAGTGCGCCGGGCTGGGCGCAAATATCACCCGCCCCGGCGTCGCCTACCTGAACCTGGGGACGGCCATGGTCTCCGGCGCTTATGCCGATCGCTATGTGGCCGACCGGGCCTTCCGCACTCTGTGTTCCCCGGTTGCCGGGGCGTTCGTGCCGGAGGAGGTGCTGACGGCGGGGACGTTCACGGTGAGCTGGTTCATGAAGACCTTCGGGCCGGACGTGAGCGGGCTGGGCCTGGCGCTTTCGCAGGAAGATGTGATGGAGATGGCCGCCGCGAGCGTGCCGCCCGGCTCGCTGGGGCTGATGGTGGTGCCGTACTGGGGAGGGGTGATGCCGCCGTACTGGGACCCGGCCGCGACAGGCATCACTATCGGCTGGATCGAGGCGCATCGCAAAGAGCACTTCTACCGGGCCATACTGGAAGGAATCGGGTATGAGCACCGGCTGGTGATGGACGGGATCAGCCGGGCCACAGGCCAGCCGATCGACGAATATATCCTGATGGGCGGCGGGGCGCGCAGCAGGCTGTGGTGCCAGATCGTGGCCGATATCCATGGCAAGCCGATCAGCCGCGCCCGCACAACTGAGGCGACCAGCCTGGGCGCGGCCATTCTGGCGGCGACGGCGGCGGGGTGGTACGCCGATGTTCGCCAGGCCGCCGCCGCGATGACGGCGACAGGGCAGCAGTTTGAGCCGGACGCTTCCGCTCATGCTGTGTATGAACGCCTGTTTGTGGAGGTTTACCAGCGGCTGTTCCCGGCGATCAGGGAGCTTGTTGACCGCCTGACGGTGCTCGCCCACGACCGGGAACCGGAAGTCTGATGCGGACAGCATACAGGGAGGATGATCGCGAGATGGCAGTGATTACGGTGGTTGGCGCGGGCGTGATGGGCACGGCGATAACATTCCCGGCGTCGGATAACGGCCATGAGGTGCGCCTGGTGGGCACGCATCTGGATGAGGAGATTATCCGCTCCTGCCGCGACCGGCGGTATCACCCCCGCCTGAGGCGGACCATACCGGATGCTGTGCAGCCTTTCTCCTACCGGGAGATCGGGGGAGCCGTCGCCGGGGCGGAGATCGTCGTCCTCGGCGTGAACTCCAACGGCGTCCACTGGGCGGCGGAGGCGCTCGGCCCTCATCTTCAGCCCGGCCAGATCATCCTGATGGTGACCAAAGGCATGGAAAGCACGCCCGATGGCCGGCTTGAGCTGCTGCCGGATGTCCTGCGGGGCCGGCTTCCGGCTTCGCTGCGGGATCAGGTGCGCTATGCCGCTATCGGCGGGCCGTCCATCGCCGGGGAGCTGGCGGGCCGCCGGCACACCAGCGTCATCTTCGCCTCGCGCGATGCCGGGGTGCTGCCGCGCCTGCAGCAGGTATTCCAGACGCCCTATTATCACATCTGGACCTCGACCGATATAGTGGGCGTTGAAGTGTGTGTGGCGCTGAAGAATCCCTACGCGCTGGCGGTCGGGCTGGCGACCGGCCTGCTCGAAAAGCAGAATGGTCCCGATGCGGCGGGCGCTCATATGCACAACTACGCCGCCGCGCTCTTCGCCGAGGGACTGGCGGAAACCGCTTATCTGGTCCAGCTCCTCGGCGGGCAGCCCGAGACGGTGTACAGCCTGCCTGGCGCGGGCGACCTGTACGTGACCACCCAGGGCGGGCGGAATTCGCGCATGGGGCGGCTGCTCGGCCTGGGGATGTCCTACAGCGACGCCGTGGAAGAAATGCCGCAAGAAACCATCGAGGGCGTGGACGCCACTATTGCTATCATGCCGGCGGTTGAGCAGATGATGGCGCGGGGGATAATCGCCCCCGATGCTCTGCCGCTGCTGCGGACGCTGCACCATATCCTGACCCGGAACAGCGAGGTCACATTCGATTTCAACAGCTTCTTCAGCCATCTGCCCTTCACCCCGCCCCCGGGGACCGCGGAGCCGTAGCGCCAGGGCGAAGCGCTATCCGTTTTCCCCGGCCAGGCGGGCTATCTGAAGGGTGCAGTGGCGGAACAGATTTTGTATCTCCGGCGGCAGCGTGCTTTCCTCGATCTTGGCTATGCGCTCAACGTCATTCATGGCCCGGATGATGCTGACGGGCATCTCCAGATTGCCGTTGGTGAATGAACTCAGATATTCGATCGCGCCGACCAGGAAGCCGCGCATCTCGTCATCGGTCCGGGCGGTGCGGAAGAAGTTCGCCAGCACGGGGGAAAGCTGCGGGCCGCGGGCGGCGGGCGGCGTCGTGGCCGGCGCGCGGATCGAGCCGAAGGCGTACAGCGCGGTTGCCAGCTCGGCGAAGCTCTGGACCCGCTGATAGATCGATTCGCCAATCACGTCCCAGATAATCACGCGCCAGGCGTGAATCTGGCGGGGAATCTCCAGCAGCCGGTTGACTTCGGCCCGCCAGTCTTCCGCCACCTTGCCGGAAACATGCTCCAGCAGGACTTCAATGTCGGTGTTGAACAGGTCCTGCTGCAGCAGGACGGCCAGATCGGGCCGGAGCGTCGGCAGCAGATCAGGGATGAAAACACCGTCGGCGAAGAATTCGCTGGCGTTCACCCCGTGCCCCCGCAGAAGCTCCTGCTGGAACAGCGGCAGGTAGTGCTGCAGGGCGTCGTTGTCTTCGCGCAGGGCCAGGAAGGCCGAATTGCCCGCCGGGAAAGCGGTCTCGACCGCCCCCAGAAATTCGTTTTTGCGATCCTGATACACGCGCAGAGTGCTCAGGATTTCGTACACAGGCAGGTGCGGCAGCAGGCGTTCCGCGATCATGCGCTCCTGCTCCGCTTCGACAAACGCTTTCTGGGCGAAGCGCTCCAGAGCGCGGAATAACCCGGTGGTGAGCTGGTTGACGCCGAGCACGGCGGTCTGGGCCTGATTATGGGCGATGGCTCGCAGCAGACTCCCCTGCTTGGACAGGGGGATGATCTCGGCGATATTGGCCAGAATACGCTGCCCGCGTTCAGCGCCGGAGCCTGATGTCCGCCGGCTGGTCGGGCGATCCCGCAACTGCGGCATGGAACGGGCGATGAAGTAAGAGATGACATGGATGCCCAGCACGTCCTCTTCCTGGCCGTAGAGGATGTGCCGGAAGCTGTCGGTCAGCTCCTCCAGGAACTGTTCGTAAGGAGCTTCGCTGGTTCCGATTGTCAGGCGTTTAAGCTCCTGCGAGCTGCGGTTCGGCGCGACCAGGCGGCTCTCGCCGGCAGCTTCAGCGGCGTGGATCAGATCGTTGCGGTGAGCTTCCTGCGATTCGCGCACGTGATAGTGGAGGCTGACAAAATCGCGCACCGGTAAGTAGCGCAGTTGCTCGGACAGGTTGCTCTGGAAGGTTCGCAGGTCGCCGCCCAGAAAGACGCCCTGCAGGGGCGTTACGGCGTAGGACGTGCTCTGGCGCGCGGCGGCCAGCAGGTGCTTCGCGAAACGGTGGCGGTTATCGACGGAGTTCTGGAAGGCCCGCGCGCCTGCGACAGGCGAATAATAGCCGCCCTGGCGCTGCATCGGCTCGCCGCTGCCCAGCTTGACGCGCACCGCGTTGGCGGCGTTATGCTCCACCAGCCAGGTCTGGACATCGTACTTGGCCTTCTGGTACAGGAAGGCCCCCGCCGCCTGGCTGATCTGCTGGCTGAGATCGGAGCCGGCGAAGAACACTTCCGTCATGATCTCGGCGAACCGGCTTTGCGGCGACTGGGAAGTATGGCGACTCTGCGTGGCGTAATCCCAGATTCGATCCAGATAGGCGCGGGTATTCCCGACTGCCTCGGCGTCTTCGAACAGGGGAATCAGCCAGACAGAAGGGAGATCGGACGACGGGTGATCGCGGCGGGCCTGTTCTAACTGGGTGCGCATCTTCCTGTCCAGCGCGATCAGCGTCTCCGGCCGGGTGGACAGGCTGATCTGGACGGCCAGCGTCATGCCCGGATTGCCGTATTTCCCGGAGATCGTGTTGATCTCATGCGTGTTGTAAACGCTGGTATTGATGGCGAACTGATCGCGCGCCGTGATCATGGACTGCTGGATGCGCGGGGTGATCACGACGCGCTGGAGGATATCGCGGT
>JARKNX010000087.1 GCA_029976025.1 Aggregatilineales bacterium | reverse complement strand
CGCCCCGCACGTCCAACAACCGCCCGCCGCCTGCCTCGTAGATCGCGCCGCCCATGCCCCCCAGCATGCCCACCAGCCCTGACACCGCCAGCATATACGACCCGCTGGCGGAAAATACCACGCCAACCAGCAGCGGCAGGATCACCACCGTCCAGAACAGCGCCCGGTTGGCGACCTCAGGCAGGGGAGCGGTGTAGAAGGCGTAGAAGACCGCCCCGGAGAGCGCCAGCCCGGCAACCAGCCAGCCGAGCAGCGCGATCCAGCCGGCCGGCGCGCCGGTGGATAGCGCCTGTCCGAGCCAGCTTTGCCCGGCGGCCGGCTGTCCGGCCAGCAGATCGACCGCCAGCAGGACCAGCCCCCACGCGCCGCCTGCGATCAGCCAGACTCGATGCCAGGTCTGCTGGAGGTAGGCCAGGCTCAACAGGCCAAACACGACGATCAGGGCCGCATCGATGTACACTCCCAGGGAAGCACTGCGTGGAAATCCAGGCAGGAGGAAACGAAGCGCGCCCAGCAGCCCCAGGCCCAGGACCGCCACCAGCCAGCCGAAATACGGGCCGCCGCGCGGCGCGCGGCGGAGGACGTAAACCAGCAGCGCCCCATTCACGAGCGCCGCCAGCAGGGCAATCACGGTCACCAGGTCTGGCAAAGCGGTACTCCACCACGGTGTGGGCTACTTCAGAATATAGTACGTCCCCTTCTTGGAGCCGATCTTGAGCAGCAGGCCCTGTTCGACCAGATCGGCCAGGTCCAGCCGGATCGTCTCGGCCGACACGTCCGGGCACAGGGTGCGATACTCGCGATTGGTGATCGATCCGTGGTCGCGCACGTACTGCATCGAGCGAAGCTGGCGCGCGTTGAGCGTCTTGCCCTCGGCAAAGACGGGCATCCGCTCGCGTGAATTGAACAGGGTCACGGCGAAGGAATACGGGCGGGCGTCGAACTGGGGCCGTTTGTGGCCGGATTGAAGCATCTCCTCGATCATGCGATCGATCCCCAGCCCCAGCTCCTCGATATACCCCCAGTGGAACAGCGATCCGACCAGCATCGGGTTGCGGCTGAAATGCTCCTCGACGATGTTGTCCACCGTGATGAAGCCGGGCAGC
>JARKNX010000079.1 GCA_029976025.1 Aggregatilineales bacterium | reverse complement strand
GCTGCCGACTATGACCCGCGACGAGGCTGCCGATCTGATCAAGGCGCACGGCGGCAAAGTGGCCGGGAGCGTCTCCAAAAAGACCAGCTACGTGGTTGCCGGGGAGGCGGCGGGCAGCAAGCTGGACCGGGCGGTCGCGCTGGGCGTGCCCGTGATCGACGAGGCCGACCTGCGGGCGATGATCGGCGCGGACTGAAGCAGCCGCGGATGAGGGGGCGGCCCGGGGCCGGATGTTCAGCGATCGCCTTCCGGCGGGGGAGCCGCTTTCCTCTGGCTGCCCATCCGCTCCGCCAGCAGCCCGGCGCCGATGCCCACCAGCACAGCCAGAATCAGCCCCAGGTTGTAGCGCAGGCCGTGCGCCAGGACCGCCGTGATCCCGGCCAGCAGCGCCGCCAGCACCGTCGGACGGTCTTCCAGCGTCGGGATCAGCAGGGTGATGAAAGTCAGGGCCAGGGCGAAATCCAGCGACCAGCCCGCCGGGATCGACGCCCCCAGCAGGATGCCGATCAGGGTGCTGATCTGCCACGTTATCCACAGAGTCACCCCCGCGCCCAGGAAATACCACTGCTCCAGATGGCGCGAGTCGACCTCCGTGTCGCGCCGGCGGTAGTTGGTGATGGCGATAGCGTAAACTTCGTCCGTCATCAGGAAGGCCAGCAGGAACTTCCACGGGCGGGAGAGATGGCGGACGTAGGGCATGATCGAGGCGCTGTACAGCATATGGCGCAGGTTGACGATCAGCGTGGTCAGGACGATCACCGGGCCGGGCGTGGCGCGCGCGACCAGCTCGGCGGCGATGAACTGCGATGACCCGGCGAACACGATCATGGACATGGCGATGGCGGTCAGCGGCGGCATACCCGCTTCAACTGCCGTGATGCCGTAGATCATGCCGAAGGGCGTCACCCCCAGCAGGATCGGGAGTTGCGCCCGGACCCCGGCCCAGAAGCGGGTCCTGGCTCGCACCCGCCCGGCAGACAGAATCTTAGATGACGCCACGGTTGACCTCCGGCATATCATCCTGCGCAAGAATGACGCCACCATCTTCGATAGCGGAGCGGACCTGGCCGGACAGCCGACCCAACTCGGCGCTATAGAGCATATCCTGCCGGCGCGGGCGGGGCAGTGTGACGGCGACGCGGGCAACAATCCGGCCCGGTCGGGCGCTCATCACCAGCACTTCGTCGGCCAGCAACACGGCTTCGGCGATATTATGGGTGACCATCAGGATCGTCTGCTCCCGCGTCGCCCACACCCGCAGCAGGTCCAGACTCAGCCGTTCGCGGGTCAGGGCGTCCAGCGCGGCGAACGGCTCGTCCATCAGCAGCACTTCGGGGCGGGCGATCAGGGCGCGGGCAATAGCCACACGCTGAGCCATCCCGCCGGACAGCTCGACGGGGTAGGCATCCTCAAACCCGGCCAGCCCGACCTGCTCGATCAGGCGGTCAGCCTGCGCCCGGCGCTCCCCGGCGGGGACGCCGATTAACTCCAGCGGCAGGGCGACATTGGCCCGGATGGTGCGCCAGGGCATCAGGTTGGCCTGCTGAAAGATCAGGCCGATCCGCCGCTGCGGCTGCCGGATTGGCTCGCCATCCAGCAGGGCCTGACCGCGGTCGGGGCGATCCAGCCCGGCCAGGAGGCGCAGCAGCGTGGTCTTGCCGCAGCCGCTTGGCCCGACCAGCACGACGAAACTGCCGCGCCGCACGGCGAAGTGGACTCCTTCCAGCGCCGTCACGGGCGGACTGCCGTTCCCGCTGAATACCCGGCCCAGGCCCTGTACCTGCAGCACCAGGTCCACCTGCATCGGGTTCGCCGGGTACAGGGCGCCCGTCGGGTCAGACAATCCGTTCACTGCGCTCATGGCTCCGGCAGGTAATCGTTGGTGTAGGCTCCGCTCAGGTCTGCCGGGCCGGGCAGCAGGCCGGCTCGCAGCAGGGCGTTCATCGTCGTCTCCCACGAGGCCGGGTCTGTCTCGCCCAGGCGCGGCGCATCCCACAGGGCCATGCTGTTGAGCAACACCTGCATCTGGATCGCCTCGTCATGATTGACTACGGCGCTGAGCGATTCGGCCAGCGCGGCGGCGGCTTCCGGCGGCAGGCCGTCCCCGGCGGCCGCAGCCCGCAGGACGCGGATAGCTTCATCGGCGGCGAGGGTAGTGGCCGTCCGGCTCTGGCCGGTGGGCAGCGATTCCACATACCGCCGGCTGGCCCGCAGCGCGCCATCCGGGTCGGCCAGCACATCGGCCAGCCCGTGGCTCAACGCCCGGACCATGCCGCGGACCAGATCGGGATTCTCCGCCAGCGTCCGCTCATTGGTGACCAGGCCGTTAGCGACCAGGTCAGCCTCGGCGGCAACCGGCAGCACCGTGACTTCGCCGCACTGATCGCGGATCTGCACCGGCTCGTTGGCGATATAGACGACGGCGGCTTCCACCCGCCCGGCGCACAGCATCGCCGGAGCGTTGTAGCCGATCTCTTCCAGCGTGACGTCCGCTTCGCTCATATCATTGGCGGCCAGCAGGGCGCTCAGGCCGACATAGCTGGCGCCAAAACGCCCCGGCACGCCCACTGTCCGCCCGGCCAGGTCGTGCACACTGCTGATGCCGGAGCCAGCCAGGGCGGCGACGGCGACCGGATACCGCTGCCACCACTCGAAGACATAGGTCAGCGGGCGGCCGCCGTAGCGGGCCAGGATGATCTGCTCGCCGCTGATGACGCCGAAATCCAGCTCGCCCGCGGCGATGCGCTCCACGCCGATGTTCTCGTCGCCGTACTCCAGCACGACATTGACCCCGGCCTCCTCAGCGAAGTAGCCCTTTTCCAGCGCCATGTAGATCGGGGCGAACTGGACGTTGGGGATAAAGCCCAGGAACAGGGTCAGCTCAGGTTGGTCGCCGGTTCCCCGGGCGCGGGCCGGGGCGGTTCCCCCCAGAGCGAGGAGAAGCGCCAGCAGGATCAGCAAAGCGCGCTGTGCGTTCATGATGATGCTCTCACTTTCGGGCGGCGGATATCGACGCCCCTATCCCAGACGAAATCCCGGACACGGCTCGCGCCCGGGGCGGGCGGGTAACCGGGCGCGGCCCGACATCGCCCACACGCCCCATCTTCGCCTCCCTCACAGAGCCGTGAACTGCCGCACAATTATCCGTGTCGCCCCGCCAAAAACAAGTCAGCGCGGGCGCCGCCCGCGAAAAAGGCCGGGGGGGAGGTTCGACCGGCTTCAACGTGCCACTGGATAAGGTGGTGTTGCCCCCTGTCCCGTATACAGCCTCCTCAGCGCCTGTGCCGCTGCCAGGCCAGCAGCCGGCGCTCCAGCAGGACCATCAGCCCGTACAGCCCCAGCGCCAGGGCGGCCAGCATGAAGACGCCGACGACCATGCGGGGCGTATCAAACGTGCTGCGGGCGGAGTTGACCAGGAAGCCCAGCCCGGCTCGCGCGCTGACGAATTCCCCCACCACGGCTCCGATGACGGCCAGCGTCGCCCCGATCTTCAGCCCGCCCATAACTACGGGCAGGGCGGCGGGGACCTCCAGATGGCGGAAGGTCTGCCAGCGGGTGGCCTCCAGGGCGCGCATCAGATCGTGCAGCTCCGCCGGCACGCTCCGCACCCCGATGATGGTGTTGATCAGCATGGGGAAGAAGACGATCAGGGCGCAGATCAGGACCTTGCTGGTCAGGCCGGAGCCGAACCAGATCACCAGCAGGGGCGCAATCGCCACGATGGGGATGGCCTGCAGGGCGACCAGATAAGGCATCACCACCTGCCCCAGCAAGGGGCTGCGGGCGATCAGATATCCCAGCAGCAGGGCGGCAGTCCCTCCGACCAGCAGGCCCAGCAGCACCTCCTGCAGTGTGACCAGCAGGTGCCCCCACAGCGAGCCGTCGGCGACGATCGTCAGGAAGCGGGCGAACACCTCCGCCGGCGCGGGCACGATGAACGGCGGATACAGCGCGCTGCGATACAGCCCCTCCCAGACAAGCAGGAGCAGCAGCCCGAACAGCGCCGTGAGCAGGGCGCGTCCCCGGCGGCGGTTGAGCAAAGGGGGCATAGGACGGCTTCCGTGTTACTGAACTGTCGGGGCGAGGGCAGAGCTGAGCTTCCCGGCGCGCCCCGGCGGTTACTTCTTTTCTGGCTGCCAGAGTATAGCCGAAGATGCCGTTCGCGGGACGGTTCTTTCGCGCCTCCGGATGAGACTTCCCGCCCTTGATTTTGAGGATTTGCCGATTTGATTCAATAATAGGGGCCAGAATGGTTATCCAGACGCAGATACTTGTTCGCCGGAGAGTTGATCGTTCATGACTGAGCGCCTGTACTACACCGATTCGTACGCGGTCACCTTCACCGCCCGCGTCGTCGAACGCCTGACTGTCGCCGGCCGCCCGGCCCTTGTCCTGGATCGCTCCTGCTTCTACCCGACCAGCGGCGGCCAGCCGTACGATACCGGGCGGCTGAACGGCGTCCCGGTTGAGGAAGTCATAGTCCGCGATTCCGACGGCGCGGTTATGCACCTCCTGGCGGCGGATATGGATGGCGAGGCTGTTTCCGGCGAAATTGACTGGCCGCGCCGCTTCGACCATATGCAGCACCACACCGGTCAGCACATCCTGACCGGGGCGTTCCTGCAGGAGGTCGGTGCGCGGACAGTCAGCTTCCACCTGGGGAGCGAGGTGTGCACGATCGATCTGGATCGGGCCGGCCTGAGCGCCATGGACATTGAGGCGGCGGAAGCGGCGGCTAACGCTGTCGTGACACGGGACCTGCCGGTGCGGGCGTGGTTCCCGGCGGCGGATGAGCTGGCCGATCTGGCCCTGCGCAAGCTGCCGGCGGTGGAAGGGCGGCTGCGCGTGGTGGAGATCGACGGCTTCGATCTGACGGCCTGCGGCGGGACGCATGTCGCCCGCACCGGCGAGATCGGCCTGATCAAGGTGATCCGGGCGGAGAAGTACAAGGATATGATGCGCGTGGAGTTTCTGTGCGGCGGACGGGCGCGGCGTGATTACGCCGAAAAGAACGCGCTGCTGCTCGGCCTGGCCGCCGATCTGACCACCAGTTATCGGGAGATCGGCGCGTCTATCGAACGGCTGCGGGCGGAGAACAAGAGCCTGGCGAGCGATCTGCGCGCCGCGCGCGGCCAGCTCCTGGCGGCCGAGGCCGATGCGCTGTGGGCTGCGTCCGCGCCGGCGGGCGGCCTGCGCGTGATCGCCCGCGCCTGGGCCGATCGCGACCCGGCTGACCTCCGCACGCTGGCCGGCCGGCTGATCGAGCAGCCGGGCACTGTTGCTTTGCTGGGGCTGGCCGGGGAGAAAACCCAGCTCATCATGGCCCGATCCGCCGACCGGCCGGAGCTGGATATGGTCGCCCTGCTGCGGGGGACGGTGGCGGCGCTGTCCGGCGAGGGCAGCGGACGCGGCGGCGGACGCCCCGATTTCGCCCAGGGCGGCGGCGGGCCGGCGGATACAGCGCGGCTTCAGGCCGTCCTGGACGCGGCAGCGAGCCGCCTTGGCGGCGCTTGATAGCATTCCATCAGACGAGGAGAGGGCGCGATGCAGGAGATTGCCGAAGGGGTTGTGGCTTCGACGGAGTTCCGCCGCGTCACGGTGGGCGCCATTGCCACCGGCGGCGGGATTGTGTGCGTGGATGTGCCGCCTTTCCCTCGCGAAGCCCGCCTGTGGCGTTCGATGCTGCTGGAGCGATTCAGGCAGCCAATCCGCCTGATTGTCCTGACCGACGCCCATCGCGACCGCCTGCTGGGCCTGCACTGGTTTGAGGAAGCCCATATCGTGGCCCATGATGCCACATTTGCGCTGATGAAGGCGCTGCCCAACAGCTTTGTGGATCAGGCCGCCGATCAGCTCTCCCGCACCAGCGATGAGCGCTCGACCTTCTCCAGCGTCCGGCTGCATTACCCGCACGTCACCTTCAGCGAGCGGCTGACGGCCTATGTTCATGATATCCCGTTTACACTGATGTCGATGCCCGGCCCCACGCCCGGCAATATCTGGCTGCACCTGCCGCGCGAGCGCGTCGTGTTCACCGGCGACAGCGTCGTTGTTGGCCAGCCACCTTATATGGCCCATGCCCGCAGCAAAGCCTGGCTGACCAGCCTGACCCTGCTGCGCCGGCCCCGCTTCTCGGCGGATGTGATCGTCCCCGGCCGCGGTCCGCTGACTGATAAGCAGTCCACCGCGCCGCTGTCGGATTTTCTGCGCTATGTGCGCCGGCGCGTGTACCGCCTGCACCATGCCGGCCGGCCCCGGACCGATATCCTCACCCTGATCCCGCCGGTGCTGGAGCATCTGGATATCCCGTCAGAGGAGATCGACGAAGTCGCCCGCCGCATCAAGACCGGCCTGGAATCGATCTACGATGAATTCTCTACCCGGAGTGAGGAGCAGGACGACCTGCCGGAACTCGACTGAGCCGCAGTCAGTGGCGCCGGAGGGCGGACGCCCTGTTCGCGAGCGTGCGGATGCTGAGGAGCTGCCGCATGGCCGTTTCACCGGATGTGCTGTGGGAGATCAACAACGAATACCGCAAGCGGCTCAGCCTGCTGATGGGACACATGAATCTGCTGGAGCAGATTCTCAAGGCGCAGGGCAGCGCGCAGCCCGCCTTGCGAGCGGCTATCCGACGCATCCGGGCCACGCTGGAAGAGATAGACGCCGACCACCACAACTGGCGGCACGCCCACTTTTACCGCCTGGACGAGAACGGCGACCGCCGGATGGTGACCGAGCCTGACGCCGTGCTCCGGGCGCTTGAGACCTTCCTGGCCCTGCTCGACCGGCATCTGGGACATTTCCGCCTCATCGCGGAGGCTCTGGCTGACCTGCCGCGTCCTGACCCGGCCCTGACGCGCGTGATCCGCGGCGGCGACCTGTGGCAAATGTGTCTGGAGGAGCTGGAGGCGCTGGCGACTTACGATCAATTCGTGGAGGAGAGCTTTCGGTAAAGGCAGGGAGCAGGGAGTAGGCAGCAGGGAAAAGACAGGCAAGCCCCCATCCTCGGTCCTTCCCCCAAGATGAGGGAAGGAAGCAAGACCATCGCGGAGGCGCGGCTCGGCATAAATGAGTCCGTACGGATGTTCAACGGGCGATCCAGCCCGCCCTGGACGCCTGGCCTCATCCCTGACCCCTCTACTGCCGATTGTCTTTTTCCTACTCCCCGCCCCTCATCGTAATCGTCCCCAGCGGGATCGAGTAGTCCTGCACGGGGACGCCGGACTCGTCCACCACCGGGATGCGATCCTTGTCGATCGGCTCGTAAAAGCCGGTGCGGACTGTATATTCTCCCGGCGGCAGGTCGCCGGACAGCGTCAGCGTGAAGGTGTCGTGGAAGGTCAGCCCGCCCGGCCAGTCCGCGGTCGGGAAGTGCCCCTCGAACGGCTCGCGGTCGGCCACGTAGTAATCCTCCCCGTTGCTGTGGAACAGGTGGATGAACTGCACCCAGTCGGCGTCAACGTTCGGGGCGTCAGCCGTCCGCCACCAGAATTCCAGCGCCAGCGGCTCACCCAGCGTCGCCGCCTCCGGCAGGGCGGCGCCCGCCAGCGCGATCCCGCCGTCGAAGGCGTAGGACGGCCCCTCCGGCGGCGCGGCGGCGGAGGAAGCTGGCGACACCACCGGCAGGCTGAACAGGACAGCCGAATCCGGCGTGATCAGGGGGCGGTCGGCTTCCACTACATCCAGGCTGACCAGATCATCCGCGCTCAGGTGGGCGATATCGCTGCCGGGGCGCGGCTTCCACAGGCGGGCGACGACCCAGTAGCTCGCCGGGGTCGGCAGGTCCTCCGGCAGAGGGAGTTCCAGCCAGTTACGCACGGCCAGGCCGGGGATCCAGGCGCTGCTCGGATACAGCCATTCGCCCAGTTGCAGATCGGCGTGGGTGACGGATTCGCCTTCAGGCCGGGTGAGCAGGGTGACCGAGAGGTGGTAGTCGTCGGAGATGGGCTGCGTCACCCGGGTGTAGACCGCCAGGCCGAGGGTATCGCCCGGCGCGGCAACAGCGGCGGACGCCCGGTAGCCGGTGATCTGCGGGCCATCCGGCGGGTAGATGATGCGCACAGCCTGCGCGACCAGCGCCTCCTCTGCCGGGGGGATGATCCACACCATCGCTACGGCGAAGACGGCCCACGCGACGGCGGCGGCTATGGAGACGCGCCGCGCCAGCCGCCAGCCAGGGGCGCTCAGGTACGCCCGGGCGAAAGCCAGCGCCGCGACCAGGATCAGGGTCCCCCCCGCCATTTCACAGAATTCTTCCAGAGTCTCAAAATGCTTGGTGGGGATGCCCAGGATGGACGGCGTATGGGCCAGCCAGTCGATGGTGATATCGCCGAAATGGAAAGTATTGGCGTTGGCCAGCGAGTCAATGACCACCCCGCCCAGGCCGATCAGGAACAATCCGAACAGCATCAGCAGGAACAGCGGACGATCGGGCTTGAACAGGAACAGCCCGATCACGAGCAGGAGAGCGACGGCGGCCCCCATGAACGGCGTCATGTCGAAGAGGGCGACCGAGACATCGTGCATGCCCCAGTATTCATCCGTCCACAGGAAGATAAACGGCAGCGCCAGCACAAGCCAGTAGAGGCGGCGGCCGGCCCCGGCCCCCGGCAGGCGCAGCGCCAGCAGCAGCGCCAGCAGGGCGATCACGAGATGCTGCCCGGCAGAGAAGCTGGAGACGATGGCGAGTTCTGAACGGGGATCGAACAGCCAGCTCCAGAAGCCGACCGGGGCCTGTATGGCCTGGTAGATCAGAATCAGGGCGATCTCAAAGATGGTCAGGCCGACCAGCAGGCGGCGGATAACATCCGGCAGCCGCCGTCCGACCAGAAGCACGGCGGTCAGGTAAACCCCCATGGCAAGGATCAAGATGATGGTCAGTTGGCCCTGATATTCGTCCACGGCGGCTCTCTCCGGTCGGTTGGCAGACCTGCGGGATTATAGCACCGCCGGTAGGCGCGGCAATGAAACGCTGGCTTGCCCGCAGCAAATGCACGGGGCGTCAGGGTTCACGAGGCACGGCAGAGGGCAGGTCACCGGCCGACGAGAGCCGGGCATTCCTCGCGCGTTCGGGAGCGCGACTGAACCACAGGTGGCGGTTACTCTGGATGCGACGGAGGCTTACATGGGGGCGGCGTGCGCTGTGCAGACGCCGCCCCGTTCAGCGCCTAAATACCGCAGAGATGCACCTTGATGCCCATAGCATCCAGCATGGCCGCTTTGGCTGCCAGCGCCCTGTCAGCGGCTTCTGCCGAGGGAGCGTAAACGACGTTGATATGGTTAGCCTTGTGGCGGGCCATCAACTGATCGCGGCTGACGCCGTGCAGGACGGCGTGCATGATCGGCCACTGCGGGGAGGTCATCTGCCAGCGGCGCTCCGTCTCCTCCCGGGGCAGCTCGACCGCGGTCGCCCGCCCGATGTCGCAGTGCAGGACGCCGTCCATGGCGTACACCCGGCTCCACACAATCTCGCCCGGCTTGCTGATGCCTTTGAGCGTGCCGCCGCCCAGCCGGAAGTACATCGCTGGCTGGCGCTCGCTGCTGGCGCCGGCATAGCCGCCGATAAAGTGCGAGGGCGGGGCGGCGCCGGAGATCAGGAAGACCCACACGAAGTCATCCACGCCGTTCCCCTTGAAGTGCTCGCCCCAGCGGATGTCGTGCAGCGTCGTGGCCGGGTCGAAGCCCATAGCCGTCCAGACCCGGTTGGTCACCAGCGCGTCTACAGCCGCCCCTTCATCGACTTCGTTGAAGTGCGGCAGCGCCCGGCCCGCGTAAAGCTCTTCTGTGCTCCCGGTGCGGAAGACCGGCGGGCGCTCGACATTGTTGAGCAGCCCTTCAACCAGGTCAGAGGCCGGCGCCATATCCTTGAGGCCCTGCTGGTACTGGATGCCGATCAGGTCGCAGCCGAAATCGTCGGCGATGCGCACGGCGGCGATATACATCTTGCACTGCTCCAGAATTTGCCGTTCCGTGAGATCGGTTTCTTCATTGGGGCCGGTGACGAACGTCATCCCCCGATCGCGCAGCCAGTCGTACACCTGCCGCGCCTCAGCATCGCTAACCAGGCGCATGGCCGCCACCAGCGCCGACTGGCTGAGGCGCTCCTTGTAGATGCCGGCGGGGTTGAGCAGCTCATCGTCGAAGATGGCGTTATACATGCCCATACAGCCTTCGTCGAAGACGCCCATGATGGCTTTCTCCTGGCGGAGCTGCGCCGCCAGCGCCCGACCCAGCGCGGCCTCATCCGCGGGCAGGGAGGCCGTGACCAGATCGCGCACATGGCTGGCGTCATGCGTGATCGTCCCTTCGGCAATCCACTGGCGAATCCCACGCCGGAAGAAATCGTCGGTGAAGTCTACGCTCCAGATGCTGCTGTAGCGCACCCCCATCTTGGTCAGGGAGCCGTTGAGGTTGAGCAGGCCGACCAGCCCCGGCCACTGGCCGGACCAGTTGGCGACGGTCAGGATCGGCCCGCGGTGAGCGCGCAGCCCGGCCAGGACATGGTGGCTGTACTGCCAGACCGCCTCGGCCACGATCAGCCGCGCCTCCGGATGGATATTCTGGAACACATCCATGCCCATGCGCTGGCTGGAGATAAATCCGTGCTCCTCGACCGGGTCGTAAGCATGTCCGCGCCGGACGGTGATACCCTCCGCGGCAAAAGCGGCGATGATCCGCTCCTCCATATCGTGCTGGGCGGCCCAGCACTCCTGATTGGCCGACAGGCGCAGGTCGCCGCTGGCCACCAGGATGGCTTCGTTTTGTGCTACGCGCGCCGGTTCGGTGAGGACCGGCATCGTGTAGGTCGTCATGTACCCCTCCTTCGGAGTTCTCCTCACACGCAGAATACCAACAGTGTATCACGAAAACGATTTCTCAGGGGAATACTGTTGAAAAATATTCAGCCAGTTGCAGCCCGTGAGGAGGGTGAGGGGTATGGGTAATGAAATAACAGGTGAGGATAGCCGGGATAAAAGTCGTATTGATTTCCGGCGTTTGTGCCGGCATCATGAATATTGACGCTTCATGAGGATATGCCCCATTATGGGCCGGTCGGGCCGGCACCGGCGTCGCCAGGGGACGCCGCGTAGCGATTTACTCCCTTGACACCGGCAAGCCTGTCGGTTAAGATTCCATCCGGCAACGGGGACGGGGCGGTAGCTCAGTTGGTTAGAGCACTCGCCTGATAAGCGAGAGGTCACAAGTTCGAGTCTTGTCCGCCCCACTTGCCATTTTATTTTTATGGGGATGTAGCTCAGCGGGAGAGCGCCTGCTTTGCAAGCAGGATGTCGCGGGTTCGAATCCCGCCATCTCCATGCTTTTTTTACGCGCTGTCGCCTTGCGCCTCCGTAGGGCAACCGTGTGTTGACAGCCTGAGGGGGTTTCTCTATACTGGGTTTAAGCGCTCGTCTCTCATCAGGAGCGGTTACCCGCCATGAGATACTCAGTGTTGAAACAGCCGCATAGCACCGTATCGGCACGGTGGCGCTAGGCCAACGTGCCGTTTTGTTTTTTGTCCGCCTGTGATCGTTCATCGGAACATAGGAAGAAGGAGTTTTACATGGACTACGGGATGATCGGCAAAATCGACAAGGCCAAGCGCTACGCTGAGCAGCGCGACCGGATGCAGTTCATCACCTTTCAGGTCGCGTTCCAGGGGGAAAACAGCCAGCACTCCATCACGTTTGACAGGGGGACCTGGAGCTGCACCTGCAACTTCTTTCAATCCCGGGGCGTGTGCAGCCATTCGATGGCCCTGGAGCGCGTACTCGAGGGTATGTTGAACATCTCCTCCGAGGAGGCCTGAGCCGATCTGCGAAGTAACCCCGATCTGCTGTAAGGCGACGTTCAGCCTCCTGAACGTCGCTCTTTTTTTGAGGATCGGGCGGCCCGATAGTGTAGAGTCATCGTCCGGGGCAGCCCCCGCTTCTGGAAAGCGGGCGGAGCCGCACCGGGGATTGTTAGCCGCCCCCGCTTCGGTTACAATGCCGGCGGTTGTGGCGGCGCTGTGGCGTAACCGGCCTGAAACGGACAGTGTGATGCGACGGTGGATAATTGTCGGCCTGGGCATTCTGGTGAGCGGGCTGTTCCTGTATCTGGGCTTCCGGGGGCTGAATCTGGAGCAGCTCTGGGCGATCATCCGGGAAGTTGAACCTGGCTGGATTTTGCTGGCTTCGCTCGTCTGGCTGGCCTCCGCCTATATCATCACCTGGCGCTGGTACTACCTGCTGCGCCCGATTAAGGATATCTCCCCCCATCGCCTGTTTTCGCTGGTGGCCGTTGGCTATATGGGCAACAACATCTACCCCTTTCGTATCGGGGAGGTGATCCGCGCCTATCTGCTCAACCGCCGGGAAGGCGCGCCCATCCCGGCTTCGCTGACCACTATTCTGGTCGAGCGCGTCTTCGACGGCGTCACCATGCTGGCCTTCATCTTCGCCGCTCTGCTGTTTGTGGAGCTGGACGTGCCGTTCATCAAGGACAGCATTGCCATCCTGACCGTCCTGTTTGTGGCGGCGTTGTTGATCTTCTTTGCGCTGGCTCTGCACCCCGATCTGGCCCGCCGCGCTTACACGCCAATCATCGCCCGGCTGGCTCCGGCGCCGATCCGCCCCCGCCTGCTGCTGCTGGCCGAAAATCTGATGAGCGGCCTGGAAGCGCTGCGCAGCCCGCGCGATCTGGCGCTGGTCTCCGCCACGTCGCTCCTGAGCTGGATTGTGGAGGCCAGCACCTACTGGATTGTCCTGCAGGCCTTCCCGTTTACGGCCAGCTTCTTTATCGTGCTGCTGATGATGGGGCTGGGCAACCTGGCGACTATCCTGCCGACCACGCCCGGCTATGTGGGGACCTTTCACGGCATTGTGGCGCTGGTGCTGATGGCCTTCGGCGTCGCCCAGCCCGAAGCCGCCGCCTACGCCATCGTCATGCACGCCGTGATCTGGGCGCCGGTGACCCTCCTGGGCTTCATCCTGCTGCTGCGGATGGGGCTGGGTCTGCGCGACTTTTCCCGCGCCGAGGCGGCGGTCAGCGCCGAGATCAGCGCCCCCAGCTCGAAAATTTAGGGCGAATTTAGCCCCATTTCAATCAGACTGTGTAAGATCAAAGTGGATGGGTTATTAACGGCATATCATGACTGACTCATTGACTGTCGCTATCATCGGGGCCGGGGTGACCGGCCTGGCTGCCGCCTGGGATCTGGCCCGCGCCGGACATCGCGTCACCGTTTACGAGGCGGAAGCGGAAGTCGGCGGGCTGGCTGCCGGATTTAAGGGCGACGGCTGGGACTGGTCGCTGGAGAAGTTCTACCATCACTGGTTCGCCACCGATCGCGATATCCTGACCCTGATCGACGAGATCGGTCAGTCGGATAAGGTGCTCTTCCCCAGCCCGATCACCAGCATATGGACGCCGCGCGGCAATTTCCCGCTGGATAAGGCTGTCCTGCCGGTGGAGCTGCTCTCGCGGGCGGCCAACGTGTTGCGTATCCCCGATCTTTCGCTCCTGGACCGGCTGCGTTTTGGCGCGGTGGGCTTCCTGCTGACGAAATACCGGGGCGGCCTCTCCCTGGAGCGGACGACGGCTGACGCCTGGCTGCGGCGGTGGGTGGGCGATCGCGCTTACCGGATGCTGTGGCGGCCGCTCCTGATTGGCAAGTTCGGCGACCGTTACGATCAGGTCAACATGGCCTGGATGTGGGCGCGGCTGTACAAGCGCACCGCCAGGTTGGGCACGTACCGGGGTGGTTTTCAGGCCATGCTGGAGGATCTGGCGGAGGCTGTGCGCCGCGCAGGGGGGACGATCTGCCTGAACACGCCGGTGGAACGGATTACGCCGCTGCCGGAGGGCGGGCTGGAAGTCAGCGCGGGCGCAGCGGGGGGGCGCTTTGCGAGGGTCCTGAGCACGGTCGGGCCGGGGTTGATGCTGCGCCTGGCCCCCGACCTGCCCGAAGCCTACGCGGCCCGGGCGCGCGCCCTGCAAAGCATGGGGGCCGTGGTTGTGATTGCCGCCCTGGACCGCCAGTTGATGGCCGACGGAACCTACTGGCTGAACCTGCCCGCGGTCAGCCCGCATAAAGAGGACAACCCGTTCCCGTTTCTGGCGCTGGTGGAGCACACCAATTACGTCAGCCCGGAATACTTCGGCGGCGATCACATTCTCTACCTGGGCGATTACGTGCCCCCCGATCACGAGTACTTCCGGCTGAGCGATGCCGATCTGGCTGGCCGCTTCCTGCCGTCGCTGGCGAAGGTCAACCCGGCGTTTTCGCGGGACTGGGTGCGCAAGTGGTGGGTTTTCCGCGCTCCGTACGCCCAGCCCGTGCCGCTAGTCAATCATTCGGCCCATATCCCGGCCATGCAGACGCCGCTGCCAGGGCTGGTCTGGGCCAGCATGAGCCATATCTATCCCTGGGACCGGGGGACCAATTACGCGGTGGAGATTGGCCGCCGCGCGGCGCAGATGCTGGTCGGCCCGTGAGGGATGCAAAAGCGGCGGTATCGAGCCGCCGCCTGTTACCAATTGAATACGGGCGCGGGGGCTACGCCCGGCCAAAGGCCTGTCTGGCGCCCCGGTCGCGGAGCAGGGAGAGGATTGCCGCGCCGCTGGCCAGGATGACCGGCAGGGGGATCACAAACGACGCTCCGGTCAGGATGTTGAGCACTTCCAGACCCACCACAACGGCGTTCAGGATCACCGCGCTCATGTAGGCCCAGGGCCTGGTGAGGAACAGGCCGATGGCGATGATGAGCGACAGCACGCCGGTGAACAGGGTGGCGATGCCCAGCGCCACGGTCAGGGCGCCGCCGGCCGGCGTAGTGGGCGCGGTCGCGGCCTGTCGGGCAGTGAGGCTGGTCAGGCTGTCTATGATGCCGCCGCAGCCAATGGTGGCCGTGCCGATACAGAGGAATATGACGGCCAGCAAAATCATGTAGATGCCGATGACGATGGCGGCAACGGAGGTATCCCGGGCAGAAGGTTGTGACACAGAGTCTCCCCTCAGTACAGAGGCGCGCGGCTGGCCGCCAGCATAACATCTGGCGTTCCGCGCCGCAATCGGGCCGGGTTGAGGCAGCGTCATGGAGGAGGTGTAACGGAGGAAACGGGGCTTTATCGGTAAAAAGGGTGGAGTATAATGCGGGTTGAGATGGAACCGATGGACAACAGCATCAAAGTGATCGAAATCGAATATCCGGAGCGAATGCTGGATGCCCGGACCAAGACGGCTATGCTGACGGTGGCGACGGGCGCCGACTACTACCGCGTTGGCGCCGACTGGCAGACACTGCACCACTGGCGCTACTGGGAACACGGCAAGCGCGTCAACGCGGTCAGCCACTACGGCGAATTTACCACCAACCAGGGCGATATCCTGGCTGTTTGCCCGCCGGAGAGCGACTTCATCATCTGTCAGGTGCAGGTGGTCGAAATTCGCATGGTGGATTGCCAGAGTCTGACCGATATGGAGATCAACGAGCTGGGCTATCGCGATCGCGAAGATTACAGGCTGCACTGGGGCAATTTGAACGAAGATGCCCGGCACTGCTGGTTCATGCGCGTGATGCTCCTCCCGGGGGAGGGCGCCGCGGTGCACTGACCACGGAGCCTGTAGAGTCGTCAGGGGAGTAGGCCCCTTGCCCGGCGCAGCACAGGGGCACGCTCATCAGGCTGAGCTATAGAAACGGGTTCTCCGCCCGGCCAGAAGTGAGGAATTACCGCGCCGGGTGTATAAATGAGCAGCGTCTCCGGGGCGAGAAACCGGCGGGCGCCAGAATGTTAGCCGGGCTGCTTTTTGCCATTGTTTTTTATCGCGGATTTGTAGTAAGAGGAAAGTCTATACTATGAAAAACATCAGTGTAATCGGTGTCGGGTATGTCGGTCTGGTGACGGCGGCGGCTTTCTCCGATCTGGGCAACCGGGTGGTGGCGCTGGATATCAATGAGGAGAAGATTCGCAACCTTGAGAGCGGCATCATGCCGATCTATGAGCCGGGCCTGGCTGAAATGGTCGCCCGTAATGTCCGGGCGGGCCGTCTGTCCTTCACCACGGATTATGCCGTGGCGGCGAAAGATGCCGAATTCGTCTTTATCTGCGTCGGCACGCCGGAAGGCGTAGATGGCGAGGCCGACCTGCAGTATGTGCGTATGGCGGCTGAATCCCTGGCCCGGGTGATGGAGCATCCCCTGATCGTGATCAACAAGAGCACGGTCCCGGTGGGCACAGGCGACTGGGTTGCCGAAATTATCCGCAGCACCCAGCCGAAGCCGATCGAATTCGCTGTCGTGAGCTGCCCGGAATTCCTGCGCGAAGGCTCGGCCCTTTCCGACTTCATGGCCCCCGATCGCACTGTGCTTGGCTCTGAAAATCAGTCGGCGGCGGACGCGGTGGCCCAGCTCCACCTGCCGCTGCGCGCCCCGATTGTGGTGACCGACCTGCGCACGGCTGAGATGATCAAGTACGCCTCCAACGCCTTCCTGGCGACCAAGATCAGCTTCATCAACGAGATCGCCAATATCTGCGAGAGTCTGGGCGCGGATGTAGAAGAAGTGGCGCGCGGCATGGGCTTCGATAAGCGCATCGGCCGCAGCTTCCTCAGCGCCGGCGTGGGCTACGGCGGGAGCTGCTTCCCGAAGGACGTGAAAGCCCTCAAGCACATGGCGACGCTGCGCGGCAAACACCCGCAGCTCCTGCAGGCCGTGATCGAGATCAACGACTTTCAGCGGAGCATCCCCGTGCGCAAGCTCCAGGAAATGCTGGGCGGCAATCTCAATGGGAAGGTGATCGGCCTGCTGGGGCTGGCCTTCAAGCCCGGCACGGATGATATGCGGGAAGCGCCGGCGCTGAGCATCGCCGAGATGCTGCGCGCGCAGGGGGCGATCGTGCGCGGGTACGATCCGGTCTCGATGAGCAATGTGGCCCGCACGCACCCCTGGATCGATCTCCGTCAGGACGCCTACGATCTGGTCGCCGGCTGCGATGCCGTCATCGTTGTCACCGAATGGAATGAGTTCAAGCAGCTTGATAAAGAGCGGGTGCGCGACCTGATGGCCCGGCCGATCCTGATCGACGGGCGCAACATCTATGACCCGGCTTATATGCGCTCTATCGGCTTTGAGTACCGGGCGATCGGGCGCGGCTATAACGGCGAAGGCACGCGCAACGGGAACTGACCCCGCCGGGCCATAGCGGCGGGTGTACGGGCGTTCAATTGAACGCCCGTACTGAACGCCCGTGTTAAGATTTCCTTTGACTAACTGGCCACAGCGGCGGCGATCTGCTCGCGGATATAATCCATGGCCGGCGCGCCCGATCCCCATTCCGGCGGGATGCCATTGAAGGTCAGGGTCGGCGTGCCGGTTACGGACGGATATCGCTGGTTGAGCGCGGTGAACAGATCGTTAGCGGCCTGGATACGCGCCCCTGTATCTGCGCTGTTCAGGCAGGCGCTGAAGGCCCCGGTATCAAGCCCCAGCACGCCAGCGGCCTCCTGAATCTTGGACGGGCTGAAGGCGTTTTCTCCATACCGCTGGAGCAACCCGAACAGGATATCGTGCATCTCCCAGAACGCGCCCTGGTCAGCGGCGCAGAAGGATGCCGCCGAAGCCAGGACGGAGAACTGGTTGCTGATCGGGACGAAGACCAGGCGCACTGACCCGGCCTGAATATCAGCCTTGAGCTGCTCAAACTGGCTGCCGTGGAAGTTGGCGCAGTGCGGGCAACCGAAGGACGAATATTCATAGATCGTCAGCGGTGCATCGAGGGAGCCGAGCTGAGGCAGCCCCTCTTCGCTGGTCCCGATCGGCAGATCGGCGTAGGACGCATAGCTGAACTGCGTCTCTCGCGCCCGGGCCAGCTCAGCAGCCGTCTCTGGCCGCACGATCGTGTGCAGGGCGTCCTGGAAGAGCGGCGTGGTGAACGCTTCCGGCAGGAAGGGGGCGATCTGCACGTTTTCGGCGGTTGTGACGGCCTCAGCAGTCGTCAGGAAGCGCCCGTGAGGGACGATCTGGCGGGCCAGCACCAGATCATCGAAGCCGCAGCCGCTGAACGGACGGGTGAAGATAGGCCAGACCAGCGGAGCTTCGGCGACGGTGAAGCCTTCGGCGGTCTGCTGTTCGGCCAGCGCCGGATCGTCTGCTGCCGCGGCAGCCTCTTCAGGAGTCGTGTAGACGTCAATGCGGTAGTTCAGGGCATAAATCGGGAAGTCGTCAAGGGCGCAGGCCGTGTTGACCAGCGAAGCGGCGGCGCTGTATTCGTACCTGGCCCCGGCCGGCGCATCAGTTACAGCGGTCACAGCCTCATCCAGGCTGAATATCTCCGGCAGGTCTGGCGCGCCGGCAAAGACTACGCTGTACCGCCCCAGCACATTCATCACTTTCACTGGCAGGGTGGCCCAGGCCGCCTCCACGTCTTCGCGCGTGGCGGGGGTGAGCGTCTCTTCTTCCACGATGACACTGGCCGGATCATCCAGGATCACGACCGTCTCCAGCATCGTGCCGGGGCCAAAAGCCTGCTGTGGGTCGCGCACCTCGATTGCTTCCACATTAGACTGGCCGGCCAGCACCCTGCCGAAAATGGTGTGAGCGCCATTCAGCCAGTCAGTGGGCACCGTGGTGAGGAAGAACTGGCTGCCGTTCGTCCCCGGGCCGGCATTTGCCATCGCCAGCAGGCCGGGCCGGTCAAACACCAGGCCGTCCACGATCTCATCCGGGAACTGGTAGCCGGGGCCACCGGCGCCAGTATTGGTCGGATCGCCCGCCTGAGCCATAAAGTCAGAGATCACGCGGTGGAAGTTGGTATTGTTGTAGAAGCCGGCGTTGGCCAGAAACGCGAAGTTGTTGACGGTCAGCGGCGTCTGCGTCTCAAACAGGTCCACCAGGATGGGGCCGGCGCTCGTACACAGGACAGCCAGATAATCGACACCTTCCTGCAGCACGTTCTCGGCAGCGCTGAAGGGGCCGCGCGAGCCGGCCTCGGCGGGTGTCGCTGCCGCGCAGATTTCGGCTGGCGTGCGCGGAATTTCCTGCGCCCGGGCGGGGGTGACAGCGGTCATGGGCAGGACGGCGGCCAGCGCTGCCGTCAGCAGGGTGAATACCAGCAGTTTCTTCAAGATCGTTATCCTTTTTGAACAAGAGGCAGGCCGGGACATGGCATCCCTGCCCTCATCAGTCTTTCGGTGATTTACTGTAGCACAGGTCAGGCTGTTCCAGCATGAGTGATCGGTGAATGTTTGCGCCTGCCAGCCGGGCGCCCGGTTAGCACCCCGCTTACGCGCCCGCCGCGCTGGCCTCCGCCAGGAAGACGCTCACCACCCGGCGGAATTGCTCCGGCTGCTGATCGTGAATCGGGTGGCCGCAGGCGAACATCTCCAGCCGGCCGTGCCCGGCGCGCTGCAGGTAGCGGCGGGCGTATTCCTCCGGGTTGAGCGTGTCCTGCTCGCCCAGCATCATCAGCAGCGGCGCCGCAATCCGGTCGGCAGTGCTCAGGCTGACATCGCCCCCGGCGCTGATCGTGGCCAGCACGGCGTCGATCCATTCCTGGGCGAAGGCGTCGCGGTCGATAATGCCGTGCAGCGTCATCTCCGTCGGCGTGGGGGCCAGGCGGTCGCGGTAGCCGGGGGCGGTGACCACCTTCGCCACCAGCGGGCCGAAGAACCCCACCGCTCCCCAGGCGATCACCGACCGGAAGCGCCCCGGAGCCAGCCCGCCGCACAGCAGGGCGATCTCGCCGCCGTCGGAATAGCCCAGCACGTGAGCCTGCTCAATGCCCAGCGCGTCCATGAAAGCCAGCACGTCGTCGGCGTCGCGGCGGTAGAAGTCGGCCGGGAAGCGGCGGGGCTTGGGGCGGGACTGGCCGTAGCCGCGCAGGGAAGGCCCCAGGACGCGGTAATCATCCTTCAGCCAGTCGATCACGCCGCCGAGGTGACGGACCGCCGTGCCGAGCATCCCGTGCAGCGCCAGCAGGGGCGGGCGCTCCCCCGACGGGTCGGTATCCACATACTCCAGGCGCGCGCCGGTGGCGATATCCACGTAAGGCATTTTGTATGCTCCTCAAAAAGGGGCATGTCGTCCCCTTGCCGGATAGTTCCCGGTGCGGTCACCCGGAGTCATCCTCATGTCCAGTCTCAAGCGCGGCCAGAGCACCTGCAAGCTACACTTTCAGGTCCGGCAGGTCACGCACGACGGTGCGCCACACCTCTTCCAGGTCAATCCGGTCGTACTCGTGGATCAGGACATCGCGGAACCCGGCCATTGTTGCCCAGGGGACTGCCGGAAAGCGTTCCCGTGTCTCGATCGGGATGCGCTTCGCAGCTTCTCCTATAATCTCGAATAATCTCGAAATTGCGGCTCACAGCATCCTGTGCCATTGGGGCGGCCATGAAGGCATCCCGTCCATCCTGTGTGTACTGCTCGATACGGGCGATGGCGGTCAGCATATGATCGAGGTAGAGGCGCGCGTCTTTCACAGCCACATCGCCTCCTGCAGGATGCGCTCGCGGACGCGCGGATGGAGCGTCTGTTCGGTCGCCACATCCACCGGGCTGCCCAGCAGTTCCTGAAGCGCCAGTTTGAACCGAATCCGGTCTAGCAAGCTCCACTCCGGATTAGCTACGATGAGCAAATCGATGTCGCTCTCTGGCGTGGCCTCACCCCGTGCCACACTGCCGAATACGCGCACGTTCGACACGCCGTACTGCGCCGCCAGAGCGAGCACCTGTGTTCGCTTCTCACCAATGAGGTCATCGATGCCCAGACCGCGGGCCGTTGCGTCAGTCATGTTGCCTGATTCCCAGCGTCTGCATCGGCATTATTACCGCATCTCCCAGGTTCACCACTTCTCCCAGTGTACGACTTCCTCCAGCGGGCGGCGGCCGCCTTTGGGGACTGCCGGGGGGTGGACCTGCCCGGCCTGTGGAATCCCGAATGACAGCACAATCCGCGCCGATTTATCCGCCGGGATGCCCAGGAGCGTCCGCACGGTTTCGACCTCGTAGATCGTGCCGGGGCAGGACCCGACGCCGATCTCCTGCGCGGCAAGCTGCATGTAGGCGGCGCTCTGGCCGGCGTCGAACATATTCCAGGGGTAGCGATCGTTGCCTTCCGGGGATGGCGTCACGATCACGACGCACAGCGCCGCCCCGGCCACATGTCCCATCCACGGCCCGGTCTGCGCGAGGGCTTCCAGGGTGGCTCGTTCGCGCACGGCAATGAAATCCCACGGCTGCGAGTTCTTGGCGCTCTGGGCGCGGCGCCCGGCGTCGAGGATGCGGCGCACGGCTTCTTCCGGCAGCGGTTCCGGGCGGAACTGGCGCACGGCTCGTTTTTTGCGAATGGCTTCCCACACGTCCATCAGGAGATCCTCCTGCTTATCCACATGTTATACCCCGGTTATACCCTGTCTGGCGGCAGTTATACACCCCCTGACATCCTGAACGGCGCGGGCCAGGGCGTCAGACGCGCGGACGTGCCGACGTTATTCCGCGAAATCGGCTTCCGGCGCCCACCCGATGCTGCCGGCGCAGTCCAGCCTGATCCAGCGTTTTCCGTCAGCGGCCAGGACGGTCTCCCCGGCGGTAGCCGCCGCGCCGATGCTGCATATGCCGCTCAGCATCAGGCTGCCCGGCTCAATCCGGAGCTGGTAGACCACCCCGACCGGAGGAATGGTGAGGGTTGTCCCGGCCGGAAAGAGTGGATTATTCACTGCGATGGGCGTGGCTGTCGCCGTGGGGCGGGCGGAGGATGATCCGATGTCGGGCGGCTGCGGGTCCTCAAAATCCAGCGGCAGGCCCGACCGGGCGGCTTCCACTACAGCGCGGATCGCCGTCGTAATTATCGCCGGCTGTTCATTCTGGATGGCTTCTTCGGTGTTGCGGGCGAGGACGATGACACTGTTGGTAGAGAGGCTGGCCAGATCTTGCTGCAGGGACCGCCAGACCAGATAGCGCTCCATGGCCTGCTGGATATTCTGGTTGACGCGCGCGCGGAACTGCCCGCGGGAGAGCACCACCAGCGGCATGTCGCCCAGGATCGGCGCGCCGGGCGTGTCGCTGCGCGTGGCGCGGACTTGCTCCAGCGTCGCCTCGCGGTTGGCCAGGGTGACTCCTTCCGGCGTGCTCCACGTCGTGCGGTTGCGCGTGACTTCTTCCGGCATCCCCAGATCGGCGAAGGCGGCATCCTGATCTTCATGCTCGGCGTCAACCAGGACCATGCCGACCACTTCTTCGGGGTAGCGGTAGGCGAACAGGCGGACGGTCATACCGCCCCACTTCAGCCCGACCAGGATGTACGGCCCCGGCACGTTCGCCGCCTCCAGCAGGGCGTGCAGCTCGGTGACAAACGTGTCGGCAGTGCGGGGCAAGGGGCTTGGATCGCTGCCGCCCTGGCCGGCGCGGTCGTACGTGCAGACGCGGGCAAACCCGGCGACGTTGCGCTGCACGGGCAGCCAGGTGTGCCCGATAGTCGCCAGATCGTGCTCCATGATCACGATCGGGACGCCCTCCACAGCCTCCCCGGCGCACTCGATATAAAGCGAATAGCCGCCAATATCGAAGCGGCCCACGGGCGGGTCCCCCTGGGCGGCGGCGGGGAGCGGGAGGATAGCGGCGAGCAGGAGGGCGGATAGCAGGAGCTGTCGCAGGTTATTCATAGGAGTGTCCTCGACTGCTGTGGATAGACAGCAATTGTAACATTACCAGCTAACTCCGGAACAGGATTTTACCGCGCTGGCGAAAGCGACCTGCCAGGCTGTTGGAATTGATGTGTCGATTTGCGGGTGGGTGTCGCCACAGGGACGAGTGAGGTTGTGGTGGGCGGGGAAGTCTCCTCTGGCGCGGGCATCTGACTGACCTCCCGTGCAGCAAGCGACATGTTTGCGGATCGGGCGCGCCAGCGGCCGTTTTTAACTTCCGGCCCGGGTCGTATCCCTGGTGCGCTGCGCCTCGCCCCCCGGCCGCCTTCGCTGGCGAAAGTCGGAGGGCGGGGCGTAAGCTGCGGACAGCCAGCGGGAAACTGCCGGCTGCCTACTTCAAAGTCAGGTAATCACCGTTGCGAGAACGGACCGGGACGCGGATACCGCTCCGCGCCAGGATATCGCCGACGCCAGCCAGCACCGGCAGCAGGCGCTCCCGCACCCGCTGGTGGTAGTGATCCAGCGGCTTCCAGGCCCGGAGGCTCACCGCCATTTCGGAGTCCCGATCGACAAGGGGCAGGACGATGTCGGCCGGATCATTGGCTTCCGCGAAGCTCCGGATAGCCATCATCAGCTCAAGCTGATGCTGCACGCGGGGATTGACGAATTCCAGCGGCGTAGCCGGATACTGTGAGATCATCGGCAAGTCGTCACTGACAATGAATTTGGTTCCCTGAACCGTTGCCTGCTCTTCCATTGTGAAGTGTTTCATGTCTCACCTTCTTTTACAATACACACCGTATCCATATATCATTATAGGCATTCTGGACTTTGTGAATAGTCCGATTTTGCCTGAAATTCCCCTGCATTGACAGATTAAGTACAAACCCTCACATTTCGGCAGAATTAATGGACCGCCAATCGTCTGGCTGATCTTTTTCGCTACGTCGGAACCTCGCCAGCTCGATTGTTGCAGGTTGAAATGCCCGTCCCCGGAAGGGGGGCAGCGCTCTGTTGCCGATATGGAGAATTCGCCCGCAGCTCTCAGGGGTGCGGTGCGGCGCTGTCTGCCGCCGCGTTCAGGGCGGCCTGCCACACCTCGCGCACGCTGACGTTGTGCTCCGCCGCCCGCGCCGCGCAGTCGTCATGTTCCGGCGCCATCTTGGAGCCGCCGCCGGGCAGATCCCCGATCTTGATGCGCACATCGCCGTAGGGAGTTTGCACCGTCCGGGTCTGGCGGGGGAGCGCCCACCGGGTCACCGATGTCTCGCGGATGCCCAGAGTGGTCGTCTGGCGGAAGAGCATCTCGCGCAGGGCGGGGACCTCTGCCGGGCGGCATAGCACCTCGACGACAATGCCCGGGCGGCTTTTCTTCATATAGGCCGGCGTCAGCCAGACATCCAGCGCCCCGGCATGAAAAGCGGCCTCGGCCAGCGGCCCGTACCACTGCGGATTCATGTCGTCCAGGTTGCAGGCCAGAACAGTGAGCGTCTCTACTTCCGCGATACCGCCGTCCACCGCCTCGCCCAGCACCAGCCGCAGCCGGTTAGCCCGGTCCGGCCAGTCGCGCGTCCCGGCCCCGTAGGCCACAGTTTGCACGACCATATCCGGCATCCGGCCAAAGGAGTCAGCCAGGTTGGTGACCAGAGCGGCCCCGGTCGGCGTGACCATCTCGCCCTGCACATCGACGCCGTGCACCGGGTAGCCCTCCAGCAGGGCGGCCACCGCCGGCGGCGGCACCGGCAGCAGACCGTGCTCGGTCTGCACCGTCCCGCGCGACCAGGGCAGTGGAGCCGATACGATTCGCTCTACGCCCAGGGCCGCGAACCCGGCGAGCGTCCCGACAATATCCACCAGCGTATCCACCGCGCCGACCTCATGGAAGTGCACTTCCTCGACCGGGATGCCATGCGCGCGCGCCTCGACCGCGGCCAGCCGTTCGATGACCGCGACCGCGCGATCGCGGACCGCGGGGGCGATATGCGCCCCGGCCACAATTGCCAGCAGATCGGCGGGGTGGCGGAGCGGCTGCGCGCCCGGAGCGTGGATGGTGAGGTGTGTGCCGGCCAGATGATGCTTGTGGACGCGCTCAGCGCGGACCTCCACCTGACCCAGGGCCAGCGAATCGACCACGGCTTGCAGGTCGGCCAGCGGCCAGCCAGCATCCAGCAGCGCGCCGAGCAGCATATCGCCGCTGGCGCCGGCAAAGGGGTCAAGAAAGGCGACACGGGTCATGCAGGCATATTCCCTTCGGAGAGCCGGAGGCCAGACCGGCGCAGGATACGGTGGGCGGCGGCGGCGGCGCCCAGGCCATTGTCGATATTGACCACAGTCACGCCCGGCGCGCAGCTATTGAGCATCCCCAGCAAGGCGGACAGGCCGCCGAAGCTGGCTCCATAGCCCACGCTGGTTGGCACAGCGATGATCGGCGGGTCCACCAGGCCGCCTACCACTGTCGGCAGCGCGCCTTCCATCCCGGCGATTACGATCAGGACATCAGCCGCCGCCAGCCGGTCGGTCACGGCCAGCAGGCGATGCACACCGGCCACGCCCACGTCGTACACGCGCTCCACGCGGTCGCCCATGAAATCCAGCAGCCCGACGGCTTCCTCAGCCACCGGCAGGTCGGATGTGCCCGCCGCCACGACAATAGCCAGCCCGGCAGTCTGGGACGGCATCCGCCCGATCGTAATCAGGCCGGAAGTCGGATCGTAACAGGCCGCGGGGAGTGCGGACGCGACGGCGGCGGCATGGTCAGGCGTGGCGCGACTGGCCAGCGCGTAGCTCTGCCGCTCCACCATGCGGGTCATAATAGCGGCCACCTGCTCCGGGGTCTTATGCCCGGCATAGACAAATTCCGGCATCCCCTGGCGAGCCGCCCGGTCGTGATCGACGCGGGCGAACTCGCCAACTGGCTCTATTGAGGCGTGACGATCAGCCATGCTTTGCCTTGAGCGCTTCGTTGCTGCTGCCGCTGCGAAAACCCTGCAAATCCAGCGTGACGTAGACATACCCGGCAGCTTTCAGGTCGGCTACGATACGCTCCCGGTGGGTTACTACCGCCGGGATATCCTCCGCTGTAATTTCGATACGGGCCAGCGTGTCGTGATGGCGGACGCGAAGCTGCCCCAGCCCCAGCGCCCGGAGCGCGCCCTCCGCCCGGTCGATCCGGGCCAGAATCTCCGGCGTGATCGACTGCCCATACGGCACGCGGCTGGACAGGCAGGCCATCGACGGCTTATTCCAGTTGCGCAGACCCAGCCAGCGGGACAGCGCCCGGATATCAGCCTTGGTCATGCCGGCCTCCAGCAGCGGGCTGCGCACGCCATGCTCACGCCCGGCCTGCCGCCCCGGACGGTGATCCCCGCTGTCATCGGCGTTGGAGCCGTCCACAATCACCGGGAAGTTGCGCTCGCGCGCAATCTCCCGCAGCAGGTCGTACAGATGACCCTTGCAGAAGTAGCAACGGTTAGCCGGGTTGGCGGCGTAGCGCGGATCGGTTACTTCTGTCGAGCGGACCGTCAGAAACGGGATGTGCTGCTCCTCCAGCAGAGCCAGCGCTTCCGGCAGCTCCGCTGCGCTGTAGCTTTCGCTGATGGCGATGACGGCCAGCGCGCCGTCGCCCAGCTCATCATAAGCCACACGGGCCAGCAACGCGCTGTCCACACCGCCGGAATAGGCCACGATCACGCGCTCCATTTCTCGCAGGAGCGCTTTCAGCCGGTCGTATCGTTCGGTGAGGGTCGGGGGTAAAGCGGTGGTGGGGGTGACGTCAATGTGGTCAAGAGTGATCACCACGGTCTCTCCATAGAAATAAGAGTCGGTCGAAAGAGTGATACCGGGGAGATTATAGCCGATCCGGAGGCCGTATCCAAAAAATGCTCCGGGCTGGAATTTAAATATGACAATAATCATCCAGTGTTATGTGTTGCGTCATTGATCATGCCAAACGTAATCTGGCATAATTGGAAATACCCTGCGACAATAGGGAAAGGTTGAGACCCCCTGTTCAGCCGAAGAGAGTTGCTCATGTCCGACAAGCCCGATATGTATCGCGCTGATACTTACCCCCTGAACCTGGCTTCGCCTGGCGACACGGTGGACCTGGTGGCGATTCGCGGCGGCAAGCGGCTGCATAAGCGGCTGGCCGATCTGGGGTTGAATGTCGGGATGCCCGTGCGCATCATCCAGGGGGTTTCGGGCGGCCCCATGCTGCTGGCCTTCAAGGGCGATTCCCGCCTGGCTATCGGCCATGGCATTGCCGCTAAGATTGTTGTAGCGCCACATCAGCCTTCCCCGGCAGACTGACACATATGGCCCACAACACTCTCACTGTCGCCCTGGCTGGAAACCCAAATTCTGGCAAAAGCACTGTGTTTAACGCCCTGACCGGCGCGCGGCAGCATGTCGGCAACTGGCCGGGCAAAACAGTGGAAAAGAAAGAGGGGAGCCTCAGAATTGGCCAGCGCGAGTATATGCTGGTGGACCTCCCCGGCACGTACAGCCTGAACGCTTTTTCCCCGGAAGAAGTGATTGCCCGCGACTTCATCCTGCAAGAAGAGCCAGCCGTAGTGGTGGCTGTGGTCGATTCGGCCAATCTGGAACGCAACCTGTACCTGGTTGTCCAGCTTCTGGAGATGCACATCCCCCTGATTCTGCTCCTGAATATGGCTGACGTGGCCGACCGCCGCCATATCCAGATCGACCGGGAGAAGCTCTCCCAGCGGTTGGGCGGCATCCCGGTCATATCGGCCGTCGGGCCGCGTGAAATTGGCCTGGAGGAGCTCAAAACGGAGCTGGCCGAATTTGTGCCCCGCCCCGCGCCGTCCGTCCCTCTGGCCCCGATTCTGGAGCGCGAGATTGCGACTCTGCTCCCGGTTATTGGAGCGGATACCACTTTGAACGGCCGCTACGCCTCGCCCTGGATGAGCCGCTGGCTGGCTATCAAACTGCTGGAGGCGGACGAGCCGCTGCTGGCAGAAGTTGCCCACAACCCGGCCCTGCTGGCCGCGGTGAATGAGGCCACCGCCCGGATCCAGGCGGAGACGGAAGAAGACCCCGACGCCCTGCTGGCCGACAGCCGCTACGCTTTCATCACCAGCCTGGTGCGCGGCGCTATCACCCGCCCCCGGGCCGACGCGGCCACCCGCTCCGATCGGATCGACCACATCATGACCCATGCTTTCTGGGGCATTCCGATCTTTCTGGCGATCATGCTCGTCGTCTTTCAGATCACGGCCAACGTCAGCGTGCCTTACATGGACTGGATTAACGGCGTGATCAGCGGGCCGGTGACGGACTGGGCGCTTGCGCTGCTGGCGACAATCGGGCTGGGCGGGACCTGGATAGAAGCGCTGCTGGTGAACGGCGTGATCGCCGGGGTAGGGGCGGTGCTGGTTTTTGTGCCGCCGCTGCTGTTCCTGTATCTGGCGCTGGCTATCCTGGAAGATAGCGGCTATATGGCCCGCGCCGCCTTCATTATGGACCGCTTCATGCAGCGGCTGGGGCTGCACGGCAAGAGCTTCCTGCCGCTGCTGGTGGGCTTCGGCTGCAACGTGCCGGCTGTGTACGCCACCCGCACACTGGAAAACCCGCTCGACCGCCGGATCACGGGCTTCCTGGTCTCTTTCATGAGCTGTGGGGCGCGGCTGCCGATCTACCTGATCTTCGGGGCAGCCTTCTTCGGCGCGGCATCGGGCAGCCTGGTGTTCGCCATGTATCTGCTGGGGATCGTGGTGGCTGTCCTGACCAGCCTGCTGCTGACGCGGGTGGCCTTCCGCGACAAGCCTGCGCCGCTGTTCGTGATGGAGCTGCCCCCCTACCACTGGCCGCACTGGAGGAATGTCCTCCTGCCCATGTGGCACCGTATCCGCGACTTTTTCACCCACGCCGGCACGGTCATTATGGCCGCTTCCATCGCTATCTGGCTGCTGAGCGCGATCCCGGCCCCCGGCGTCAACCCGGAGGGCAGCTTCAATGATGTGCCGCTGGAGGACAGCCTGTTCGGGGCGACCAGCCGGCTGATTGCGCCGGTATTCGCGCCGGCGGGCTTTGGCACATGGGAAGCCAGCGGGGCGCTGGTGACCGGCTTTGTGGCCAAGGAAGCGGTGATTGCCACCCTCAATCAGCTCTATACCACATCGCCCGGCAGCGCGAACATAGAGCCGACAGCCGCCACGCTGGGGGAAGATCTCGTTGAGATTGTCGTTGACTTCGGCCGGGCCACCCTCCTGACCGCGCAGGAAATCGTCAACATTGTGCCGCGCACGGTCAACCTGCTGCCCGGTATCGAAATGCCGCTTCTGAATATCCTGAATCAGCCGGCTGAGGCGGAAGACAGCTTCGCCCTGCAGGATGCGCTGCGGCAGGCTTTCACGCCGCTGGCGGCAGTTGCCTTCAATGTGTTTGTGTTGCTTTATGTGCCGTGTATGGCCACTACCGCCGCGCTGCGCCACGAATTCGGGACGCGCTGGATGCTGGCGCAGTCGGGCTATACGCTGCTTGTCGCCTGGCTGGCCGCCGTGCTGGTATACCAGGGCGGGCGGCTGCTCGGTCTGGGTTGACCGGAGGAATCCCCTATGGCTACCTTGCTCAAACAGGTATTGCAGACGTTTGAAGAAAGCAAGACGCCGCTCTCAATGGCGGAGATGGCTGAGCGGCTCGGCGTGGAGCCGGGGGTGCTGGACGGCCTGATCGACTACTGGGTGCGCAAGGGACGGCTCCGCCAGACGGGGACTCCCGCCGCCCGCTGCGGGGCCTGCGGTCACCAGAACGGCTGCCCGTACGTGGTGGCCTTGCCGCGCCGCTATGAGCTGACCGAAGCCGACGCTCCGCCGCCCTGTCTGCAGGACGATGCCGCGGCGGATATTCCCCCTTCCTGCTGCCATTGAGGTTTAGCCACTTCGCCGGACGGCCGCGTGTAACAGACTTTTACACGCCAGCATCCGGGCAGGGGAATGAAAACTACCAGAGAACAGGCGGTGAGTAACGCCTGCCCTCTGGTAGCAGTTGCCCCTGTATCCCCGCCGGAATGTCACAGGAGCCTCAAGACCATCATCGCGAGCCGGGGTGGCTGAAGCTGCGCAGGTGAGCTTTCGCCTCCCGCAGCCTCATGCCGCCAGGGCGCTCAGCGGCGATCAGGCCAGATCGAAGCGATCGAGATTCATAACTTTGTCCCACGCCGCCACAAAGTCGTGCACGAATTTCTCCTGGGAGTCCGCGCAGGCGTAGACTTCCGCCAGAGCGCGAAGCTGGGAGTTCGAGCCGAAGATGAGATCGACGCGAGTGCCGGTCCACTTAAGCTCGTTTGTGGCGCGGTCGCGGCCTTCGAACACGTTTTCGTCGTCTGCGCTCGCCTGCCACGCGGTGCGCATATCGAGCAGATTCACGAAGAAGTCATTGGACAGCGTCTCTGGCCGGGCGGTGAAAACGCCGTGCTGGGACTGCCCGAAGTTGGCATTCAGGACGCGCATACCGCCGACGAGGACCGTCATCTCGGGGGCGGTCAGCGTGAGCAGTTGCGCCCGATCAACCAGCAGCTCCTCCGCCGATACGGAGTATTTACCTTTGAGATAGTTGCGGAATCCATCCGCCGTTGGCTCGAGCACGGCGAATGACTCCACGTCGGTTTGCTCCAGCGACGCATCCATACGCCCCGGCGTGAAGGGGACAGTCACCGCGCAGCCGGCATTCTTTGCGGCCTGTTCGACAGCCGCGCAGCCGCCCAGGACGATCAGATCGGCCAGCGAAACTTTCTTGCCGCCCGACTGCGCGCTGTTGAATTCCGTCTGGATGCCCTCAAGAGTGTCCAGCACCGTCTTCAGTTGGGCTGGCTGGTTGACTTCCCAGTCTTTTTGCGGCGCCAGGCGGATACGCGCCCCGTTCGCCCCGCCGCGCTTATCGGAGCCGCGGAAGGTGGAAGCCGACGCCCAGGCGGTCGAGACCAGTTGCGCGATCGACAGGCCCGAGGCGAGGATTCTGCGCTTGAGGTCCGCGATATCCTGCGCATCAACCAGCTCATGATCGACCGCGGGTATCGGGTCCTGCCAGATCAATTCTTCCGCCGGGACCTCCGGACCGAGGTAGCGCGAGCGCGGCCCCATGTCGCGGTGCGTCAGTTTGAACCACGCCCGGGCGAATGCGTCCGCAAAGAGATCGGGATCCTCGTAGTAGCGTCTCGCGATCTGCTCGTACACAGGGTCGGTCCTCAAGGCGATATCGGTGGTCAGCATGGCGGGGGCGTGCCGCTTCGACGGGTCGTGGGCGTCCGGGACGGTCCTGGCGCCGGCGCCGCCCTTTGGCCGCCACTGATGCGCGCCGGCCGGACTCTTTGTCAGCTCCCATTCGTAGCCGAACAGGTTCCAGAGGAAGTTGGAAGTCCACCTGGTTGGCGTGGTGGTCCATATCACTTCCAGGCCGCTGGTGATCGTATCGCTGCCTTTGCCCGTGCCGTAGCTGCTCTTCCAGCCCAGGCCCTGCTCCTCGATGCCCGCCGCTTCGGGCTCAGGGCCGACATGGGATGCCGGGCCGGCGCCGTGGGTCTTGCCGAAGGTATGGCCGCCGGCAATGAGCGCGACGGTCTCTTCGTCGTTCATCGCCATACGCCCGAAGGTCTCGCGGATATCTTTGGCCGCGGCCAGCGGGTCCGGGTTGCCGTTCGGCCCTTCCGGGTTCACGTAGATCAGGCCCATCTGCACGGCGGCCAGCGGATTTTCAAGCTCGCGCTCACCGCTGTAGCGTTTGTCGCCAAGCCACGTATTCTCGCTACCCCAGTAAACATCCTCCTCCGGCTCCCAGATATCCTCGCGCCCGCCGCCGAAACCGAAGGTCTTGAAGCCCATCGACTCCAGGGCGCAGTTGCCGGCGAGGATCAGGAGATCGGCCCAGGAGATTTTGTTGCCGTACTTCTGCTTGATCGGCCAGAGCAGCCGGCGCGCCTTGTCGAGGTTGGCGTTGTCCGGCCAGCTATTGAGGGGCGCAAAACGCTGCGAACCGGACCCGGCGCCTCCGCGACCGTCGCCGATGCGATAGGTGCCCGCGCTGTGCCACGCCATCCGGATGAAGAGCGGCCCGTAGTGCCCGTAATCGGCCGGCCACCAGTCCTGCGAGTCCGTCATCAGCGCATAGAGGTCTTTCTTCAGGGCTGCCAGGTCGAGCTTCTTGAACTCCTCAGCGTAGTTAAACTCCTTGCCCAGCGGGTTACTTTCGGGGGAGTTCTGATGAAGAATCCTGAGATTCAGTTGATTCGGCCACCAGTCCCGGACTGACGGGCCGCCGCCCGCCGTGGGATTGCCAGGTTTGCGATCTTCACTCATAAGATTGCCTCCAGATCATATTTTCAAGAACGGGGGTAAACATTGGGAAAATGCTGTATGCGCGAGAAGCGGGTAGCCATACAGAGTGGCAGGGGCTGAACATCAGCAACCTTGCGGGGAATAATAGCGTGGAAAGAGGGGGAGATCAACCTGAGTCCGCCGGCGTCGGGCGGTCTCGGCAGGCAGGTTCAGAAAGGGCGGAAGGGATTTGAGGGCTTTGCTTTCACTACAGCGGCTCCGGCCGGCGACGCTCCTGATGACCCCCGATCGGGTTTCGCCGATTGTGCTTGACAGAATATCAGAACAGCCCTACGATACATATATGCAAACGTTTTACGTATAAGGATTTTATTGGATATGTATTCCTCGAAGCGGGTGACTATCGCTGATGTTGCCCGTGCTGCCGGGGTATCCGTCGGCACAGTGTCCAGGGTATTAAATCAACGTGAGGGAGGAATCAAGATCAGTGATGCTACGCGCAGTCTGGTGTTACAGACTGCCGAGCAGCTTGGTTACACCCCCAACCCGTTCGCATCTGCTCTTCGCACCCAGCGCACTGGCGTGATCGGTGTGATTGTCCGTGATATCAGCGATCCGTTCCTGAGTATGCTGGGCAAAGAAATTCAAAAGACGGCCCGGTCGCAGGGGATCGATCTTTTGTTCGGGCATGCTGAGTACGATCTGGAGATCGTTGGCCGCCATCTCGCCCTGGTGCACAGCCACTGGTTTGACGGGCTGCTGCTCCTGGGCGATATCCCCGGCGATCAGGCTGTGATTGACGAGCTCACCCGGTTCGGAACGCCATTTGTTCTGGTTGCGTGTGGGGAACAGTCCACTTTCCCGTCGGTGAACGTCGATGAAGTCATGGGGGTGAAGCTGGCGCTGGATTATCTGCGCGATCTGGGACATCAGCGGATCGCGGCGATTGGCAATCTTGAACACGGCGGGATCAACCAGCGCATAGAGCTGACACACCGGTATCTCCTTGAGAACAACCTCTCATGGTCAGAGGAGTATCTTCAGCACTGCGCCAACAGCCGCGCAGCCGCGCTCGATCGCGCTCAGTGCCTCCTGAGCCTTCCGAACCCGCCGACCGCAATCTTCTGCGCCACCGACCTGGCCGCGCTTGGTGCGCTCAACGGGGCGCTGCGCCTGGGGTTGCGGGTGCCGGCGGATGTTTCGATCATCGGTTTTGACGATATTGAGGGGGTGGCGGATATCTCGCCCGCGCTGACAACAGTCCGCCAGCCGGTAGGCGACATGGCTGCCCAGGCGGTCAGGCTGCTGACCAGCTTCCTCAATGGGAATCCAGTTGCGGAGAGCGAAAGTCGGGTCGTCGTGAATCCCAGGCTGATTATCCGTCAGTCCTGCGCCCCCCCGCGCTCAATATCGCATGCTCTGTAAATTCGGAAAGGAGGTTCGTAACAACCGGCGAAAGACGCGACTGAAAGTTCTGCGTTTGGGTCAAGGAAATACCATCTAGCATGAAAAGGAGAATCTGCAAATGAACAGGCTTGTGGGCTTTTTGGTGCTTGTTATGCTGGTCGCAGTTCCCCTGCTGGGCCAGATCGCACCTCAGCAAAGCGCTGCTGCCCAGGGCGGGCGCGTCGAGATTCTCAGCCCCTGGGGCGGCGAGGAAGAACAGGCTTTGCTCGCCGTCCTGGAGGCCTTCGAGGCTAAGACCGGGATCCAGGTTGACCATACCGGGACTCGCGACGTTGCTTCCGTGATCGCCCGTGCCGAGGCTGGCAATCCTCCTGACTTCTATATCAGCCCGCTGCCGGCCGTCGTGTGGGAGTTCGCTCGCGATGGCTATCTGGTACCGCTGGATTCCTTCCTGGATATGGAACAGATTGAGGCGGACTTCGCGCCGGACTGGCTCCAGTTAGGGTCCTATGAGGGGCACCTGTACGGCATCTGGGGAGAAGTCGCCCCCAAGAGTCTCGTCTGGTATAACCCGGAGGTATTCGCTGCGCAGGGCTATGAGATCCCCACCACCTGGGATGAGATGGTAGCCCTCACGGAAGCGATGGCCGCCGATGGTGTCAAGCCCTGGTCTATCGCTATGGAGAGCGGCGACGCGACCGGCTGGGTCGGCACCGACTGGATCGAAGATATCATGCTCCGCACCGTAGGCCCCGAAGTCTACGATCAGTGGGTCAACCATGAGATCCCCTGGACCGACGAGCGTGTCAAGCATGCCTGGGAAGTGTTCGGCCAGATTGCCCTCAATGAGGATTATGTCCTGGGCGGCATTGATGGTGAGCTGAGCGTGTTCTTTGGCGATGGGGCGGACCCGCTGTACACCGACCCGCCTAACGCCGATCTGCACCGGATGGCCCTCTTCATCTACGGGTTCATCAAGAATCACTTCCCCGAGATTGAGCCAATTGAGCAGGTGAATTTCTTCATGGTGCCGCCGATCGATCCTGAATTTGGCAATCCGATGCTGTCTTCCGGTTCACAGCTGGTTATGTTCAACGACACACCGGCGGGTCGCGAGTTTATGGAATTCTGGGCCAGCGCTGAAGCCCAGGAGTTGATCGTGAAGAGCTTCAACCGTCTGTCGGCCAGCGCCGCAGTGCCTCTGGAAGCATACACCGATCCCATTCTGCAGAATGCGGCGCAGCTCCTGCTGTCGGCGGATGCTATCCGGTTTGACGGCTCTGACCTGATGCCGTCGTCAATTGGCGCCGGGGCGTTCTGGACTGGCGTGGTGGACTACGTATCCGGGGAGGACCTGGATGCAGTGCTGGCAGTCATCGAAGAAGCAGCGCTAAGCGCATACCGCGACTGACGTTACGTTTGGGTGCAGTGGCTTGCCCTCTCCTTGGCCTTGAGGGCAAGCCACCTCCCTTGCCTCAGGACTGGACCATGAAAACGGCTCGTTTCGTTCCCTGGTTGTACATCCTGCCAGCAAGCATCTTTGTAGCATTCTTTTTAGTATATCCGACAATCCGTACTTTCTACCTCAGTTTCTTCGACGATCGCTCGATCGATTATGTCGGGCTGGCAAACTACGAATTCTTGCTCACAAGCGAGACGACGAAGAGCGCCCTGCGCAATAATCTGCTGTGGATTATTGTGTTCCCGCTGCTCACCGTAGCGCTGGGACTTCTGCTGGCGGTGCTCGCCGACAAGGTGCGATACGAGAGGCTCTTCAAGTCCATTATCTTCATGCCGATGGCGATCTCCTTTGTGGGGGCCGGCGTGATCTGGAAGTTTGTCTACGCCTACCGCGCCCAGGAAGTCGCCCAGACCGGCCTCCTGAACGCCATTGTTGTGGCCCTGGGAGGCACGCCGGTAGGGTGGCTCAATGCGCGCCCCTGGATCAATAACTTCGCCCTGATCTTCATCGGCATCTGGATCTGGACCGGATTCTGCATGACCGCCTTTTCTGCTGCCTACAAGAACCTCCCGAGCGAGGTGATCGAGGCAGCCCGCATGGACGGCGCGGGCGAATGGGCCTTGTTCTGGCGCGTGACCGTCCCCATGCTGGTGCCCACTATCAGCGTGATCACCGTGACTATGATGGTCTTCGCCCTCAAAGTTTTCGACATCATCTATGTGACAACGAACGGTCTTTTCGACACTGAAGTTCTGGCTAACCGCATGTACAAAGAACTGTTTCTGTACCGCAACAAAGGACATGCCAGCGCGATTGCGACGGCCCTCTTTGTCACTTCGGTTCTCATCCTGGGCCTGAACGTATGGCGGCAGCGGAAAGAGGGGGAATGAGTATGCTCCAATTCCGTCAACGCTTAGGCCGGGTGTTTCTGCATATCTTTCTGATCAGCATTGCCATCATCTGGCTGCTGCCCACCCTCGGCGTGTTCATCACCTCTTTTCGCTCATCGTTTGATGTTGCCCAGTCCGGCTGGTGGACGGTATTCACGAACCCGCAGAATCAGCAGTTCACCCTGGAGGGCTACCAGACGGTGATTGCCAAGCGCAGCATGGATCGCGCCTTCCTCAACAGCCTCATCATCAGCGTGCCCGCAACGCTGATCCCGATCGCGGTGGGGTCGCTGGCGGCGCTGGCGTTTGCCAAGATGCGCTTCCCTCTGCGTCTCCCGCTGTTCGGCCTGATTGTCGCGCTGGTATCCGTCCCGCTTCAGGCCACGGTGATCCCGATCCTGACTCAGTACAACAAAATGGGGCTGACAGGCCAGTACGCCGGAGTCTGGCTGGTTCACACGGGGTATGGGCTGCCCCTGATCATTTACTTTTTATACAGCTTCTTCAAAGAACTGCCAGCCGAGCTGTTCGACGCGGCGGCGATCGATGGGGCGTCCTCGCTCCAGATTCTGCTCCGCCTGGTGCTCCCCCTGTCTATTCCGGCGCTCGCCTCGATTGCTATCTTCCAGTTTCTCTGGGTCTGGAACGATCTGTTCGTCGCCCTGATTTACCTGGGCGGCGCGCCTGATGTGACCCCCCTCACCGTCTCTTTGAGCAACCTGGTGGGTTCTCGTGGAGAGGGTTGGGAGCTTCTCACCGCGGCGGCTTTTATCTCTTCTGCCGTGCCGCTCTTCGTCTTTCTCGTTCTGCAGCGCTATTTTGTGCGCGGTATGCTGGCCGGGTCTATCAAGGCATAAGAGGAGCAGTATGGAGCGCGAAGGGGCTGTTGTCGCCGGGCTGATCTGCCTGGACATTATCCCGCCGCTGCGAACCGCGAGTCTGGAGTCCGCCCTGTCGCCGGGCCTTTCGCTGGAAGTTGGGCCGATGGGTCTGTACACGGGCGGCGCGGTCGGCAACACTGGCCGAAGTCTGTGGCGCCTGGGGGTTCCCACGCGCCTGGTCGGCAAGGTCGGGGATGATGCTATCGGGGATATCATCCTGCGCCTGATCAGCGCCGATGACCCCGACCTGGCGCGAGACATGATTGTAGTTCCTGGCGCGAACAGCCCCTGCACAATTGTGCTCAGCCCTCCGGAAACCGATCGCTCCTTCATCACCCACCCGGGCACTAACCACACGTTCGACGCAGACGATGTGCCTTACGATCTGCTGCGCCGGGCGCGCCTGTTCCATTTCGGCTATCCGCCCTATATGCGGCGGATGTATGAGGACGACGGAGCTGAGCTTGAGGCGCTGTTCCGTCGGGCCAGAGCCACCGGCGTTATCACGGCGCTCGATATGGCTTTCCCGGAAGCCGAAGGTCCCAGCGGCCGCGTCAACTGGCGCCGCGTACTGGAACGCACGCTTCCGTATGTGGATATCTTCCTCCCCAGTCTGGATGAACTCCTGTTCATGCTGCGGCGAGATGAGACCATATCCACCGCTGAGACAATTATCTCCGGGATTGCGGCGGAGCTGCTGAGCATGGGGGCCGGGATCGTGGCCCTCAAGCTCGGGATACGGGGGCTGTACCTGCGGACGGGCGGGGCGCTGGCATTCGACCTGCCGGGCCGCTGGGCCGGCCGGGAGCTGTGGACGCCGACTTTCCAGCCTGATCAGCCTGTAGGGACGACCGGGGCCGGCGACGCCGCTATCGCCGGATTCCTGGCTTCAATTCTGTACGGCCAGCCGGTGGAAGAAGGGTTGATCTCCGCGGCGGCTGTGGGCGCCTGCAATGTCGAGGCTGCCGATGCTCTGGGCGGCATACAATCGTGGGAGGCGACGCAGGCGCGCATCCGGTGTGGGTGGGCCAGGATGCCGCTGGCGATTCAGGCGCCGGGCTGGCGGTGGGAGGAGCAGATTCACCTGTGGGTGGGTCCGCACGATGGTGCGGGATAGACAGAAGCGCGTGCCCTGGTTAAGGAGTCGGTATGTCAGAGTTCGAAACAATTGTCGATGCCGCACTTTTGAAGGAGACAGCGAGCGGGGTAGTGCTGAGCGCCAGCACTGACCGCGGGAATACGGTGACTATCGTCATTGAGTACTGCTGGGAGGATACTGTCCGCTTCCGGCTGTTCCGGCAGGAGCACCTTCCGCGCTTTCCGCTGGTGCACCCGCCGGATAAGCCGTGTCAGGTGCAGGTGAGCCGTTCCGCGAATCACATCCAGTTGCGCAGCAGCGCCCTGATCTGTGAGATTGACCTGGCGCCGTTCACGTGGGCGGTGACTGACACGGCGGGTAACCCGGTCTGGGCTGAGCAGCGCAACGATACGAATGTGCGCGGCGGCTCAAATGTGCCCTCCCTGTGCATCAGGGAGACAGCGGGCGCTATCGATAAAGTAGTCGATTCTTTTGTCCTGGAGCCGGATGATCGCGTCTACGGCTTCGGGGAGAAGTTCTTCGCCCACGATAAACGCGGCCATACGATTACAAGCTGGAATCTCGATGCTTACGGCGTCGAGACCGAGCGCGCCTACAAGAACATCCCGTTCTTCCTGTGCAGCAAGGGATATGGCGTGCTGGTCAACAGCACCGCCCGGGTGGAGCACGCAGTGGGCGATCCAGCGCTCAGCCGCGCTTCGTTTGCCCTCTCCGTAGAAAGCCCGCAACTGGACTATTTTGTGTTCTGGGGGCCATCTTTCAAGCGCATTCTGGGGCGTTACGCCGACCTCACCGGCCACGCGCCGGTGCCTCCGGAGTGGGCCTTCGGCCTGTGGATGTCCCGCTGCTATTTCCACAACAGAGAAGTGGCCGAAGAAGTTGCGCGGAAGCTGCGCGAGCTCAAGATACCGTGCGATGTGCTCGTGTTCGACGGTTACTGGGTGCGCGACGCTCACCAGTGCGACCTGTTGTGGGATGAAGATCGCTTCCATAACCCTCGCGAAATGCTGGCCGGCCTGCGGGAGCTTGGCTTCAAGAGCTGCGTATGGGAAGGCCCCTTCGTGCCCTCCGGCACCGAAATGTTCGAGGAAGCTCGCCAGGGCGGCTATCTGCTTCAGAATGCGCAGGGGGAAGATTACCTCATCAATACCGGCCTGGTGATGGCATCTCACACGCAGGAGGGCTTCCAGGGGCAGGAAACCGCCGGATCGTTTGACGGCCTGCCGCCAGCGCCGCCGGCGGGACTGGTAGACTTCACGAATCCGGCTGCGGTGCGGTGGCATCAGCAGAAGCATGAAGCTCTGCTCGATCTGGGCGTGGCGGTGTTCAAGACGGACTTCGGCGAGCAGGTTCCCGAGGACGCTGTCTCCCCCTGTTCGGGGATGGATGGAAAAGAGCTGCACAATCTCTATGCGGTGTTGTACAACCGGGCTGTATTCGAGACTACGGAACAGCGGCGCGGGCGGGGCCTTGTGTGGGCCAGGGCGGCTGGCATCGGGTCGCAGCAGTATCCGGTCCACTGGGGGGGCGATCCGCAGACATCGTTTTCAAGCATCGCCGGCACTCTGCGCGGCGGGCTTAGCCTGGGGCTGTCCGGCATCCCGTTCTGGGGGCACGATATCGGTGGCTTCTTCGGAAGCAGACCATCTCCCAGGCTTTACATCCGCTGGGCGCAGTTCGGGCTGCTCAGCGGCCTGTCGCGCTGCCACGGGACAACGCCCCGCGAGCCGTGGGCCTATGGCGATGAGGCGGTGCAGATATTCCGCAAATACGCTGAACTTCGCTACCGGCTGATTCCTTACCTCTACTCCAACGCCTATCTCTCCAGCCAGAGCGGGGTGCCCCTGATGCGGCCTCTGCTGCTTGAGTTCCAGGATGATCCGGCCGCGCATGATGTCGATTCGCAGTACCTGCTGGGCGAATGGCTGCTGGTCGCGCCGGTCATGAGCGAGCGCGACGACCGGGTTATCTACCTCCCTCCGGGCCAGTGGCTCGATTACTGGACACACGAGGTGTATGACGGCCCGCAGTATGTGCATTACCACGCCCCCCTGGATGTGCTGCCGCTCTTCCTTCGGGCCGGGGCGATCATCCCGCTCGGGCCAGACGTGCAGTATGTTGGGGAGAGGCCCTTCAACCCGATCACGCTGCTGCTGTTCCCGGGCCAGGCGAGCGCTTTCAGCTTCCGCGACGATCAGGAGACTGTCGCGATCTCCTGCCAGCCCCGGCCCGGCCAACTGATCATCGAAGTGGGGGAATCGCGCAAGTCCTTCCGCATCCAGATTATGGGCCTTGCGCCTCCGGAGCGCATCAATTCAGAGGCGGGGGAGATACCCTTTCACAACCGGCTCGCCGACGCCGCCAGCGGGTGGACATGGGAGCCTGGGGCCGGCATTGTTATCCAGTGCCCGCCTGCGCCGTTCAGAATAGTGGTTCCAACCGGCCGATCATAAACCTGATGATGCAGGCCGTATGCCGACTGAATATCGACTGTCAACATGCCAAGGAGATCCGAGATGAAGAAAGAGCTCACATTCGGGCTGATTGTCGGGAATCGCAACTTTTTCCCCGCATCTTTGTGCGAGACTGGCCGGGCAACTTTGCTCAAAATCCTGGAGGAGGAAGGTATCCGGACGGTCGCCCTCAGCCCGCAGGATACGCCTTACGGGAGCATTGAGAGCCTGAGCGATGCCCACAAGTGCGCCGAGTTATTTATCGCGCACCGCCGGGAGATCGACGGCGTCATCGTCACGCTGCCTAACTTCGGCGATGAGCGCGCCGTGGCGAACACGCTCCGTTTCGCCGATCTGGGTGTGCCAGTGCTGATCCATGCATTCCCCGATTCGGTCGATAAGATGTCTGTCACCGCCCGGCGGGACAGCTTTTGTGGCAAAATGTCGGTCTGCAATAATCTCAATCAATATGGAATCCCGTTCAGCCTGACCACCCTGCACACGGTGGACCCCGAGAGTGAGAGCTTCCGCAAGGACCTCCGCCATTTCGCGGCTGTGTGCCGTGTGGTGCGCGGCATGCGTGGGGCGCGCTTTGGTATGCTGGGGGCGCGGCCGGCCGCTTTCAATACTGTGCGCTTCAGCGAAAAGCTGTTTGAGCAGGCCGGACTCACGGTGGAGACCCTCGATCTTTCGGAGATTTTCGGGCGTATCGCAGCGATGTCCGATGCTGATCCCCGGGTGCTGAGCAAGCTGGAGAGCGTCCGAACTTACGGGAGGGCGTTGAGCCTCCCGCCGGAGTCGCTTCAGAAAGTAGCCAAGCTGGGCGTCGCCATGGACGAGTGGATCGATACGAATGAATATGTCGGCACGGCCGTCCAGTGCTGGACCAGCATGGAAGAATACTTCGGGGTTGTGCCCTGCGTGCTCATGAGTATGCTGAGCGACAACCTGGTCCCCTCTGCGTGTGAGACTGATATCGCTGGAGCTATCGCGATGTATGCGCTGGCGCTGGCGTCCGGGGAGCCCAGCGCCCTGGTTGACTGGAACAACAACTACGAGGATGACCCGAACAAAGGCATGGTATTCCACTGCTCCAACCTGCCCCGGAGCGTGTTCGTAGAGGATATCATGACGATCACGCATCACGGCACCCTCGAAAACAGCATGGGGAAGGATAAGAGCTGGGGGGCCGTCTTTGGACGGGTGAAGCCGGACCCGTTCACCTACCTGCGTATCTCCACCGATGATGCCCGGGGGAAGATCAAAGCCTATGTGGGCGAAGGGCATTTCACGAATGATCCGGTGAGCACGTTCGGCGGGTACGGTGTAGTGGAGGTGCCGGACTTTCAGGGGCTTCTGCAGTATATATGCCGCAACAGCTATGAGCATCACGTAGCCGTGAACCTGACGCTGACGGCCGATGTGCTTTACGAAGCGCTGACGGTCTATCTGGGGTGGGATGTGTACTATCACCGGTAGCGGCGCGGGCGAGGCCGGATATCCGGGCGGCCGTGAGGGCTGCTGATCGCGCCCGCTCAAACTGCATCCCTTTCACCGGCGGCCTGCTCCCGAATTTCGGGGCAGGTCGCCTGTTTGGAGTGGGAGGGCATCTCAGGGGCGGTCAGGCCGGGCCTCCAATAACGTTACCTCGCGCATCTGCAATCGGTAGACGCATCCCCCCGTCCCGCTTACAATGTACGGCGATACTCGCCAATCGCCCGGGTAATGATACCGGCCGCTGCTGTCCTGGAGAGTGATATGGAAGATCAGTACATCTCTTATGAGGAGGCGCGCCAGCTCACGCTCGCTCACACGCCCGTCCTGCCTTCGGAAACGGTTACGTTGCTGGAACTGGTCGGTCGCGTTACGGCGGAGCCACTCTACGCGAAGGTGGATTCCCCCTCAGTAGATGCCTCGCTAAAGGATGGTTACGCGGTCCGTTCCGCCGATATTGCCCGGGCAGCCGCCGCGGCACCTGTCCGGCTCCGCCTGATCGGCCACGCGGCAGCCGGCAACCCCTGGTCAGGCACAGTCCTGCCGGAGACCGCTGTCCGTATCCTGACCGGCGCGCAAATTCCGCAGGGGGCTGATGCCGTGCTCGCCGAAGAATTTGTCCTGGCTGAGGAAGATTCCGTCCTGGTGACTCGCGACGCGGCGCCGGGATATAACATCCTCCCGCGGGGCTGTGATATTGAAATGGGGCAGCAACTCCTGCCGGCTGGCATCCGCCTCCGTCCACCCCAGGTCGGGCTGCTGGCTGCCGCTGGATGGACGGAAGTCCGGGTTGTTCAGCAGCCCCGGGTAGCCATCATCGCCACCGGGGACGAGGTTATTGCGCCGGGTATGCCGCCCCAGCCGGGCAAGCTCTTCGCCAGCAATCTGGTTACGCTGGCAAGCTGGTGCGTACAATACGGGATGCAGGTGACCACCAGCGTCGTCGCAGATGACGCCACCAGCATTGAGGCGGAGCTGCTGCGGGCAGCCGGCGCGCATGACGCGCTGATCACCAGCGGCGGCGCCTGGAAAGGTGAGCACGATCTTGTGGTCGGCATTCTCGATCGGCTTGGCTGGACCAGGTTATATCATCATGTGCGGCTGGGGCCAGGTAAGGCCGCCGGCATGGGGTTGCTGGACGGCAAGCCCGTTTTTTGCCTGCCGGGCGGGCCGCCTTCCAACCACGCCGCCTTTCTGGAACTGGCGCTGCCCGGCCTGCTGACGCTGGGCGGCCAGCGCGAGCCGGACCTGCCGACGCTGATTGTGGAACTCGCCGAAGACCTGCGGGGGCAGATCGACTGGACACAATGTATCCACGGCCGCTTTGAACGCCTGCCCGATCTGATCCGGTTTCACTCTCTTAAGCCGGTCTCCAGCCGCCTGCAGATGATGGCTGAAGCGGAAGGCATTGTGCTGATTCCGGAAGGCGTGGCACACCTGCCCGCGGGCGCCCGTGTGCTCGCTCAGATTCTGGCCTGATTGCGCCTTCAGCTATACAGGATGCGAAGTGACCAATCCCACTCTGCCCTACGCAGCCCTGCTCGATACTGAGGACTGGCTTCAGCAACCCCGATCGGTCACGCTCCTGTCGGGCGCCTCCGGTAGCGGGAAGACTACGATCTGCCTGTACGTTATCAGCGCGGCGCAACAGGCGGGAAAGGACGTGCGGGGGCTGGTGACGCCGGGGCGCTACGCCGCGGACGGCGTCCGCACCGGCATCGATCTGGTCGATCCGGCGACGGGACAGCGCTGGCCTATGGCCGATCGCGCCCTGGACGATCAGGATACCGGACGGCGCTGGCGCTTCCGACCTGATGCGCTGGCGCGGGGCAGCGCCCTGCTCCAGGCTAGCCGCGGGTGCGATCTGCTCGTCATTGACGAGATCGGGCCGCTGGAGCTGCTTGAAGGCGGCGGGTGGGTCTGCGCGCTTGATGTGCTGCAGGCCGGGCTTTACCGGCAGGCGTTAGTCGTCGTCCGGCCCAGCCTGACGGAACTGCTGATCAGCCTGCTGCCGAAGCTGTCCGTCCGGACGATAGGGCTTGATAATACGGCACAACGTGATATGCCGGACTGATGTCACCGGATGGCTCGCGTTTTGTTCAACTGCTTGCTCAGCGGGTTGACAGGGGGCACGCCCTGCCAGAGGAGAACCGGCTGACCGGATGCTATCGTCTGCAGATTGATCTCCTCTGAAGGGGTGATCGCTTTCTTGAAGCATACCCGCTGGCACAGATCGCAGGCAGTACAGCGTGCGGTATCGAGCCACAAAGCGACCTGCCCATCATCCCCCGGTTCTATGAACAGAGCATCCGTAGGGCAGAATTGCACGCACATGGCGCATCCGACGCACTTGGAGCTTACTTCCAGCCCGCCCCAGTAACCGGCCTGCGAAGGCAGATTGATATCCGGAATATCCTGCTGGCGGACCAGCGCATCCATCAGCAATGCGTGGCGCCAGCCGTATCCGCCCGCCACAAAGTCATCCAGGTGATCTGTCCGCGTTAGGGCGGGTGCTGCGGCCCTGCCGGCCAGGCCGCGCAGGAATTGCCGACGGGAGAGGCCGGCGGGTTTATCTTCTGCTTCTGGCGGCTTGCCGAACTCCTGGTTCAGCTCCAGTTGCAGGCCCAGGTGGGCGAGGAAGGTGCGCATGACATTGAGGGCGTCTTGCGCCTGGTTCAGGGTGGGGTAGAGCGAACAGGCTTCGCAGTTGGCCGTATAAAAGGTGAGTTTGCGGATCCCGGCTGCGCTCAGCCCGATATAGAACTCGGCGGGCACAGCGCTGGCACAGGGGACCTGCGCCGTCGCGCCCTTGCTGCCCGTGGCCCGGCACGTCATCGTCGCGACGCCGTCCTGTGCGCCAGCGACTATCTTCCGCCAGACTTCCAGCGGCTCGAAGCGGCCTTGCAGCGCGCTGGTCGGGCAGGCCGCGACGCAGGCGTCACAGCCGAGGCAGCGGCCGGAATCAAATTCAGGCGCTGGCTGCAAGTGGACGGCTTCAAACGGACAGGCGTCCCGGCAGGTTGTACATTTCCCGGCGTGTTGGTGAATTGCATTAAGACAGCGTGTGCTATCCAGCGTGGGCGAGAAGTCGCCCAGGTCGCGCAGGGCATCAGCAATCTGGATCAGGTCTGGGGTCATCGTTCAATCCTGGGCTGGGTTTGAGTAATCCGTGCTTGAGAGCGTAGTCAACCAGATCCGCCCGGCTGGTAATATCCAACTTTTGCATCACACGGCGCCGGTACGTGTCGATTGTCTTGGGGCTAAGATAAAGCCGCCCGCCAATTTCAGCGTTGGTGTAGCCATGTACTACGAGCAGTAGTACCTCAATCTCTCTTTCCGACAGGATAGCTTCCGGCCGCATGGTGCGTGGGCTGTCATCCAGCAGGAGATTCACCCCCTCTGGCCTCAGATAAGACTGTCCGCGGTAGACCGCCCGAATCGCATCCAGGAGTTCATCGTCGGCGGCCGACTTGACTACGTAGCCGGCTGCCCCCGCGTCCAGCGCCGGGCGCAGATAGCTGGCCTCGGGATGCATCGTCAACACCAGAATGCGGCACTGGGCCGCGCGATCTCTGATGTGGCGGATCAGCTCGATCCCGTTCATGCCGGGCATGGTGATATCGACCAGCACTACATCCGGCGTGGACTGAGCGAGCTGTTTGAGGGCGCTCATGCCGTCGCTGGCCTCGCCGATCACCTGCATATCCTCTTCGTCGTCGATCAGCAGGCGAAGTCCGCTGCGCAGCACTGCGTGATCGTCAACGATCAAGATCTTTATCACTATCGCTTGCCTTAAACTCCAACGGCACTACGATTTCGATTCGGGAACCTTCCGGGCTGGTCGAGAAGGAGCAATCCGCGCCAAGCGATTCGGCGCGGCGGCGCATGCGCACGAAATTCCAGCCCGACAGCTCATCCAGGGTGAAGCCGGGGCCATCATCCTGGATAATCAACGCGATCGCGCCCACCCGCAGCCTCAACAGAAGCTGTACCCAGCTTATCATCGGGTGCTGGCATATTGCCTCCAGCGCGTCCTGGGCGACACGGAACAGCCCTATCTCGACAGTGGAACAGAGTCGCTCAGGGAGTATCTCCAGATCGGTCTCGATATGGATCTGAGCGGTCCGGGAAAATTCCTGGACATAGACTTCCAGCGCCGGTCCGAGACCCTGCTCCTCCAGCGCCGGAGGATACAGCGTCAGCAGCAGCGACTCCAGATCATGCAGCGCCTCTATCACGACATTGCGCGATTCAGCGATCCGCCTGGCTTGCTCGGCATCGGTGCAATGGCGCTCTAACACCCGCAACTGGAACATCAAAGCCGCCAGTGCCTGACCTGTATTCTCCTGGAGCCGGTGAGCGAGCGCGCAGCGCTCCGCATCATGTGCTTCCAGCACCTGCCCCAGCAGGCCAGCCAGCTCGGTCGTATGGGAATTCGAAGGGGGTTTCACAGACATCCTGCTCATCCCTCACCGTACTGACTCTACTGCTCTCGGCCTTTCTGAATTGAGCGAAAATAGCGTTTTCGTTGCCCGGAAAACGCTGCATCGCACCCTGATTGTGCCACCGGACCTCAATGACCGTCCCTATACCCGGGCTGCTGTCGATAGTCAGCTGGGCGTTAATCAGCCGCGCGCGCTCCCGCATACCGGAAAGCCCAAACGATCCGTGCATACCGGTCTGAGAGAGATCAAAGCCGACGCCATCGTCAGCTATCCGCAATCGCAGCTTATCATCGGCCTGCTCGACCCGGATTGCTACCGCTGTGGCGCTGGCGTGCCGGTAGATGTTATTCAGCGCTTCGCCCACTATACGGCTCAACTGGTGTGCCACGAGTGGCGGCAGATTGAGTGACTCATCTATATGGGTATCTGGTATAAGCCCTGATTGCTCAGAGAACACGGCCACGATCGGTTGAATCAGCGCCGACAGATTTTCCGTCTCGCCGGGGCAGAAGCATTCTTCGCGCAGGTTGCTCAGGGCGTCCCGGCCTTCCTGAACGGCAACTTTGCCCAGTTGTCGGGCCTGTTCGAAGACTCGAAGTGCTTCTTCCCAGTCTCCTTGCCGGGCGCGCCAGATAGCTACCCGGAGGTTGATGTTCAACGAGACCAGCGTCTGGAGCATGGTATCGTGCATCTCACAGGCAATGCGCTGCCGTTCCTGAACTACTGCCATTTCGGCCATTTGTTCAAAGAGCATCGCGTTGTAGATCGCCTGCCCGGCATGGTTGGCGAAAATTTCCAACATCCTGATTTTCTGTGTCGGAAATTCCTGCGGTTCTAAAAAGCCTACAACGATCCTGCCGATCGACACCTGTCCGGCATGCAGCGGTATACAAATGACAGCCTGAAGCTGGGAGATTCCCGTCCCGATCCGCGGCACATCAATTGGCATATCCTGACGGTTGCTGTCGATCACAGCAGTCCGGCGAGAGTCGTAGCGAATCACGGTTTCGCCGATACGCACGCCCGACCCGGCCGACTCTCGCAGAGGGGGAAGACACAGCGCGCGCTCGCTGCGCGCGCTGCTCCTCAGGAAGTACTCGTCATGCTCCGAAAAGTAAACGGCGGTGATATCCGCATTGGTCAGATCGCGGCACAGACACGCGGTGGCATGCAGCGAGGCAGCCAGGTCCAGCGAAGAATTGAGCGCTGCCGCGCAGTAGTTCATCGTGTTGATGTCGGCCATGCGCTGCACGATCTCGGCCCTGTGCACCCGGGACTGCTGAAGCAGGGTCGTTTCGTACTTCAGCAAGACCAGCTCCTGCCAGGCATCCAGGGCTTCGTAGACCCTGTTCAGCGCCTCGTGATCGCTGTCCTTTATCAGGTCCTTCAGCGCCAGTCGCAGCGCCCCGAAGATGCGCACTATATGTCGGACGGCGATACCGCCGGGCGTCTCTTCGGAGGCCGACAGAAACGGAAGCAAGTCCCAGGGTTCGACTTCACCCTGCTGATCGAAGAAGGCGTAGAAGTTGGCCAGGGCACCGAGAGCGATACTTTCAAGGCGCGCGCTACCCCATGCGGGGAACTTCTCGTGAAGGATATGCAGCCAACGCTGCATCAGGAGCTGCCGATGTGGCAGCGAGACTGTCCGCGCTGTTGCCTTGATCCGAGCCATGAATGTCCCTTATGCCAAAAGTTCCATCCGGACTTCGCCTGACATATATGAGCCAGGCGTCTTTATGAGCGCAGGCGACGAGCCAGGTAGGTGCCGCCTATAACGATCACAGCCAGCGGGAGTATCACCAGCGTGATCAGATATGCCAGCAGCATGAATCCCTGGGCGATCACAGTGACGGTCTGTTTCGCAGCCGCATCTCGCTGTTCATCAGCCGTCGGTGCCAGCCGGAAAATCGAAACAGATCCCGCATTACCCCGCAGGATGGCTCCCTCGCCGGGGAGCATATCGACCGGCCGCTGTGTGTCATTATCCAGAGCCAGAGTCTGGCCAGCAGCAACCTGCCGGGGAGCGCCCCCGCTCAGAAGCTGCACCTGGACCTCACCACGACTCACGTATAGCCGCGGCAGCGCGCCCGGCAAGCTCTCGACACCATAGTCGGCGTCGCTGCTTTGCAGCAGATACTGGCCCACCTGAAGCCTGACGTCAGCGCCAGAGGCGCCAGTGACCCAGGCAACGCCGCGGTCCAGGATGACTGTGTTCCCCTCATGCCGCACGACGCTCGCAGCCGGTTGGAACAGTTGAGCCTGGCCGATCTGGGTGATCTGAGTATCGCCCAAAGGAGTTAATTCCACAAGGCCCACGTCAGTCCCCACATCAGGGATGCGCACGCTGTAGTAGCCCGCGGCCAGAACGTCCAGCGTGACCGGCTCCTCGAGATCGACTGCATTGATGACAAAGTGCCCGGTTAATGGGTCCGCCTGAGATGGCGGATAGCCCGCTATCTGAGCTTCGGCAAAGGGCAGCGGCCGCCCTCCGGCCATGACCGTCCCTTCCACTCTCCCTGACGGGCCCGGGATGAGATGGACCCGGATGTCCGCAGAGCGATCTTCAGCAAGATTGACAGTGTAAGGTAGATGGAAGAAGCCGTCTGCCTGAGCCTGAAGGGCATACCTGGCTATGTCGAGATCGCTGATATCAAACGTGCCATCTTCCCCGACCTCTATTGCCTGGCTTTCACCGCCAGTCAGGTTAACCAGCAGCACGTCTGCTTGCAGTCCGTGATTCGTGCCAGCTTCGACAAGCCGGCCGGTGATCTCGCCCCGGGTGGGGTGCGCCATCAGCATAATCGGCTGGTCGGCCCTGCCGCCCGCCGGGACGACAGTTGTCACAGGTTCCGTCGAGTACTCCGTCCCATTGATAACTTGCGGCACCATGCTCACTGTATAGTTCAGATCGGTATGGAACAGACCCTCAACCGATAGCGTAGCCTGCCCGTCAGCCACAGCCGCGTAGAACATGCGCGGCCGCCATTCGTAGAGGATTGTGTTAGCCCGAACCAGGACATTCTGGCTGTCCTCGGGCAGGCCCTCGACGACAACGGGCATTTCACGGTACTCGCCGCGGTCAAACTGCAGGCGGCGCGTAGCCTGACCAGTCCGCCCATCCGCCGCCCGGGCGCTGACCACAACTTCGGTGACATCGATCGGCATCGCTATATCGGCCCAGGGGCGGTGGCATTCCCCGCAGACTTCTTCATCATGGGTGTCCATAGAGGGATAGGGAAGGCCAGTTGACAATAGCGAAGCCCAGATCCAGAATCGGCCGGAGTCGTCAAGAGGAGCGGCCACCAATGATCGCGTTCCATCCGCTTCTACTAGCTCAACTGTAACTTCTACCGTCTCTGGATGCAGCGGACGGTTATAGCTGATCACCTGGCCGATAATCGGTACGCTTATCCGAAAGCCGGATTTGGCAGTGTAGAACGTTTCTCCTTCACCCGGCGAAGCAAGGATAACCGTCAGTTCTTCCCCACTAAAATCCTGAGCATAAACTGGGCCGGACGTGACGAGAAGGCCCAGGATCAAAATCACAGCACATTGCTTCCAGTGTTTCATGGTCGCGCCACCTCGGCCTCCAGGCCCCAGGAGTTTCCATCATAATGGCAGCGGGTGCAGTCCACCGTGCCAGAAAGGTTATGGGAGACCCAAACACTTGTGGAAGGGATCACCCCCGCGATAAGACCCGTGCG
>JARKNX010000042.1 GCA_029976025.1 Aggregatilineales bacterium | reverse complement strand
CGACGACCAGCGGATGCAGCGGCGTGATCTGGAACAACCGCCGCCGTCCGGTCATCCACTGGAACAGGTAGACGAGGAAGAACGCCCCCAGGGTCATATCCAGCAGCGTGGGCGTCAGCCCGATCTTGAAAGGCAGTGTGCCAAAGGGCAACACCCCCAGCACAACAATGATCGATGCCAGGGCAACATTCAGATCCGTCAGGATATACAGTCCGGCCAGCAGCCCAACCAGCCCGGCGATCATGTACACGGGGCCGATCAATGCCAGTCCCAGGCCGATGCCCACCCCCGCGACGCCAATCACGCCGCCAAGCGCGATCGCCCGCGCGCGGCTTCCCGTGCGATTAAAGACCGTGATCCACCAATCCTCGCGGGACAGTAAAGAACGCATCCTAGCTCTCCTTACGCCGGTCGGGAGTATAGCGCCGCCAGCCCAGCCAGACCACGCCGCCGATCAGGGCGATCCAGGTCGCCAGGCTCAACCCCGCCCCCACCGTGAAGCTCAGGGGCCGGTAGACCAGCTCGACCTGACGCGCGCCGGCAGGCAGGCTCACGGCGCTCAGCGCGCCATAGGCCCGCAGGATTCGCGCCGGCTGGCCGTCGACCGTGGCTTGCCAGCCAGGATAGTCGGGCAGCGCGATGCTCAACACGGCGGGCGCATTCTGCCCGGTCACGGCAATCGTGATCGCCTCCGGCGCGAACGCGCTGACCCGCGCCTCGCCCTGAACCGCCAGATCGTCCGGCAGGCTCAGACCCGCCTCTTCCAGCAGGATGATGCTGCGGCGCGGATCGTAGCGGGAATCGGCCAGCAGGGCATAGGCAAACCCGTCGCTGTCCACCCAGTCCACCCGATCCAGCAGCAGCGCAAACGGGCGTGGATCGTCCAGCCGGTGGGCGTTGACCGGGCCATACCCGTCTTCGCCGCTGGCGACGATCGTGCTGGGGATGGGCAGTTCCATCCAGTCGGAGAAAACGTATTTGACCGCGAACAGTTCCCAGGCGGTTGTCTCCGGCAGGTTGCCTTCCACGATCGCATGCGGCCCGGCCAGCCACAGCGGGCTGATGCCGCGAATGTCCGGGATTTCCCACAGACTGCCATAGTTCGCCAGCAGACCGCGCCGCCCATCGACCCTTTGGGCGGGCAGGTCCGGATCGGCCAGGGCCACGTCCA
>JARKNX010000026.1 GCA_029976025.1 Aggregatilineales bacterium | reverse complement strand
CGAGCAGCCAGCGGCTCTACCACCTGACCGAGAACTTCCTGCTCTTCGCCCAGATCGAGGTCTACATTGCCGACCCCGAACGGCGCAAGAAGCTGTGCAGCCAGGCCCTGTCAGACCCGCACGAGCTGATCGTCAAGGCCGCGATTGCCCAGGCGGAGCAGGCCAGGCGCGCCGCCAGCCTGCGTTTCGAGCTGGAGGAAGTCCCGTCGATCGCCATCACCCAGGACAATCTGCGCAAGATCGTCGAGGAGCTGGTCAGCAACGCCTGCCACTTCTCCCCTGCCGACAGCCCGATCCTGATTCGAGGGGCGGCGCGCAGCCCCTGGTACGAGCTGGCGATCACCGATCACGGCAAGGGCATGAGCGCCGACCAGATCGCCCGGATCGACGCCTACGTGCAGTTCGAGCGCCGCCTGTACGAGCAGCAGGGGGCCGGGCTGGGCCTGACCATCGCCCGGCGGCTGGCCCAACTGCACGGGGGCCAGCTCCAGTTGGAAAGCACCCCCGGCCAGTCCACCACGGTCACGGTCCGGCTGCCGCTGCAACCCGCTCCCTGAAAGCAGAGGCAGGAGACAAGAGGAAGAGAGGCAGGAAAAAGCGAGGCTGGGAAGCCGGAGAAAGCGTCGAAGCGGCAAAGCAGGAATCGGGCGCTTGAGGCCTTCCTCCACGACAGCATTTTTCCATGCGGCTCGCTTTTCTCCCCGTTTTTCCCTGGCTTCCCTGGCGGTTCATTTTTCCTTTTGAACCTCCTCCGTTTTTTCGTATCAACTCGGTACTCCCCGGATCGGCCGGATACGGTACAATCTGGCGGCCTCGCGGCCCGATGAGTTCGCCGAAGTCCTGACCGCGCGACATCGCCCGTCAATCATCCATTCCTGCCAGGAACGCTTATGTCCGCCGAGTTCGTCGCCCGCACGTTTGACCGTGCCGATTACCGATCGCCGCTGCGCTACGTCTGGTCGCACGTCCGCCGCCACCCGCTGATGGTGGTGCTCATGTTCATTGGCGCGTTCAGCAATGCCGCTCTGGCTTCGGTCATGCCCGTGCTGGCCGGGCGGGCCGTGAACGGAGTCGCCGCCGGGCAGGGGATCGAGACCGTGGCCGGGATCGCCGGCCTGATCATCCTCAGCCAGATCGTGCGCGGCCTGCTCCAGTTCTGCCGCAACTTCGCGGCGGAAACCTTCGCCCAGCGCATCGAGCGCGACGCGCGCGACCAGCTTTACGTCAGTCTGCTGAGCAAGAGCATGACCTTCCACGACATGCAGCCGGTCGGGGAGATTATGTCGCGGGTCATCAACGACGTGCGCGAGCTGAACCTGATGATGAGTCCCGGCGTCAACATCCTGATCGGCTCCACCATGTTCCTGATCGTGCCAGTTTTCGTCTCGCCCACGATCCACCCGGCCCTGCTGCTCACACCGGGGCTGTTCC
>JARKNX010000016.1 GCA_029976025.1 Aggregatilineales bacterium | reverse complement strand
GCCAGCAGCAGCGGGTTGCCATCGCACGTAGCCTGGCTGCGGAGCCCCGCGTCTTGCTCCTGGATGAACCTTTCTCGGCCCTGGACATGGCCGCGCGCCAGCGCCTGCAGCGCGAGCTGGTGGCGCTCCAGGCTGAGCTCGGCCTGGTCGTCGTGTATGTCACGCACCGGCTGGAGGACGCCTTTGCCGTTGGGCAGCGCCTGGCAGTGATGCACGACGGTGTCCTGGAGCAGATTGGCCCCATCGAGGAGGTCTTCCGCCATCCGGCCAACGCCCGGGTGGCAGGCATCATGGGGATCACCAACCTGTTTCGCGCCCGGGCCGTCGCAGCCGATGCAGGTGGCGTGACCCTGGACTGGGACGGCCTGCTGCTCAGCGCGCCGCCGCGGGAAGTGACCATTGGCGACGCGGTGACGGCCTACATCCGGCCGGAGGACGTCAAGATCATCTATCCGGATCGGCCCATGATGGCGGCCGTGCAGCACAACCAGGTGGCTGGCCGGATCACGGCCAGCAGCTTCTATCCCGGTGCGCGCCACCTGCTGTTGGCGCTGCCGAACGGCCATGCGATCGAGGTGAGCCATCCTCGATACACCTACACCCCGCTCAACCTCCAGGTGGGCCAGCAGGTGCAGCTTGCGCTGCGCCGGGAGGCGCTGGTCCTGCTGGGATGATCCGGCCCGGTGCGGCGATTGGAGGCGCTCAACATGATGATACGACGCAAAACCTCCGAGGTCTCGGAGACCTCGGAGGTTTGGACGTGACTCTCGGCGTGGGATTGATTAGGATGACCCGACCCAGCGCGCCCTTTGGAGATGCTCGACATGACTGATACAACGCAGCAAAGGCGGCGCGCCGGCCTGGCGTTCGGCCTCGCGGTACCCATCGCACTGCTGGGCGGCCTGATGGGTCTGGGCGGCGCCGAGTTCCGGCTGCCCGTCCTGGTTGGACCGCTGGCCGCGCAGCCGCGCCGCGCGGTCCCGTTGAATCTGCTGATCAGCCTGGTGACAGTGACCGTGTCCTTACTGGCGCGCGGCCGAATGCTGTCGCTGACCTCCGTCAGCCAGCTTCTGCCACCCATGATCGCCATGATGCTCGGCGGCGTGACCGCGGCGTTCGCGGGGACCACCCTGCTCGGCCGGCTTTCAGCCAGGCAGCTCGAACGGCTTATCCTGGTGCTGCTCGTGACCATCGGATGCGCCCTGATCGTGGAGGCATTTCTACCCGAGGCCCGGGCGGGTTTCGTGCCGCCCAATCCGGCCTGGCAGATTGTGGCGGGGGTACTGGCTGGCCTAATCATCGGCCTCTTCAGCAGCCTTCTGGGCGTCGCGGGCGGTGAGCTGATCATACCGACGTTGATCTTCGCGTTCGGCGCCGGGATCAAGGTTGCGGGCACGGCCAGCTTGTTGATCAGCCTGCCGACGGTGCTGGTAGGTGTCGTCCGCTACGCCCGGCAAGGGATGCTGCGAGACCGAAACGACCTGCTAGGCATCGCGCTGCCCATGGGGCTCGGCTCGGTGATCGGCGCCCTGCTGGGGGGCCTGTTGGTAGGGATCGTGCCCGTGATGGCCCTGAAGCTGGCGCTCGGTTTCATCCTGATCGCCTCGGCCGTGCGCATCTTCCGCCACCGCTGAGCGTGCTCGCTGCCCTGGCCAAGACTTATCCGGGCAGGGGTGACCACCTCGCCACCGCACCACCGCCGCCGATTGTAAACGTCCATCCACAGGCCCCTCATTTCCGATCGACGCCGGTTCCACGCTATAATCTGCAGCACTGCCAGCGTTGGAGGCTGACTGAGTTGGACATCAACCGTATTATCCTGATACACCCCGGCCGGGAAGGGCTCTTCCTGGGCCGTGCTCCCGGCGCGCCCTACACCCTCATGCGGCTCGCCTCGCTCGTGCCGCCGGAGATTCCGGTCGAGATCTGGGATGAAAACCTGGAGTGCCTGGACCCCAAGCTGAAGGGCCTGGGGCCGAACGACCTGGTCGGCATCACCAGCAAGACGCTGGCCATCGAATCGGCCAGGCGCATCGCGGGGCTGGCGCACGCGGCAGGCGTGCAGACCGTGATCGTGGGCGGCGTGCATGCCACTGTTGCGCCCGACGACGTGAAGCCGTGGGCCGATGTCGTAGTAACGGGCGAAGCGTATTCCACCTGGCCGCGGCTGATCCAGGACTGCCTGAACGACCGCCTGCAGCCACACTATCATGACACCACCTGGGCTGACCTGGCCGGC
>JARKNX010000011.1 GCA_029976025.1 Aggregatilineales bacterium | reverse complement strand
CCTGCGCCCGCTCCGCCGTCTGGCTCATCGTGGCCCGCACTTCCTCCACCGTCGCCATCGTCTGCGTGACCGACGCATTCTGCTCCGCCGCCCCTGCCATCTGCTGGGCGGAGGCGGCCAGTATTTCCGCCGCTGCCGTGTGCAGGTTGGCCGCGGAATCCCGTATCTGGCCGATCAACACTTCCAGCGCCTGCCGCTGCTCGCGCTCCGTGGCGGCCAACGCTTCGATCTCGTCCCGTGCCTGCTGGATCTGCGCCCCTTGCTCGCGCTCCACCTGCGCCCGGTGCTCGATCTCCAGCACCGCCAGCTCCGACTGGCGCAGATGCCCTTCCTGCCCCAGGACAATCCGACGCAGGATGAAAGCCATGGCGAGGAACGCCAGAACCCCGATTACGGCACCGCCGATCCTGACACCCGGATCCAGCGGCGGGAACCATTCCTGCGCCGGGCCTTGCTGCAGCACCATGCCCGCCACAAACGCAATCGCGGACTGCACCGTGACCCATATACTCCGCCGGCTCCCCAGCATCAAAATCGAGAGGACGCTGATGAACAGGTAGCACGGCGCCACAACCGGCAGCGCCACAGAGTCCAACAGTGACGTCACGAACAATAGAAAGAGAAAACCTTCCAGTACCAGGTTAGTCCCTAACTGGCCGTAGCCAGCGCGAGCCAGCCACGGATGCACCCCGGCCGACAGGGCAATGACACTGGTCAGAATAATGCCAATCAGAAGCTGCAAAGAATCCCGGGCGAATAACACCCACAGCAGGAATGCCAGCGCCGCTTCGATAATAAACACAATTCCCAGGATACGAGTCGCCAGGATTGAAAACTGCGCCCGGCGCGCCTGCATAAGAGCGTCAACCTGCGCCTGCTCCTCAGCCCCGATAGTGAGCTGCACTTTCGCCTGTTGCATATTCCTTTAGCCCCCATGTTCGTTATACGTTATACCCGACTCAACCTAACAATGAACCTCGCTTACGCGACTGCGCCACGACCCGGAAGCAGGCAGACCCCGGGTTCAGTGGATGATCACACCTCCTCTTTCGCTCCCTCACGCAAACTGCCGCACGTTTGTGGGCAGCCCCCTACCTGACTGAATACCGCTCAACTGCTTCTTCCATCTGGCGGGACATAGCATTGAGATTCCGGGCCGCGCCTTCGGTCTGGCGGGTGCTGGCCGCAGCTTCCTCGCTGGCCTGCCGAATCGCCGCCATCGCCGCCGCTAACTGCTCCATGCCGTTCCTCTGCTGGTGCGTGCTCGCCGCAATCTGCGTCGAAGATTGCGCCGCCCCCTCGATCGTCTCGGCTAACTGCGCGATCGCTTCGCCAGCCCGGCCCACCAGCTCCACCCCCCGCGCCGCCCCCTTGCTCCCCTCTTCCGTCACCATCACCGCCGTATTCGTCGCCGCCTGTATCTCCTGCAGAATGCCCCCGATGCGACTCGTCGCCCCGCGCGACTGGTCCGCCAACTGGCGCACCTCCATCGCCACCACGGCGAACCCCCGCCCTTCCTC
>JARKNX010000003.1 GCA_029976025.1 Aggregatilineales bacterium | reverse complement strand
GCCGGTCACGACCGGCGCTTTGGCCAGGACAAGCACCGCCAGACCCAGCAGCAAGCCCATCACCAGCGCCACCCGGCCGACTCGACGCACGGGGAACTCCTTTCAGCGGTGATTCCAGCGATCCAGCCTCTCTCATTATGGCCGCAACCCCAGGTACGCAGCAACCCCGCCTGCCCAAACGCCTTGCGCGGGGTACAATCCGATCCGGAATCACAACCGCTCGCCGGGCGAACGTGCCTCTCAAGCGAGGTTCTATGAAAGATTCGGGAAGCGTCGATGAGGCGCGCTCCGGGGATCGGGGGACTGTCCAGGCCGCGGTGGAGGTACTCGCCGGCAGCAGCAAAAAAGGCCGTCTGGCCAGCCTGCTGCCCTTCCTCGGCCCGGCGTTCATCGCCAGCGTGGCTTACGTCGACCCCGGCAACTTCGCCACCAATATCCAGGGCGGCGCGCAGTATGGCTACCTCTTGCTGTGGGTGATCTTCGGCAGCAACCTGATGGCCATGCTGATCCAGACGCTGTCCGCCAAGCTGGGTATCGCCACCGGCCAGAATCTGGCTGAGTTGTGCCGGACCAGCTTCCCGCGCCCGGTGGTCATCAGCATGTGGGTCTTGATGGAAGTGGTGGCGATGGCCACGGACCTTGCCGAGTTTCTGGGCGCGGCGCTGGGCTTCAACCTCTTGTTTGGTATCCCCCTGTGGGCAGCCGGGCTGCTCACTGCGGTCGTCACCTTCTTGATCCTTGGCCTGGAGCGCTACGGTTTCAGGCCGATTGAAGCCGTGATCACGATTTTGATCGGCATCGTGGCCGTCAGTTACGTCATCGAAACAGGCATGGATCGCCCTGAGTTGGGGCAGGTACTTTACCATTCGATCGTCCCCCAGTTCCAGGGACCGGAAAGCATCCTGCTGGCGGCGGGCATCCTGGGCGCAACCGTCATGCCGCATGCCATCTTCCTGCATTCCGCTCTCATGCAGAACCGCATCGTCGTCCGGGAACCGGCTCTGCTGCGCCGTCTGTTCCGCTTCGAGGTAATCGATATTGGCGTGGCAATGGGACTCGCCAGCCTGATCAACGCCGCCATGCTGATCATGGCCGCTTCGACTTTTCACACTCAGGGCATGACCCAGGTCGGCTCTATCGAAGAGGCCCACCGCACGCTGGAACCGCTGCTGGGCCAGGCGTCCAGTGGAATTTTCGCCATGTCGCTGCTGGTGGCGGGCCTGTCGTCCTCGTCGGTCGGGACGATGGCTGGCCAGGTAATCATGCAGGGCTTCCTGCACCGCCACATCCAGCCCTGGCTGCGCCGTCTGGTGACGATGCTGCCCTCGCTGCTGGTGATTGCCGCCGGACTGGACCCTACCCGAACGCTGGTTCTGAGTCAGGTCATGCTGAGCTTCGGCTTGCCTTTTGCCATCATCCCGCTGATCATGTTTACGCGCCGGGGCGATCTGATGGGCGTGCTGGTCAACCGGCGGAGCACGACCTTGCTGGCCGGACTCATCGCCGCGTTGATTGTCGCGCTGAACATCTACCTGCTGGTCCAGACGTTTGCCGGAGGATAAGGCGATGTTCGAACACCTTCTCGTCCCTCTGGACGGTTCGACCCTGGCCGAGACCGTGCTGCCCGCCGCCCGTCATATCGCCCGCCACTTCAACAGCCGGGTCACACTCCTCCATCTGATCGAACGCAACGCCCCTCAGGCCGTTCATGGGGAGCGCCACCTGACCGATCAGGATGAGGCCTGCGCCTACCTGGAGGACGTCGCCCGGCGCGCCTTTCCGCCCGAAGTCGCGGCCGACTTCCATGTTCACACCGAGGCAGTCGACCACGTGGGATACAGCATCGTGGCTCACGCACTGGAACTGGGCACCGATCTGATTGTGATGTGCACGCATGGGCAGGGCGGACTGCGTTCCTGGCTGTACGGCAGCATCGCCCAGCAGGTGACGGCCCAGGGCAGCGTGCCTGTACTGCTCGTCCCTCCGGCGGAGGGCGGCATGCCACTGGAACTGACCTGCGGACGCATCCTCGTCCCGCTGGATGGCAACCCGGAGCACGCCCTGGGTCTGCCCGTGGCTGCCGAACTGTCCCGGACGTGCCAGGCCAATCTGCACCTGTTGATGGTCATTCACCGCCGGGAGACGCTGACCGGCATTCATGCGGCCACGTCCCGCTTGCTGCCCGGCGCGACGGCCGCCCTGCTCGACTTCAATGAGCAGGCCGCCGCGCTGTACCTGCAGGAACAAACCGCCCTTTTGGGTGGCGATATCCCAGCGATCCAGACATCCGTCCAGCGGGGAGAACCCGCCAGCATGATCGTGGACACCGCCCACGCCGTCCATGCCGATCTGATCGTGCTGGGCACCCACGGCAAGGCCGGGATGGACGCCTTCTGGGAAGGCAGTATCACGCCCCGCATCTCGGAACGGGTGCATGTGCCCCTGCTGTTGATCCCTGTCCGCGACAAAGCTACCTGACCTGGAAGCGCCCATGCCTGAATTCTTCAACCTCGTCCCCCCTGATGAAGCCCGCGCCCGCTGGCTGGCCGCGCTCAGCCACCGCACCGCGACGGGCACGGCGGCCGGCGCGCTCCAGCAGGCCATCCAGTACGGCCTGCCGGTCGTCGTCGACGAAGCGCTCAGTCCGGCCGATCTGCCCGCCTTTCGCCGCAGCACGGCCGATGGCGACGCCGTGCGGGCCTCCGATACCTATGGGGCGGGCGAATCCCTGCCCGCCTATCTGAGCGTGATCGGCGAGGCGCGCATGGGCGAAGTGCCCGGCGTGACGCTTGGCTCCGGCCAGGCCGTGCTGATCCACACCGGGGCGATGCTGCCCGACGGGG
>JARKNX010000154.1 GCA_029976025.1 Aggregatilineales bacterium | reverse complement strand
CACGACCAACCACCCGGGCGCGAACGCCCTTCCACACAATCGCCTCAAAAACCAGCGGCTCCTCCAAAGTGAAAACGCCCTCCCGCGCCGCACACACAATGGCCTGTCCCAGCGGGTGCTCACTGCCCCGCTCCGCGCCGGCGGCCAGCGCCAGCAGCGTACCCTCATCGAGCGAACTGCCCGTGCGCACGAGCAGATCGGTGACACGCGGCTCTCCCCGGGTCAGCGTCCCGGTCTTATCCAGGACAATTGCTGAGAGCCGGTGCGCGCGTTCCAGCGCTTCGCTGTTCTTAAACAGGATACCCATTTCAGCCCCGCGCCCCATACCGACCATGATTGCGGTCGGCGTCGCCAGCCCCATGGCGCAGGGGCAGGCGATCACGAGCACGGCGATCATCCGTACCAGCGCCGCCGTGAAATCTCCTGTAGCCGCCAGCCAGATAAAGAACACCACAGCCGCGATGATAATCACCGCTGGCACAAAAACAGCCGCAACCTGATCGGCCAGCTTTTGAATCGGCGCCTTGCTGCCCTGTGCCTGCTCCACCAGGCGGATGATCTGGGCAAGCGCTGTTTCACGCCCCACACGGGAGGCTTCAAACTTGAGCAGGCCCTGCCGGTTGATGGTCGCGCCGATGACCTCCATGCCTGGCCCTTTATCCACAGGCAGGCTCTCGCCAGTGATCATGCTCTCGTCTACAGCGCTCTGGCCTTCCAGAACCAGCCCATCCACCGGAATCCGTTCTCCCGGCCTCACCAGGACGATATCCCCCACGCGCACACGCTCAACAGGGATATCCTGCTCCACGCCCTCGCGGACTACACAGGCAGTCTTGGGGCTCAGGCCCATCAGCTTCTTGATGGCTTCACTTGTACGGCCTTTGGCCCGCGCTTCCAGCAGCTTCCCGGTTACAATCAGCGTGATGATCACGGCGGAAGTCTCAAAATAGACGTGACCCGGGAGCAATCCCAGCATGATCGGGATGCTGTAGAAATAGGCCACACTGGACCCCAGCGCCACCAGCACATCCATATTAGCTGAGCGATTGCGGAGCGCCTTGAAGGCTCCTACATAGTAGTCCCACCCCACATAAAACTGCACCGGCGTCGCCAGCGCCCAGAACAGATAATTCACCCAGGGATCATGCGCCCAGTGGCCGAGAAGGTTGAAGTCGCGGGCCATGCTGAGCAGAAACAGCGGCAGTGAAAACACCACGCCGACCAGCAGACGGCGCTCCTGATGACGTATCTCGGCTTCGCGAGCAACCTGTTCGGCATCTTCCAAAGCATCGTCCGTGTCAGCCTGCACAACCCCGTAACCCGCTTTTTCTATGGCCTCAACAAGCGCATCGCGCGATACGCCAGCCGCCAGAGTCACGCGTGCCCGCTCAGTAGCGAAGTTTACGTCCGTCTCAAGCACTCCAGGGACTTTCTTGAGAGCGCGATCGACAGTCAACGCGCAGTTTGCGCACGTCATCCCCGTGATCGGCAGTTCCAGAACCTGCTCAGGAACATCGTAACCCGCCTTGCGAATACGCTCGATCACGGCAGCCGGCTTGACCAGTCGATCGTCATAGACCAGGGTTACGCGCTCCGATGCCAGATTGACAGTCGCCTCCTGGACACCATCCAGTTTCTTGACACTTCGCTCAACGGTGGTCACGCAGTTGGCGCAGGTCATGCCAGTCACCGGAAGCGTAATGCTTTTCTCAGCCATCTTGCCACCCTCAGTTTCTTTTCTGAACAACAAGGGCGGAGTCTCCCCCGCCCCTGCAATCACGCTGTCTCAAACCCGGCAGAGTCTAATTTGCCTCGACAGGGGGATAATTGATTTCGACCAGCAGGGATCGAATCTGCTCCCAGGTTGCCGGGTCACCCCATTCCACTGTCACCATTTTAGAGGCCTGATCCGCCTGCACGGCTGACACTCCGGCCAGTTCGCCGACTTCGTTCTTGATCGTCATCACGCAATGCCCGCAGGAGATATTGGGTACTTTGAAGGTCTTGCTCTGCATGGGGATGTGCTCCTTTCGCACAGGCTACAGGGATTTATTGGTATGTCGAAACACTTCGCTGATTTCCGACAGCACGCGCTCTCGCTCGTCGGAGTCGTCACCGCGTATAGCGGTCGTGACACATGTATGGAGATGCGTCTCCAGGATCGCTTCGCTGGTGCGACTCAGCGCCGCCTGAGCAGCCTGAATCTGCTTGATGATATCAATGCAGTAGCGATCCTCCTCTAACATCCGGACAATGCCCTGAATGTGGCCGGCTGTACTCTTGAGACGCAAGATGATCTGCGCGCGATTCTGATCGTCCATCATCGTTCTTTCTCGCCCCACCCCACCCGGGAGGGGGTATCAGAAGCAAGTATAACGAACTACCCGGCGGCTGTCAAGATATTCCGATCATCGATCGCTACGGGGCGGGCATGTCAGGCTTCCATCCGCCCGGCGCGGCGGATAACGAATTCGATCATCAGGCGCGTAATTCCGATCTTAAGCCCCATCCAGATGATGACCAGCAGCACGCTCGGCCAGGGATCCAGTCCCCACAGGAAGGCATAGGCTGGCCCAAAGGTCGCCACAATGGACACGGCCCGAAACTGGATCATCGTGGCCGGGGAAAGGCCGGCCAGCGCCCCGGTCTGAAGTGGAACAAGCAAGGCCACGGGCAGGAGGAAAAGCGCCCCGCGCAGCACGAAAGCCAGGATCAGAGAAGCAGCGCGATGAGAAGAGAATACGGATGCCAGAAGACCGAGGGCCGTATCAAACGCAATATCTAGCGCCGGCGATAACAGCAGGGAAATGCCCGATGCCAGAAACGCGCATGACGTGGAAAACCAGTATCCGAACCCCTCCTTAGGCAGGACAGTCAACGTGCTGGCTGCCCATGACAGACCAAACACAAGCACCGGGAGCGCGCGGATAGATGTAACCAGGGTGAAGTGCGGTTCCATGAGGCGGATGACCGCGGCATATTTGGCCAGCACAATCTCGCGCACACTGAGGGTTGTCGCGCGGAACGTATTCCAGGTCTGATCCTCAAGCTCGTGGCTGATCAGAACGGCGCTGTTCAAAAGCGCCGGGATGCGCCACAACCAGTGAACGAACGGCACCCAGAAGCCCGGCAGCGTGAAGATAAACTCAATGCCGCCGAGGATATCGAAGGGCAGACTCCAGCGCCCCATCCGGTATGTCGGCAGCCGCTTGAGTTCATGCAGCGTAATGGGATTCTCAAGATCGATGCCGCCCAGAAGGCGGTACAAAAAGCCAAGCTGAAACAGCCGCATTAACCTTCCCCGGCCCGCCAGTTATGCCCGCATTGTATAACGAAAAAGGCGGCCCCCAAAACGGAGGCCGCCCCACAATACTGCTGTACTCCGAGGTATCGGAGCGCAATAAGCCTGGCCGGCTCAGGCGCTCGTCGATTCCTGAGGCGAACCTTCGTCACGGTCGCTGCGGCGGACAGACCAGACGATCACGATCAGGCCCACCACTGCCACAACGATGACAGATAGTGCTGTCTCGCCGCCGTAAAGCCGCACCACCAGCGGAGCCACGATCAGGGCGACCAGGTTCATCACCTTGATCATCGGGTTCATGGCGGGGCCGGCCGTATCCTTGAGCGGATCGCCGACAGTATCGCCCACCACTGACGCCTTATGATTGTCCGTGCCCTTACCGCCGAAGTTCCCATCTTCGACGAACTTCTTGGCGTTGTCCCAGGCGCCGCCGGAATTAGCCATGAAGACCGCCAGCAATTGCCCGGATACGATCACGCCCGCCAGGAAGCCGCCAAGCGCCTGCTCCTTGAGCACCAGACCGACGACGATCGGAGTCACAATCGCGATCAGACCCAGGGGGATAAGTTCCCGCTGCGCCGAACGGGTCGAGATGGTCACTGCCTGGGCATAATCCGGCGTCTTGGTGCCTTCCATAATACCCGGCACGCGGAACTGGCGGCGGACCTCAGCCATGATGTAACCTGCCGCGCGATTCACCGCCTTGATCAGCAGGCTACCGAAGATCAGGGGCATTGCGCCGCCCAGCAGCAGGCCGACAAAGACGCTTGCATCCGCCAGATTGATTGAGCGGACATACGTCTCCAGACGTTCCGCTGGCATCACACGCTCGATATCGATGAAGAAGGAGCCGAACAGCGACAGTGCGGCGATCACCGCCGAGCCAATGGCAACGCCCTTGGTGATAGCCTTGGTGGTATTGCCAGCCGCATCCAGATCAGCCATGATCTGGCGCGACTCCGGCGTGAAGTCCTCGCCGGAAAGCTCACCGATACCGTTGGCGTTATCAGCGATCGGGCCGAACGTGTCCATACTGACGTTGTTACCGGTATGCGAGAGCATACCCACGCCAATCAGCGACACCCCGAAGAGCGTATACACGAAACGATTCTCTGGATCAACTTCGCGCATCGAGATCAGGAACAGCGCCGCAACCATAATCCACAGAGCCCGGAAGATGCCGGAGACTACATTCTTGGTGCGGAAGCCGTTGGCGATTGCCAGGACGGAAATCACAATGCCCGCTATAAATACGGGCAGACGCCATTCCACCGGAAAGCTAACGCTGTAGACCAGAATGGAAGAGGTGACGGCCGCGGCGATCACCAGAACTGACCAGACGCTGGACATATAGCCGAGGGACATGCCCTCCAGAATAACCAGGGCCGGACCAAAGACCGTGGCGGCGGCAACCTTCTGGACGCGCTTGCTGTTGGCGCTGGTCGCCAGCGCGGTCAGCGGGTTGAAGGTGACAGCCAGCGCCACGCCTACGGCTACCAGCGAGCCTAGCGAGAGATAGGCCAGCGGGTCGCCCCCGGCGGAGCTACGCGTACCGGCATACAGGACTGCCAGCAGGAACGTCGAGGTAATCGTGATCGCGCTGGAGATCTCGTAGCTCTTGTACATCGCCTCTTCGGCATCATCAACGCGCCACAGAGATACCGCGTAGGTACCGACAATCGAACTGATAACGCCAACGCCGCGGACTAGCAGCGGCAGCACAATCCAGAACAGATCGCCGGTGGCGGCGGTCAGGGCCAGGCCCAGGATCAGGCTGGAGACGATAGTCACTTCGTAGGATTCGAAGATATCCGCCGCCATACCGGCGCCGTCGCCCACATTGTCGCCCACCAGGTCGGCAATCACAGCGGCATTGCGCGGATCGTCCTCTTCCAGGCCGGCCTCAACCTTACCGACCAGGTCAGCCCCCACATCGGCAGCCTTGGTGTAGATGCCACCGCCGACGCGCATGAACAGGGCCAGCAGCGTGCCGCCGAAGCCAAAGCCCAGCAGCACATCGGGCGCTGCCTTACCGAAAATAATGAAGATGATTGTACCGCCGAACAGACCCAGCCCGTCGGTCAGCATACCGGTGATAGTGCCAGAGCGGTACGCGATTGTGAGGGCCTCTTTGAAGCTGCGATTAGCCGCCGCGGCCACACGCACATTGCCCTGCACAGCCATGTTCATGCCGATGAAGCCGACCGCTGCGGAGAAGCCCGCCCCCATAACGAATGCCAGGGCGCGGCCAATGGCGATACCCCAGGTAGCGTCAGGGCAGGCAACCGTTGCTGCCACACGCTCCGGGTTGAAATCATGGTAGCCGTACTCATCAACTGCGAGCTGCTTGGCGGTCACCGTTGCCGCTTCCAGCTGCGCCACAATCGTCCCGGGCTCAACACCGGCGTATCCGGCGATATCTGCTGCGTAGGCCTCTTCTACAGCCGCCGGGCAGAACAGCTCGATCGCCTCCCCGGTAGGCGGGACCAGCGCCACGCTCGCAAACATTAAGAGCGCCAGCAATACGATCAGCGGTATGATGGTCCTGATCTGGGTGCGCAGATAGGCATTGGCGCCATCGCGAATGAAGCCCCAGATACGCTGCATAGCCTCACTGCCTTTGTCAGCAGCGAATGTCTGGCGAGCCAGCCAGTAGGCATAAGCAAGGGCTACAAACGAGATCGCAAGCACGAACAAGATCATGACTTGCTCAAAAGGCTCTATTCCCTGCATTGCAGACATAGTGCTATCATTCTCCTTAGCTAGTCGGTGCCAGCGCTAAACATGATAAACGCCTTCACCATTTCGGCAAACGAGACGTATGAAGACGTTCGAGTATGGATGAGCGTCCGGTTGGGCGCTGGAAGAACGGACCTGCCCCCCCAACAGAACGGAAGGAATTATAACGGAGAGCGCGAAACATCTCCAAACATTCCAGTCCGTTTTCTGCAACTCTGGCCCCATTAATGGCAGAATATGTCATTTTACGGGCCAGAACATGCTTAAAATCCTTATCGGTATGACAAACTTTCACGAAGACAGGCCGGAAGGGCCGTTATTTGCAGGGCACTGGTAGCTCAGCTATAATGCGCCTGCCTTGAGCAGGACGCTGAGAGGGATCCGAATGGTCGTGGAAACGCTGAATTTGACTGTGTCGGTAATCATTCCCTGTTATAACGAACAGGCCACTATTCAGGAGATCGTCAGGCGCGTTAAAGCGGTCAACGTCGCTCACGAGATCATCATTGTTGATGACGGCTCACAGGACGGTTCCCGCGACACTCTGAAAAGCATGGAAGGCGACTCCCTGCTCAAAATCATCTATCACGCTCATAACCAGGGCAAAGGCGCCGCCGTCCGGACCGGGTTTGCCGCCGCCACAGGAGATATCGTCCTGATCCAGGATGCCGATCTGGAATACGATCCGCGTGATTATCCGCTCCTGCTGCGCCCTATTCAGGAAGGCATCAGCAAGGTTGTCTACGGGTCGCGCTTTCGCGGCGGGCCGACCAAGACCATGTTCTTCTGGAACATGGTCGCTAATCGGCTGCTGACTTTTTTCACCAACATCCTGTACAACACCATCCTGACCGATATGGAAACGTGTTACAAGGTCTTTCGGCGCGATATCGTACAGCAGATTCACCTGCGAGCGCGGGGGTTTGAATTCGAGCCGGAGATCACCGCCAAGGTGCTGAAACGGGGATACCGCATCTACGAAGTGCCGA
>JARKNX010000138.1 GCA_029976025.1 Aggregatilineales bacterium | reverse complement strand
GGACTCCCCCTCTCCACTTGTTGGAGAGGGGGCCGGGGGGTGAGGTGAGGGTGAGGCGCGATCCAACCGACCCATATTGATCTCGGCAGGAGAAATCCTCATGGCGACGCTCCCCGTAGATGACATCCTGGCCTGGCTGGGGCTGGAAGCCGCCGCGCCTGCGCCGGACTTCCTCAGCCGCCTGCTGCTGGGCTGGGCCACGCATATCCCCTGGGAATCGGCGTCGCGCATCGCCCGCCACCAGCGGCCTGGCGCGCCCGCTGATTACGCCCGCCGGCCGGCGGCCTTCTTCGCCGATGCCCTGCGTCTGGGGACGGGCGGCACCTGTTTTGAGAGCAACTTCGCCCTGCGCGCCCTGCTGGAGGCGCTCGGCTTCACCAGCACGATGGCTTTTTGCGACATGGAGTCGGCCACCGTCGAGCCGCACTGCGCCCTCCTGGTGCGGCTGGATGGCCTGACCTGGCTGGCCGATGCCGGCTACCCGATCCCGGCGGCCCTCCCGCTGGATAGCGACGCGCCGACCTCGGTCGAGGCGCCGGTCTACACCTACGCGGCGACGCCGGTCGGGCTGGAGCGCTGGCTGATCCGGCGCTCCGCCCACCGCTTTGAGCAGGTCTGTTTCTGGGTGAATGGCCCGCCGGTGTCTGATGATCGCTTCATGGCCCGCCTGTTGCGCGATCACGCGCCCGACGGTCAGTTCCTCCGAGAAGTCATCATCCAGAAGGTTGAGCCACACCCGACAGCCCGCCCCTGGCAGATGGCCGCCTGGGCGATCTGGCGCTACAGCGAGGGCAAGGGGCTGATCCGGCGGACCGCCGGGCAGGAGGAGTCGATCCCACTGGCGGAGGAGGAGCAGGCCGACCTGCCGGCGGCGCTGGCCCGCCGCTTCGGGATGGACGCGCGCGTGATCGCCGCCGCCCTGTCCCGCACCCCGCCGCACGATGTGTGGGACGGGACCTGACCTCCATCCCCGGCCCTTCCTCCGTTGACGGAAGAAGGGAGCAGGAGCCGCGCCGGGCGCGGTTGTACTTCCCTCTCCATACAGGATGGAGAGAGACCGGGGGTGGGGTGGATGAGGCTACGTGTGGAACTGGCCGGCGGGCTGGCGTATAATGAGATACGGGGGGTGTGCGTCTGAAATAATCTGTGAGGAGCCAAAGAGATGCGATTCCGTCTTGTCAGCCTGCTGCTGATTCTGATTCTCGTGCTGACCGCGTGCGGTGAGCCGGCCTACCCGGCCCCGGGACATGGCGGCGCGGGCGCGGAAGGCGCCCCCGCCACCGAAGATGAGCCGGCCCCCGCAGGCGGGGATGAGACCGGCCAGGCCACGGTTGAGCTAACCCCGACGGCTGAGAGCGAGCCGGCCCCGGCAGCCGGGGAGGTGCCGGCCATCGCTTCCGTCACCGGCACCGTGACGTACTCCGGGGAGGCCGCTCCGCCGGCCGGCGCAGTCCTGTCGGTCCAGATTGAGGATGTCTCCCGCGCCGATGCGCCAGCCGTCGTGATTGGCGAGCAGACGGTATCCGACCTCGCCAGCCCGCCGTACTCCTTTGAAGTGATCTACGTCCCGGCTGTGATTGAGGAGAGCGGCTCCTACGCGCTGCGGGTCCGCATCACCGACGCCGCGGGGGCGCTGCTGTTCACCAACACGGCGTCCGTGCCGGTTATCACGCATGGCAGCCCGACCGCCAATATCGAAGTGGTGGTGGACCCGGCCTAGGGACGCCCGGAGGCAGGGATGCATGGCGACGAAATCCGAGCGGTTCCTGGCCGCCTTCGGCGCAATTGAGCGCTACCTGCGGACCCTGACCGGGATGGAGAAGCACACCCGCTTCTACAAACTGGTCGATCGCGGCGCGGAGTTGAGCGCCGGTGTGCGGCGCTACAGCGACGATCTCAAGGAATTCGCCGATCTGCGCAACGCCATCGTCCACGAGCGCACTGACGGGCGCGTCCTGGCTGAGCCGAATGAGACCGCCGTGCGCGAGATCGAGGCTCTGCAGGCCGCGCTGGAGAATCCGCCGCGGGTGATCCCGCGTTTCGCCCGGCCGGTGGTCGCCATGTCGCCGCTGGACCGGCTCGCCTCGGCGGCCTATGTCATGCTCCAGCACGACTTCTCGCAGATCCCCATCCGGGATGACGATGGGTTTGTGGCCCTGCTGACGGCCAACGATATCGCCCGCTGGCTGGGCCGCTGCGCGCCGCAGTACACCCTCTACCTGGAGGAGACCCTGATCGCTGAGATTCTGGCCTGCGACTGCAAGCCGGATACGCCCGGCGGCATGGATTACGCTTTCTTCGCCCAGGACGCCACGATCTTCGCCGTGCTGGACGCCTTCCGCGCCCGCGAGCACAGCGGCCTGCCGCTGGAGGCGATCCTGATCACGGAGCACGGCGACCCGCGCGAAGCCTTGCTGGGCATCATCACCATCTGGGACCTGCCGCTTATCTACGCCAGCCAGGGGTGAAACACGCCGGTCCTGTATCGAAGTCGGCCCGGGTTGGGGCCGCGCCCCCGGCTAACCGCCCGGTAGAGGCCTGACAGGGGGCTTCAAGCCCCCTGTCCGATCATCCTTCCTTATTTCTATTGCCGCCCCCTCTGCACAGCGACGTGAAGAGGGGGATGATGCCGGATCAGCTCACCCGCTCGAAGCGGTACTCCATCGTGCCGGCGCCGATCTTGAGCTGGTAGCCATCCTCGACCGGCTCCCAGGTCAGGTCCATCCCGGCCAGCGGCGGGTCAGCCAGTTGCAGCGTGATCTGGCCTTCTGGCGTTCTGGCCTGTTCCTCTTCGTCCGGCGTGTACAGCCACAGGGCGGACTGGAAAGCGCCCGCGTCGAGCGTCAGTGTCCCATCCGCCTGCCGCGCAATGACGATCTCGCCCAGCGCGTCGCTGGTATAGGTGCCCCCGGCAATGGCCGCTGTGGCGTCGTCGATTGTCTGCGTCAGCTTCTCGTAGTTCTTCTCAAGCTGGCTGCGGAGCATGGTGTAGGCCATTTCGAGCCGGGCGTCCGTGTCCAGACTCAGGCCGAACAGCAGCTCGAACAGCCTGTCGCGCACGGCGCTGTTCAGCAGCGAACCCTGCTGGTTGGTCAGCACCACGATGCCCAGGTCCGCTTCCGGCAGGAAGGCGAACTCAGAGCTGAAACCGAGGGTATTGCCGGCGTGGCTGAGCATCGGCTGGCCGTAGAAATCGCTGATAATCCAGCCCAGACCGTAGCTGTCGGTGGCGGTGATGGCGATCTGCGGCTGCCGGGTGTGATCCAGATTCTCAGCGGAGACGATCCGTGTCCCATCGGCGGCAACCCCCTGATTTAGCTGCATGATCAGGTACTCCGCCATGTCGTTGGCCGAGGACCACAACAGGCCGGCCGGGGCGACGGCGTAAAGCGCCATTTCCTCGGCTGCCAGCGGCAGGGGGGTGTAGGTGAAATCCAGCGCCAGACTGTATGGCGCCGCGTGGTCGGCGTCGGCCTGCACCGCGTCGAAGGAGAAGGTTGTGCGCTCCATGTCCAGCGGGTCCAGGATGCGCGACTGAATCTGGGCGGTATAGTCCTGGTAGACCGTGTCGAAGCTGCCTCCGGCGGCCAGCGCGGCGAGGTACCCCCCGGCGGCCACCATCTGGTTGCTGTACTGGAACGCCTCGCCGAAGTCGGTGAAGAACGTGAAGTCAGCCAGCGACGCGATCACACCCTGCGGGGTGATTTCCTCGCCCTGGAAGATGAACTCCAGATCGCGGCGCGGGACGCCGGTGCAGGCGCAGACCATGTTCTCCATCGTGATTCGGCCGGTCACGTCCGGGTCAGCCACGCGGAAGGTGGGCAGGATTTCTGTGACCGGCGTATCCCAGGTCATCAGCCCTTCGTCCACCAGTTGGGCCATGAGCAGGGTGGTGAAGGTCTTGGTGGTGGAGCCGATCATCATCAGCGTGTCCGCCGTGACCGGGTCGCCCGCCGGGTCGCGCTGGCCGAAGCCGCCGGCATAGACCACCGCGCCGTTCTGGACGATGGCCACTGCTGCGCCGGGCGTCTGGTAGCGCGCCATGGTGTCAGCGATATAAGCCTCCAGCGCGGCGATTGTGTCGTCAGCCAGCGGGGCTGGCTCAACCCCGGCGATATCCTGCTTTTCCATGCCGGCGATCTCGAAGCCGCTGTCGATGATCTGGAGCTGGGCGGCGCGCTGTTGGGCATCGGTCAGGTCAGCCCGGTAGATCAGGGCGGTGCTCGTCCCGTCAAGGACGTACACCACAACCTGGTAGATCAGGCCCTCCGCTTCGTCGAAGCGGTAGGTGTAAAGCATCAGGTTGTCAAGCTCGTTGCTGGGGACCTGAACTGTGTCAGTCAGCTCCCTGTCGAAGGCCGGATCGACGATCTGCCAGGCCTGTTCGCGGGCTGCTTCCGGGTCCTCTTCCCCCTCCACGACCACGATAGAGACGCCGATCAGGTCGTTCGGGGAGTACAGGTAGGTGTAGCCTTCGCGCACTTCGACGGTCCAGTTTGTCGGCACGGGCACGCTGAAACGGCCTTCCGGGTCCTCGTAGGTGCTGGCGATGCCCGCCCGCCCGCCGCCCGTTTCGGCCTCCGGCCGGGCGGCTTCCAGCGGCGCCAGCGCTTCCAGCGCGGGGACGAAGACGGCTTCGTGTAGCGCCTCGTAGTCGCCGGCCAGCGTCTGCAGGAGGACCAGCGTCACGCCGGTTTCGGTTTCCGCCAGGGCCAGGTCAATCATGATATTGAAGCCGGAGGCGTTGACCGGGACCTGGTACACCGTCCAGGTATAGGCGGCGGTTTCCTGCACGCCGATCGGCTCCGGCAGGGCGTCAATGCTCAACTGGTGGAGCAGCAGGCTGACCAGACTGTCGATGGTCATGCCGGGCGCCGCCTGCATGATCAGGCTGGTCAGGTCGCCCATGTGCGCCCCGCGGGCATACACGCCGGGCGCGGCCATGCTCCATCCCTCCGGGACCACGCCCTGAATCTGGAATGCCTCATTGGTGAAGGGGACCAGGGTGATCTCGTCGCCGCCCTGGGCCAGGACAGTCGCCGGCCCGGTGAGCAGCAGGGCGATGACCAGCAGCCAGCCGATCAGCGTCTGTCGCGTTATCTTGCTCATGTGCGCTTCTCTCCTCTTCGGGCGCGCGCCTGCAGTCAACGTATAGAGACAGAGCGGCGCACCCGGCCCGTATCATACCAGAAGATCGGCGCTGACGACCCCCTAAAAACAGAGGGGTGCGGCATGATGGTCCTCTAATCTGAAGCGCGGAGGTCGGAGGCCGGTTTCGAATTTGTCTGTCCTGTGTATAATGAGCGTAACCCTGAATCAGTCCTGACCCGTGCCAGCCGCGCCCGCCGCGCGAGGGTAAGGGAGCTGCCCGATGAGCGAAATGTCCAGCACACCCCAGCCGGAGATGCCACTCCCGGAGTCGCCGCGCTACACGCCGGAGCCGGTTGTCCCGGACCCGCCTCCTGCGCTGGAGGAAGCACCCCATCTGGAAGCCACGCCGCTGACCGAGCGCCCTGCGGCGCCGATCCCCCCTGAGCGGCCGATTATCGAGGTCGCCGCGCCGGAAGCCGCGGCCCCGCCGGAAGCTCTGCCGGAGCCAGAGGCGGAGGCGCTGATTCTGCCGGAATCGGAGCCTCTGGCGGAACCTGCGCAGGCGCCAGAAGCGGCGACTCAGCCGGAAGCGGAGTCCCCGCGGGAAGCTGTAGCTTTGCCAGAAGCGGCGATTCAGCCCGGGCCGGCGGCTGAAGCAATTGAGGCCGCGATCGCGGCGCCCGAGCCGCCAGAAGCTGCCCCGGCAGAACTGCCGCCGGACCCTCACCCGGTTGAAGCAGCGGAAGAAGAACCGCCGGCTGCCCCACCGCTGCCGGAGCCGGTCGCGGTGGACTTCGACTCCGGGGGACCGTCCGCGCCGGACTGGCTGGCCCAGGTCGCCGCCGGGACGGGCGAAGTGCCCCGCAGCGCCCCGCCGCCGTCGTCCGGGGCGGCGAATGCGATCTTGCCGCCGGCTCCGATGGATGAGCCGGTATTCGCCCGGCGCGATCAGGAAGAAACCCAGCCGGTGACCGCCGCAGCAGTGGACGCGGCAGCGCCCGGGCCGGCGTATGTGGCCGCCGATCATCCCGCGCCCGGCGTCTGTCCCCGCTGCGGCAGCACAGACTTCGGCAGCGGGAGCGTGATCACCTACGGGACCAGGTTCCGCCCGGCGTATTTCAAACCGGCCGGCCTGTCGATGGGCCGCCTGCACCGCGCCCTGCGGCCGTTCCGCCGGCTGGTGGAAGTGGAGGCTCAGGTCTGTCGCGTGTGCGGGCTGCTCATAATGCAGGTAGACACCGCTCAACTGGATAAGATTGAGCACCAGTCCGGCGACCGGGAGGACTGAGTCCGGCCTGATTTTCGCCGCCGGTGCGATGACCTGCCATGCCTCGAATTCGTTACGACCCCGAACGCGATTACTACGCGATTCTCGGTGTGCCGGCTGGTGCCAGCGCCGCCGAGATTCAGCGCGCCTATCGCCGGCTGGCCAAAGAGTGCCACCCCGACCGCAACCCCGATCGGCTGGACTGGGCGACAGCGACCTTTCAACAGATCAGCGAAGCCTATGATATCCTGAGCGATCCGGCCCGCCGTCACGATTACGACGATCTGCGCTGGCCGCATGTCCGCCACACCGCGGCGCGGAGCGGCCCGCCGGGCGCGGAGAGCGTCCGCTACGCCCAGCCTGCCTGGTCCTACGCCGACTGGGCGCGCCGCGCCCCGCCTCCGCCACCCAGCCCGGAGTTCAGCCGGACCGGGCCGCTGGCTCCGCTGCGGGCGCTGCTGCGCGGGCCGTTCGGCTCGATCTACCTGATCCTGATCCTGGCCCTCCTGACTATGCCGGTGGCGACGCTGATGATCAACAACTGGCTGGGGCGGGCCGCCCAGCCGCCGGCGGCCTGCGCCGATCCGCGGGCGCGGATCGCATCCCCCTCAGACGGCGATGCCATCCCGGCGGCCTTCTCGATCAGAGGGACCGCCGCCGGCCCGTACCGGGTGGAGTGGGCCTACCTGGGGACGGGGGAGACTTTGCGTGCCCCGACCTGGCGGGCGGCCGGCGAGTCTGCCGGGGGCGCCGTGAGCGGCAGCGTACTGGCGCAGGTGCGCCTGCCGGGGGATGCCCTCGCCGGCCTCTACGCCCTGCGGCTGGTCGTCACCGGAGCGGACGGCGGGGCGCCGGCGTCCTGTGAGCGCCGGGTGATCTACAGAGGAGAGGAGTGATCGGTTCCGGCTCGGCCTGGCTGGTGGAGTCTCTTCACCGCCGACGCCGCCCTGATCACTTGCTTCGATCTATCTCTATAATCGGGATGGTAGATTCTTCAGCTGGTGAGTCGGGGTGGTGTGTCCATGGATAATCTTCTTTTTGGCTTCTTTGACGCAGTGCTGACCTTTGTGTTGTACCTGTTCGGCGGCTCCGACAAAAAAGCGAGCAAGCCGTCTGGCACAGATGCCGGGCCGCACGATCGCGGGGGGCAGCAGGACGACACGGCTCCTGTTTCGGGGGATGACTCCGGCGAACGTGGAAGCCGGTAACAGCGCGGCTAATCCCGCCAGCAAAGGGTGAGCGCCATGTGGACAAAACGGATGTGGGCGGGGCTGGGGCTGCTGCTCCTGCTGACGGCCTGCGCCGGTCCGATTCCGGGCGCGACTCCGCCGACGCCGGACTTCGGCCCCTATATCGGGATGGGCTACCTGCTCGTCACCACCGAGGCTGTCGGCCCTATTCCCGCCGGCACGCGGGTGCGCATCAGCTATGCGACCTACAGCACGACCGGCAGCGTGGTCTTCGCCGTTGCGGCGAGCGATGACCAGACGCCGGTGGAGGTGGAGGCGCGCCAGCTTGCCTTCGCTCCGGACGTCACGCCGGGGCCGACGCCCACCCCCGCCTTTGGCGCCTATATTGGGCTGGCGGGCTACCCGCTGCTGACCACGGAAGATGTCGGGCCGATCCCGGCCGGGTCGCGCGTCCGCCTCAGCGCCTCCCGCTTTGACGGTCGGTCTACGCTCTACGATGTGGTGATGCAGGACGAACGGAGGGCTGCCGAGGCCCGCCAGGATCAGCTCGTGCTGGCCCCGGATGTCACGCCCGGCGTCCCGGCGACGGCCAGCCCCGCGCCAGGGTAGAGGGGCATAGCGGGGAGCGGGGGGGCGGAGTCGAACCGGGCGTTCAATTGAACGCCCGCACAATGTCCGCGTGGCGGCAGATCGGGCCGGGGCACGTCGCCCTCATCCCGCCCCCGATAACCGCGCTGCTATCCTTTCCCTGCCGCCTGTTCCCTGCTCCCGCCTCAAACCGCTTCCGGCAGCCAGACAGTGAAGGTTGTCCCTTTCCCCGCCTGGGAGAGCACATCAATGTAGCCGCGATGTCGCTCAATAATCTGGCGGGTGATGGCCAGCCCCAGCCCGGCGCCCGGCGTGCCCGTATCCAGCGAGGCCTGCCCGCGGAAAAAGCGCTCGAACAGGCGCGGCATCTCCGTCGGCAGAATGCCCGGCCCGGTATCCCGGATGCTCAGCCCGACCCGCCTGATTCCGTCGCTGCTCCGGATATGGGTGTGAACATGCACCGCGCCGCCGGCGGGGGTATACAGCAGGGCGTTAGTGAGCAGGATGCTGATCAGGCGCTGCATCAGCGTGGCGTCGATCCGGACGGCGGGCAGGTCCGGCGCGCCGCTGAAGGTGAGCGTCAGGCCGCGCCCGGCGGCCTCCTCCATGTGCCCGGCGACTATCGGCCCGGCGACGGTGTTGAGATCTCTGTTCTCCGGGGTGAACTCAATATCGCCGCGTTCCAGCCGCGACAGGTAAAACACGCTTTCCACCAGATTTTCCAGGCGGTTGATCTCCTGCCCCAGCACCTGGGTGTAGCTGGCCAGATGATCGGGCCGGGCGGTCAGCAGGTGATGGTACAGGCGCAGGTTGGTCAGCGGCGTGCGCAGCTCGTGGGAGATGCTGGCGATGAATTCGTTCTTGAGCCGGTCCAGCGTCTGAAGCTGCTGGTAGGCTTCCTGAAGGGCCTGCTCATCCGTTTTGCGCTCGGTGATGTCGGTGGTGACCACGTAGCGGCCGACGATCTCCCCATCGCGGCGGCTGGCCGAATAGCGACTCTGGATGCAGCGGCGGGCGCCGTCCGGCCGTATAATCCAGTACTCTATCTCTCTGCCGTCCCAGCCGGCCTCCTCGATTTCCCGCCGCTGCTGGCGGACCTGCTCCCGCTCTTCCGGGACGACAAGCTCCAGGACGCTCATGTTTACGAACCGTTCCCTGGTCACGCCGAAGATATCCAGCGCCTTCTGATTCACATACGTGATCGTATTGTTCTCGACAATGGTCAGCCCGTCCTGAATCTGCTCCGCCATGCGGCGGAAGCGCTCCTCGCTCTCGCGAAGGGCTTGCTCGGCCAGCCAGCGGTCGGTGATGTTCTCGTGGATGATGACGAAAAATTCCGGCCTGCCTTCCGCATCCTTGATCGGGAATCCTTTGGCCCGCACCAGGGCGTAGTCTTTGGGCAGGTCCGGGTTGATCATATGGGCGCTGTACCAGCCTTCGGAGAAATCGACTGTCGCGCCATCCTGCAGCCGGCGCAGCTCATCCGGGAAGCGCTCAATCAGAGATGGCTCGGTGAACAGGGAATATCCCGGCGATGGTTCGGCTTTGAACAGGTCCATGTACGCCTGGTTGCCCCGGACAAATCGGCCGTCGATATCGTATATGGCAATGCTGTACGGGTTGAGAGCGATCAGGCTGTGCAGAATCCGGCTTTCGCGGTTCAGCGCGATCTGAACCTGCTCATACTCCCGGCTGGTCCGCTTCAGCTCGGAGTGCTGCTCGCTGACCAGCGCTTCCAGGCTGTCCCGGTAACAGCGCAGGTCTTCCTCAAGCATTTTCCGTTCGAAGATGCTCCGGAAGGCGGCCGCCATCCGGCCCGGCGCGACCTGCCAGGCGTGCACCTCGAAGGCCCCGGCGATTTTTTCGTCCTGGTAGGATATCTGCTCCCCATACCAGGGGGAGGCTCCGGCGGCGACATCCCGGTAGCGGGCGGGGATTTCGGTCCTGGCCAGCGGGGGGAAGGCTTCCTCGATTGTCCTGCCGACAAACTGGCTGTTGTCCACGCCGAGGATATGATCAGCCGCCGGGTTGGCCCCGGAGAAGATCAGCCGCCCGTCCGGCATCAGGTTGTAGCAGTGGACGCCGAAAGGGAAGGTCTGCAGGAACGGCAGGCGGCAGACATCTTCGCCAGACGCCGCATTGGCTTCCTCCAGGTCGGCCACACGCTGGCGCAGAGAAGTCAACTCTGCTATCAGCTCTTCGCGTGATTGCCGGGCGTCTTCCATGCGCTGCGTCTCTCCATAAAAATCAGGGCCGCCCCTGTGAGCTATCGACCTGTTATCAGCATACCGCAAAATAACGGCCCCTGACCAGCACCCCCGCGGCGATTTTTGCCCTTTCAGGCGCGTTATGGCCCGACCTCCAGCTTCCGGGCGCTGTACCCGGAACGGCCATATTTGTGCCCCCGCCGCGCGACAGTCTGTGCTACGGTGGGGTGACGGCACAAAAACAGAAAGGAGATCCTATGCCCGACTGGACCACGATGCGCAGCCTGGCGACCGGCGATCTGGTCACCGAAGCCGACATGGAGGCGCTACGCGGCAATATCGAATACCTGCTTGATCCCAGCCATCAGCGCATCCTGCGCACGGCCGCCAGCTCCTACCTCACCACCAGCACAACGTTTGTTGATGTGGACAGCACGAATCTGAGCCTCAGCCTGACCACGCACGGCGGGCCGGTGCTTGTCATCTTTTCCGGGTGCGTGTACGGCTCGGTGACCAGCGTGCGGGCGTATCTGGATGTTGCGATAGATGGGACGCGCCACGCCGGGACTCCGCTGGGGCTGCTGCAGTTCGGCGGCCTGGGGACGGCCCCCGCGGATGGCCGGCCCGCCGCCTTCAGCCTGCTGGTGAACGGCCTGGAGGCCGGGACGCACACCTTCGTCCTGCAGTGGGCGGCGAGCAGCAGCGGGACGATTTACCTGCTGGCGCAGACCTTCTACAACCCGATACAGTTCGCCGCGATTGAGCTTTAGGAGGCGGTCATGATCGAAGTGCGAATTGAGCGGCCTGACCTCAACCCGGACCGGCTGCATGCCGATCTGCAGGCTGCCTTGAAGGATACCTATCTGGGGCTTAGTTTCGATGGGCGCGCCATCACGGTGCATCTGACCGACGGCGTCACCCCGGACGAGCAGGGGCGGGCGGCCGCCGCCGTCCGCGCCCACGATCCGGCGGCGCTGACCGACACTCAGCGGGCGGATCGCGACCGGGATCTGCTGCCGTTTTTCCGCCTGGGGCAGGAAGAGCTGATCGCCCTGGCCGAGGGGATGGAGGCGCCGGCCTTCCGGCGTGAGATAATGCGCGCCTTCGCCCACCTGCGCGATCTGGTGGTACGGGGCGGCGGGGCGCCCCCATCCTCAACCTTCCCGCCGGCACATAAATAAAGGAGGAAAGGGTGCAGCCTACTGCACCAGCAGGCTGCACACAATCCGGTATGGCTGTTCGTCCGGCATATAATCCGCCCGCCACAGGGTGAACATCCAGCGGTCCTGACGGGGCAGGTAGCTCAGGCTCATCGTGGTCAGGCCGTTCTCGGCGGTCATCGTCCCGAACAGCGGGGCGGTCCCGGCGGCGTCCTCGTAATGGGCCGCGCGGAAGGCGCGCAGGTCGCTGATCAGATACGGCGCCAGGTAAGAGCCGCGCCCGCGCGGGTCAATCAGGTAGGCGTGGAAGGCGTGGTAAGGCTCGGCTCGCTCGCGGAAGACAGCCAGATGCACGATATCGGTGCAGACGGCGTCCGTCCAGAAGGGGTCGCCCGCCGTCGGGCCGACCGGTCCGGCGGTCAGCCAGGGGTCGTAGAGGACGTGGTCGCTGACCTCATCGCCGGTCGCCGTCGGGTTGGTGAGCGGGTGGAAGGGGCCGTTCGGGTCGCCCCACCAGTTGCCGGTCGCGTCCACGTCGCCGCCCAGCCCGCGCGACGTGTTGTACACGACGCCGCGCCCGTTGCCGGTGATCGTGTTGCCGTGCGCGGCGCTGGCCGGGTCATCGACGAGCACGCCTTCGCCCGCGTTGCCGGTGATCGTGTTGCCGGTGATCTGGGCCGCGCCGTAGCTGGCTATAATGCCCCGTCCGTTGCCGCTGATCGTATTGCCGCTGATGGTCGCGTCGCCATTGTAAAGTTCGATGCCGATGCCACTGCCGGTCACGGTGTTGTTGCTGACAGTGGCCGGGGCCGGATTCTCGCTCATGACAATGCCGGCATAGTCGGCGCCCGTGATCGTATTGCCGGTGATGATGGCAGCGGTCTGGTAGCTGTAGACGCCGGCGTTGGTGTTGCTCAACGTGTTGCCGGAGACAGTCACCGTGCCGCTGGCCTGATAGAGCAGGATGTCGGTCGCCAGAGTGCCGGAAGCGGTGTACTGGTTGCCGCTGACGGTGTTGTTGGTCACCGAGCCGGTCGCGCCGAGGCTGATCTGAATGCCGTTTTGCGCGGGCAGCCCCAGGCCCATCGGGCCAGCGCCGGTCACGGTGTTGCCGTCCACGTTGACGGTCAGGCCGGCGCCGGAAAGGGCCATGCCGTTCTTCTGGTAGCCGCTGATGGTATTGCCGGTGATATCGATCGTGCGGGCCGTGCCATCGGTGTTATAGGCGTAGATGCCGACGCCGTGCTGAGTGCCGCTCAACGGCGTCTCGCGGACATCGAGGATAGCCGTGTTCTCCACCGCGCCGCCAGCGTTATAAAAGGCAATGCCGGTGAAGCGGTAGTCGCCGTTGCCCTCGCCCGCGCCGTCCACAGTCAGGTTGCGGACAGTCAGGGTGGCATTGTTGCGGGCGGTGATGATCGGCCGGTACGGATTGCCGCCGGCGGTGAAGGTCGTCGCCAGCGAGACTGGCGAGCGGATCACGGCCCCCAACTGACCTTCCAGCGTGATCGCCTTGTTATCGACAACCACCTGCTCGGTGTACACCCCGGCCTCAATCGTGATGGTAGCGCCGTTCGGCGCGGCGTCAATCGCAGCCTGCACCGGCGTGGGTGTGGTATTGCATACGCTCACGACCGGCGGGCAGACCCCGCTGGCCGAATAGCCCACGTACTGCGTCCCGTCCCAGAAATACGGGTCGCTCCCGGCGCTGGTGAGTGCCTCGGCCGCTTCAATAGTCACCAGGGGCAGGGGCGCGCCGTTTTCGTCCACGACGTTCAGGGTTACTTCCTCCGCCCTGGCCGCGGCCAGAATCTCGGCGGGCGACACATCGTCCGGGATTTCTTCCGCGGGCGCCGGCCCGGCCGGGGCGGCTTCGGGCGGCGACTCAGCGCCCGGGGCTTCCACAGCAGGCTCCGCCGGAGATTCTTCAAAGCCGGCGGCTTCCGCTGGAACCTCTGCTGGAGCTTGCTCTTCCGAAATCTGTTCCACCTGAGCCTGATCGGCGCTGGCAGCCTCCGGGGCGGATTCCGCCGCCGCGGCTGGCTCAGTCTCTGCTGGCGGCGGCGCGGTAGGCGGGACATCGGCTGGCGTATCGCCGGTCGGATCGCCGTCGGCCAGGGCCAGGCCGAGCGGCAGGGCTGTCAGCGCAAGCAGACAGAGTATGACGGTGATGGTGCGCAGGGAATGTCGTCTCATAAAGCCTCCAGATCGGGATTCCGACAGGTTATGCTTGTGCTACCGTATAGGGATTACTGAAGTTAAGCCCGTAATGACTGTGTCTTTATTATAGGGACTGCCCGGGCCGGTGGAAGAAATTATTTCTAAATTTTGCTGCGGGGCGGTGGGTGATACAAAACTGCGGGCCGTGGGCGACCCGCAGTGCAGTACCCCCGGGCGGATTCGAACCGCCGACGCCAGGTTTAGGAAACCTGCGCTCTATCCTCTGAGCTACGGGGGTAGGACCTCACCCCGACTCCCTCCCCTCAGTTGAGGGGGAAGGCGCCGACCGGAGGCCGGTGGGGATAGGGGTGTGTGAATTCTGACAGAGGGCAGGCCGGTCGTCAAGGTCCGGTTCGGGTCGAAAAAGCCAGGATTGACCCTTGACAGGGTTTGCCCGGAGGTGTACAGTGATCCCCTGTAGGACGCAGGCAACAGTTGAATGGTGAACGCACAAACACAACGCCCCGCCAGTCTACAGCAGCGGGGCGTTTTTTGTAGAACGCACATATCACATCAGTCGTTTGCGTGTCGCCCTTACATCTCTTAATCGTTCCATATATGCAAGGAGAGCATCAAAAATGGCTGATCGTGTTCAGGGTACAGTGAAGTGGTTCAACGGCACCAAGGGCTTCGGCTTCATCGCTCAGGATAACGGCCCGGACGTCTTCGTGCACTACTCCGCCATCGCCGGCCGCGGCTTCCGCAGCCTGGAAGAGGGCGAGCGCGTTGAATTCACCGTCGAGCAAGGCCCCAAGGGCCTCCAGGCTTCGATGGTCACCAAGCTGTAAACCAGCATGGAACCAGGGCGCCCCGGTAGAAGTATCCGGGGCGCTTTTGATTCCCTGCCCCGCCGCCTGATCCATATCCTAGTCCACCGCCCGCACCCGGGCCTGGCAGCCGGGCCGGATTTCGACCTGACCGCGGGCATCGCCGAGGAGGTCCCAGTCGCCCTTATAGATGAGGTCGAGCCAGAACTGTCCGCGCCCGCGGAGGCCCTCCCAGCCGTATTTATCAGCCAGACGGTTCAGACGCTCGGCGCGGATGCGGGCCAGGGCGCGGAGGAGATCGCGCTCGTCGGCGCCGTTGTCGGGCATACGAGACTTAGGCGGGACGCCGAGGGCTTGCTCCGCCAGGCCGATCATGTCGTGGCGCGGGCCGTGGTTGATCGCCATGTCAAAGATGAGGGCGATGCCGAGGGGGGTCTGGATGTTGCGCGGCCTGATGGAAAGGTCGAGGACGAGGGTCCAGAATTTGTCGGCAGTGACGGAGTCCTGAGCGGCCTGCATGGCGGGTTCCCCGGCGGCCTGGAGCAGGAGAGACTTGAAAGCATCATCCTGGCGCAGGGCGGGGTCCCGGTCGCGGGCGCGGGGGAGGTAAAGGCGGAGGGCGTCGGCAATCGGGCCGGCGGCGGCAGTCAGATAGCGTTCCAGCACGACAGCCAGATTGCCGGAAGCCAGCGTGAACTGGAAGCGACCGTAGGAGACAATGCCGCCGTCGTAGTTCTGGTAGGAGTCGTACCCGGACCCTTCGAACGCCGCCGTGATGTTGAACGCGGCCTGGCGGATATCATCGTATTCTCGTGCCATATGCCCGCCTCCCTTGCCAGGCAGTGAGCGCCGCGGCCCGGCATGTGAATTTCTTGCGGTGTATCAGGCTTCTTCGCGCCCTCTTTTCCAATGGCGGCGGCCCGCTCCGCGCCTATCTTCCCAGCGCGGCGGCGATCTGCGCCGTCAGCTCCGGCACTTCCACATACATCAGGCCGCCGTTTTCCGGCGCGCCATAGTCGCGAATCCAGGTGATCGCGCCTTCCGCATTGACCAGGATAAAAGTATGGCCCGGCTCGCCGGTCCCCGCCGCCCACTGGAGCACATCGTAGGCCCGGGATACGGCGCCATCGGCATCGACCAGCATGGGCACGGTGATGCCCGATTCCCGGGCCAGGGCGGCTTGCTCCGCGGCGGAATCAAAGGCAATGCTCAACACCTGAACGCCCAGGTCAGCTATTGCGGGGCTGTTTTGCAGGTCCACGACCTGCCGGACGCAGGGCGGTCAGCCACCAGCCATGTGGAAGAACAGCAGCACCGGCTGGCCACGCAGGCCGGACAGGGTGACCGGGTCGCCGTTGGCGGCGGGGAGGGTGAAGTCTGGCGCCGGCGCGCCGACGACGATGCCGGCGGGAGGCGCCGCTTCGTTCGCCGCGGGCGCGGCCGTTAGCAGCAGCTCCACAGTGGACGACGGCGGGACTCCGGGCGTCGGCGCGGAGGAACAGGCCGCGAGCAGGCCCGCCCCCAGCAGAATTGCCGTTCGCAGGATCGGTGCAGCCCGCTTCTGTGTGAAGGATGAAAGTGGCATGGTGTCGAGCCTCTCTGTGTAGATCCCAAAACAGATATACTATATCTGAATACGGAAAACGGGGGTAACTGCCGGGGCAATAAAAAGCCGCGGGTACTGCCTTATGGCGCGGTGGCGATTTGAGGGCTGCCCGCCCGGGACGGCCTGTGGCGCAGGTTCCTCGTGCCTGCTAATCCGCGGCGCGGTACAGGCGCGGCAGGCGGTCAGCGCGGACGGGGTAGCGGCGGCCGATATCCACCAGCGCCGGCCCGTCCCCGGCGGGCAGCCGCAGATCAGGGGCAGCGGGCGGGTTCTGGCCGATCAGACTCAACAGCCGGAGGGCAAGCGCGTCGCGCCAGGACAGGCGGGGGGGAGAGGTGACCAGCATCGGGCGCTCCTTAGAGAATAGAACTTATGTTCTATACCAGGATAACACAATGCCGGACCGGTTGTCCAGTGCGAAAGGTATGAGTTGCGTTAGGACGCGGTTCGAAAAAACGACAGGCAGCGGCGCGGCTGCTCCCTAGCGGAACAGTTGGGCGGTGAAGATCATGTACAGCACAAGCAGCATTCCCAGCGCCGTCAGGGATACGCCAATCACGTTGGGCAGATCGGCGGCGGTGAACAGCGGCGGGTTGGCCGGCCGGGCGGCTGCCGGCGCGCCTTCTGGCTCCAGCCCGGCCAGGCCCGGGTCAGACAGGGCCGGCGCGGCGGGCCGGGTATTCACGTACAGCAGGGTGAAGAAGATCACGCCGATCGGCATCACCAGCGCCTCCACGATCAGGCCGCCGAGGAGGCTGGCAGCGGTGAGCAGGCCCGCAGACGCCCCGGTAAATCCTGCCAGTGCCGACAGGAGGAGGCTGAGCAACATGCTCAGTATGGCGCGAGCGGCGAACAGGCTGGCCACGGTGAACAGGAGCACCCAGATATTGATCTTGCCGGCGTGCCAGGCCCCCCGCATCCCCTGACCCGTCGTCCCGCGTTCCAGGACCAGCGCCGCGGGCAGCAGCGGCACCAGGGCCAGATACACGTAAACGGCCAGGCTCAGCCCGATCACGCCAACGCACAGCAGCATCAGCATCAGGCTGCCCACCAGCAGCGCCGACAGCAGCAGCCCGGCGGCCAGATTCCCGCCCAGCAGCGGCCCGGCTCGCCCCGCCACCCCGCGCAGCCCCTCCCGCAGCGAGACCGGCCGGCCGTGAAAAGCCGCCGAGGCCATGATCGCGCCCGCTCCCCCGGCCACCACGCCCACGATGATTACCTGAGAGAGCAGCATCAGGACCATCTGGGTGATCAGCAGCAGGCTGTTGTTGAGGAGCATAGCCATGACCTGCTCTTGCAGCACCGGGTCTATATCGAACGGCCCGCCGCGCTCCAGCGGGGCCATGAACTGCTGGAGCAGGGTTTCATCGAAGGCCGGCTGCGGCAGCACAGCTTCGAAGACCTGGTTAACTGCCAGCAGCGGGATCAGGGCTATGAGCGCCAGCGCCATCCAGCGCGGCCAGTGCTGGAGGTAAAGGCGGGCTGTCCAGCGGGCCAGATCGCGGGGCGTCAGGGTGCGAGTCAGGGACATCAGAGTCATGACCGGTGTCCTCCGCAGGACAATGGTTAGCTGTTAGAAAGCAAAAAGGCCCGTTTGGCCGCTATCGTCACTGGAAGGCGGCGCGGGAATGGCAGCCCTTCGCGGCAGGTTCTGCCCGAATGAGGATCGCCCACAGTATGCCACGAAAGGGGCAGGGAGTCGAAAAATCTGCCTGTCGCTCGCCCTGATCAAGCGTCGCTCGGCCATCGCACGCCTGACCGATTATCGTTGCAAAGGGGCTGACGGCCAACGTGGAATTAAGGGTGGTATAATCCTCACATCGAATATTCGCAAGCCGCTCAGAAATAGGGAAGGCTTGATGACCAGAAGCCTGCGTATCGCCTTTATCCAGCAAGTGGCAAAGCAGCCGAACGCCTTTGATCGTATGGTAGAGGAATTGCAGTCTCTACCAGGCGAAGGTGTGAGTGATGAGTTGCTGACATGCGGGATCATCCCGGAATGGTTCGCCCACGATTCATCAGAGGAGAAACTGTGGGCGAAATACTGCGATATTCTGCTCAGTATGGCGCTGGGATATCTGGGTCTGGACGCTCGCGTCATCAGAACCAGAGGCAACTCGGCTGACGTATTAGGCATCACGGATGAATATAGCGTTGTCGGCGATGCCAAAGCCTTCCGGCTTAGCAGGACAGCCAAGAATCAGAAGGATTTTAAGGTTTCCGCGCTGGATGATTGGCGACAAGCCAATACATATGCCTGCCTTGTCGCGCCGCTGTACCAGTTTCCCGCTCAGACAAGCCAGATTTATACACAGGCCGAGATCAGGAATGTGACTTTATTGTCCTACGTGCACCTCAAATTCCTGCTGGATTTTCCACCTGCTGGCTCGCTGGCGGTGTTGTGGCGTACTGCGGGCGGGCTATCCCCTTCGACGGATGCGCGCCTGTACTGGGACACTCTCGACAGACTTGTCGTGATGCTGACCGGCCAGGACATGGATACCTTACGCGACTATAAGCGCCAGGAGATAGAGAGGACAACGGCAATCGGGCATGAAGGGATCGCCTACTGGCAAACTGTTATCGACGAGTACCAGCAGTTGACGCAGCAGCAGGCAGTTTCCAGATTGATCAGGGCCGAAAAGATAGAGCAGAAAATACACGTTATCCAGAGCGCTATTGCGAAGGTACAGCGTCATGGTGAATGACAGATTCCTGGACACGATCACCGTTGGTGACTGTCTGCACTATATCCCATTATTGCAGGATGACAGTTTGCACTGCTGTCTGTCGGACATACCCTATGGAATCAATCTGGATGCGTGGGATGTGCTGCATGACAATACCAATGTTGCGCTGCTGGGGCAGTCACCGGCGCAGAACGGCAAAAGTGGATTCAAGCGGCGAGGTAAACCGATACGCGGCTGGAATGCCGCCGACCGCGATATCCCCAGGGATTATCAGGCATGGTGTGGGCAGTGGGCTTCCCTGCTGTATCCCAAGCTGAAGGACGGCGCCAGTGTGTTCATCTTTGGCGCCCGGCGCACCCTGCACCGCGCTATTGTTGCTCTGGAGGACAGCGGCTTTTTGCTTAAGGATATCCTGGCCTGGGAAAAACCGAATGCCCACCACCGGGCGCAACGGATCAGCGTTGTGCTGGACAGGCGCGGCCTGTCTGAGGAAGCTGTCCGGTGGGAAGGCTGGCGGCTAGGCAATCTCGCGCCGCTGTGGGAACCTATCGCCTGGTTCTTCAAACCCTATGCCCATACCATCACCGATGTCGTGCTTGAAAATGAAGTTGGCGCAGTCAATATGACTGCGGGACAGATAGACGGAAAAAGCCCTCCTAATATCCTGAAAGGTCTCTGGTTTGCGGATGGCGAAGTGCGGCTGCATGAGGCGCAAAAACCCGTCAGTGTGCTGGAATACCTGCTTCGGCTCACCACCAGGGAGGGGCAGGTGGTGCTTGACCCTTTCATGGGCAGCGGTTCCACCGCCATTGCCTGTCACAACCTCAACCGGCATTATATCGGTTTTGAGATTAACGCCGACTTTGCGCGGCAGGCCATTGATCGGGTGACAGCGCATATCGCCGCTGTCTCTGACGAAGAGGCCGGACAACAGATTCACCAGCACCGTCTGTTCTGAACCGGAGGCTCTCAGCATCGGACAGGTTGGCGACAGATCAGCGCGCCGGGCCGCGAAGCGCCGCGATCCGCCCGATCAGGCCCCTTCCACCAGCCGCTTGAGGGCCTCCAGGCTTTTCTCCAGATTCTGCGTATTCATGCGCTCCACCACCAGCCGGTTAGCTACCGCGCCCAGCGCGCCGCCCGGCATCTCGTACTCGAATACGGCGGTGACGCGCGTGCCGTCGCCTTCTGGCGTGTACGTCCAGCGGTTCGTCCCCGTGATCATGCCGTCCAGCCTGAACAGGCCGTATTCCCCGCGCACCAGCTCCAGCGAGGTCATCTTCAGGGTGAAGCTGAGGCCGGCGGCCTTGTAGACGGCTTCCACCGCGCCGCCCGGCTCCGGGTAGCGTCCGTCGGGGCGGGCCTGCTCGATCCCGGCGTACCACTCCGGCAGGCGCCCGCCGTCCAGCGTGACGGCGTTCACGGCCTCCGCCGAACCTTGAATCACGATGCTGCGCTCTACTCTGGGCATAAGGCTGCCTCCTGCCGGCGGCGGGGATCGATCAGGCGATCTCCGGGACGGCCTCGGGGAGTAATGCTCCCATCTCATCGGGGGATATGCGGCACGGCATGGCGTCCAGAATAGCGCGGGCAGTGGCATCGTCAGGGCTGATAACAATAGTGCGCCCGCTCCAGTTGGGGTGCAGCGCGGCGGAATACCGCATCACGTCCCAGGCGGCGCTCTCCGGCAGTGCCAGACTGTGGTAGAGATCGATAATCAGATCGATGGGGTATCGGGCGGTGGCCAGCAGGTTGTTCACGACATCCAGGGCGAGGGAGTGATCTCGCCAGTTCCAGTAATGCAGGTAAGTGAGGCGCAGAGCTGACTTTTCTTCGTTATCCCATTCCACGTTAACGGTCATTCCGATCCTCCTCTTCATCCCGATCATAGTCCTGAAACATTAAAAAAGTGTGAGTCTTCACGCGGAATTTAGAAACAGGAGGGCAAAACAACAGCCGGGGGTCGCCCCGCCCCCGGCTGGCGTCTGTTCGGACTGCGGCGGCGCTAAAAGCTCAGCCCGTCCTGCCGCTTGGGCTTATCTTCCTCGTCGTGCCCGGCCTTACCCCTGTCGCGGAAGCTGGTCAGCAGCATGCCGCCGCCGATGAGCAGCAGGAGCAGCGGCAGCGCGAACCGGCCGATGATGCTCATCACAGTCGCGAAGATATCCCAGCCGCTGAAGAGAAAGATAGCGGCGATCAGCCACAGGATGCCGCCGGGGATGAGCAGCGGCCACTTCCGCGCCAGGACGGCGGACACGACGAACGGCGCCCCGATCACGCCCAGCACGTACGCCGGAATCAGATCCCCGGTATCTTCAAACCAGAGGATGGGGATGATAGCCAGCAGGATGTAGGGCGGGATGAGCAGCCCCCACTGGGAGCGGTGCTGCAGCCAGGCGATGATGAAGGGCACGGATACCCCCGCCAGCACAAACACGGGCACGATCACCCCGCTCACATTCAGTTGTGTGATCAGCAGCAGCAAAATACAGTTGGCGCCGAATATATAGGCCAGTATGAGCGCCCACAGCTCCCGGTTCTGGCTGTAGATAAAGATGAAGAGCACGGCGGCGGCGGCCAGGGCGATAATCCACAGCCAGACGCCAACGGACGCGCCGGTATAGACGCCGAGAAAGCTCAGCACACCGGCGATGATGAGGACAATACCGAGTATTGTCCGACTGTTATCCCTGCCTGACTGCCCGGACATGGTGGAAATCCCCCTTTATAAAATGGACGTTACGTTTTACATATATACGCCTCCGGGCTGGCGAAGTTGCGGGGCGATCTGACCAGTACGTATGGACGATTGTCAAACGGAATCGTCCGCGTTACCCTGAACAATGCCCCGCGAAAAGTATCATGGGACCGGAGGAGGTGTAGAATGACGGAGACCTTCGAGAAGTTGAAAGCGCTGCTGAATGCGACGGGGACCCTCACCATCGACGAAATCGCCAGGGCAGAGGGGGAATCGGGGCCGCTGACTGACGAGGAGCGCCTGTGGCTGTCAGTGGAGCAGCACGACCGCCTCAAGCGCGAGGGGGCCGAGATCACGCTGGAGCAGTATGTCGAGGCGGCCCGGACGCTGGAAACGGCCCCGCCTGACAGCGCGGAGTATGTCCAGGCCCAGCGCATCGTCGAGGCTTTTGAGAGCGCGGCCTGATTGATGATTTTTGTGGCGGGGCCGGGGGCTGCCCCGAAATTTACCTGTCCCTGTTGACCCGACTATGACGATCATTCACGTTATCCGGCACGGAGAAGTCCACAACCCGCGGAATATTTTTTACGGGCGGATGCCCCGCTACCGCCTGAGCGAGACAGGCTGGCAGCAGGCGCAGGCCGCCGGCGCCTACCTGGCTGATCGGCCCCTGCGCGCCGTCATCTCCAGCCCGCGCCTGCGCGCCCGCCAGACCGCCCGGGCGGTCGCCGCCCCGCACGCGCTGCTCATCCGCCAGTCGCGCCTGATCGATGAGATCCATAGCCCGCATCAGGGCCGCCCGGTGGCCGAACTGGATGCCGAGGGGTGGGTTCTGTACCAGGACCTGCCCCCCGACTATGAGACGCCGGAAGCAGTCCTGGCCCGCGCCCTGCGCCTGATCGCGCGGCTGCGCCGCGAGTACCCCGGGCAGGAGATCGCCGCCGTCACCCACGGAGACGTGGTGCTGGCCCTGCGCTTCTGGGTGGAAGGCATCCGCTTCACTGATGATTCCAAGAATCGCACCCGGCTTTACCCCGCCCCGGCTTCGATTACGACGTTGACCTTCGCCAATGGGAGCGCCCGGCCGGACATGGCCTACCACCGGCCTTACTGACACGCTGCTCGCCCGCCGCTTCCGTTCCGATCCGCCCGCGAATGGCGCCCGCCCTCTCCGGCGGGCGCTCCGCGCAACTCCGAAGGCGGATTCTCCGTACAAAGGGATAGTCCGGGCCGCGCCGGGCGCCTGAAAGAGATTTTTGCCGCCGCGCGGAGATGAGATACGCTTTACCCTGGCCTCCAGTCAGGCCGATCTCCCCGACCGACCGCTTGCCGGATTTTCTACAAAGGTTGACTTATGACCAGCGCCAACGACCGCTCCGTGCTGTACACTGAGGACCTGCGCAAAGACTTCAAGGCCGGTGAAGTGACTGTCCACGCCTTGCGGGGAGTTTCGATCAACATCAGGTCCGGCGAATTTCTGGGTATTGTCGGGCCGTCCGGCAGCGGTAAATCGACGCTATTAGGTCTGATCGGCGGGCTGGACAGCCCGTCCGGCGGGCGGGTCTTCATCGACGGGGTGGACATCACCCACCTCAACGAGCGCGCCCTGACGCGCATCCGCAACGAGAAGATCGGCTTCGTCTTCCAGTCCTACAACCTGATTCCGACCCTGACCGCCCTGGAAAATGTGGCGCTGCCGGTCCAGTTCGCCCGCCACCGGCGCTATGATCCCCGCAAGCGGGCCAGAGAAATCCTGACCCTGCTGGGTCTGGGCGACCGTCTCGGCCACCGCCCCGGCCAGCTCTCCGGCGGCCAGCAGCAGCGCGTCGCCATCGCCCGCGCCCTGGCCAACGATCCGCCGGTGCTGCTGGCCGACGAGCCGACCGGCAATCTGGATACGGCTGCCAGCGCCGCCGTGCTGGAGACTCTGCGCACGGTGCAGACCCAGATCAACACCACGATCGTCATCGTCACGCACGATATGGAAGTCGCCTCCCATGTGGATCGCCTGATCACGCTGGTTGACGGCCGCGTGGCGCAGGATGTGGGGGAGCGGGTCGCCGTCCAGCAGGCCGCGGTGGAGTGGCTGAAAGATCGGCGCGCCACGGGAGAACTCAAGGCGCTGGCGCTGGAAGATATCGCCTTCTCCGACACGGATGCGGCGGCAAAGATGCTGGGCGAAGCCCGCGAGCTGATGCTGGTCCGGAACTACGATGAGGCCCGCAGGATACTGGCCGTGATGTCGGATCACCCCACCGCCCGGAAATGGCTCGCCCAGCTCGACGCGCTCGCGCCGTCCGGGTCGCAGTCCTGAGACGACAGGGGAGAGCCATGTTAGAGCGCCTTGTTTTCGCGTTTTCTTATGCCCTGCGCAATATGGTCCGCGACCGCCGTCGGACGGCTTTCACGCTGCTGTGTGTGGCGGCGGGCGTGGCGACTGTGGTCGCCCTGCGCACGCTGGGGCTGATGGTTACCGACGCGCTGACCGCCAACGTCCAGGCCTTCCTGCGCGGCGATGTCCGCGTCAGCGGCTACGGGTCGATCAGCGTCTTCAACGAGGCCGGCGATTCGCGCCTTTTCACCGCAGCGCGCATGGCCGGCCTGAACCGATGGGCCGCCGCGCATGACGCCAGCGTGACCTATTCCAGCAGCAGCGAGCTGATGCAGGCTGTCGTCATCACAGCAGGGCAGGCCGGGGTCCCCGCCCTGGGCATGGCTAACTTCATCGATCCGGAGGTCTACCCCTTCTACGACGTAATCCGGGCCGAGGAACCGCGCGGCGCCCTCCTCGGCGACCTGTTCGCCGAACCCGATTCGATCGTGCTGGGCCGCCGCATGGCCGACCAGATCGGGGCGGGGATCGGGGATCGGGTGCGCATCGGCCAGAGCGAACGCCCGCACACGGTGACCGGCATCGTGTCCGACGCCGCCGAAAGCTCCTTCGACAGCCCGATGGGCATCCTGTTCAGCTTTGTCTACCTGGACCGGGCGGAGATGGACCAGTTCGGGATGGGGAATGTGGCCGACCGGGCCTATATCAGGCTGGCGCCGGGCGCCGACCCCGACCAGGCCGCCGAAAGCATCCGCGCGGTGCTGGGGTCGGCCGGGCGGCACGGCGGTTACCGCCTCCAGAACACGGCGGATGTCCTGCACGACAATCAGCAAATCGCCGACCTGATCGCCCGCTTCGTGCTGGTGCTCAGCCTGGTCGGGCTGGTGATTGGCGGGGTCGGTATCATCAACACGATGGTCGTCGCCGTCAACCGCCGCTCCAAAGAGATCGCCGTCCTCAAGACGCTGGGCTTCCAGGCGGAGGATATCTCTGCCGTCTTTATGGCGGAGGCGTTGATCTCCGGCGTGCTGGGCAGCCTGCTCGGCGTGCTGCTGGGCAACGTGCTGAGCTATATCGCGCGCGATCTGGGTCAGCAGGCTTTCGCGGTGCCGCTGCCCTGGCGCGTCTACCTGGACCCGGCGGCGCTGGGCATCGTGCTGGGCGTGGTGGTGACGGTGTTCTTCAGCTTCCTGCCGACGGTCATGGCGGCCCGCATCCGGCCCAGCATTGTCCTGCGCGAGGATCAGATTCCGATGGCCCGCGCGGGCTGCCTGTGGACGGCGCTCAGCTTCGTGCTGCTCATCATCGGCTTCGGCCTGCTGGTGGACGTGATCCTGGGCACCAGCCGTCTGAGCGAGCTGGCCAGCCAGAATATGCCCGCCCGCATGGCGCGCAACATGAGCAGCCTCTTCAACCTGCCGCCGCCGCTCACGCCGGGCATCGCCGGGACCCTGATCGTCTTCATCCTGCTGGGCGCGATCCTGGCCCTGATGTGGATCCTGGTCTGGCTGCTGGGCAGGCTGCCGACCTTCCGCAGCGCCAACCTCCAGATCGCCGTGCGCGGCCTGACCCTGCACCGCCTGCGCACCGCCCTGAGCCTGCTGGCCCTGATCATCGGCATGACGGCGCTGAGCGGCACGCTGATCATGACGCGCAGCATTAACATGCTGCTCTACACCAGCATCAGCGACCCGATCGGCGGCAATGTGATCATCGTCTCGCTGCCGCTGGTGCAGAATCTGGTGCAGAACCGCCTGGACGGGAGCGGAGCCGTCAACGGCTACCGCGAGATTCGCTTCCCCTCCGATGTCCGGCTACGGGCTATCAACGGCACGCGCAACTATGATGCGTGGTTCGACATGGAAGACCCGCAGGCTGCGCTGCGGCAGGCGCGGCTGGAAATTGTGCTGGGTGTCACCGTCCACGGCGAGCCGCCGCGCGGCACGCTGGTGGAAGGGCGCCTGCTGGGGCCGGAGGACGCCGGCCAGCCGCGTATCATGATCCCGCAGATCGAGGAGCTGGAAGCGCACGGCGTGGGTGCAGGTTCGATCCTGACGCTGGAGATAGGGGGCCGCCGGCGCGATCTTGAGGTGGTCGGCGTTGTGGCGCCGGACGCCAGCGCCGGGCTGCTCCCGTTCAGCCTGACCGACTTCGCCACGCAGATCCCGCTGGACCAGATGCCGGGCGGCTATATGCCCTTCAACATGACAATCGTGGACGCCGACTCCGGTCGGGTGCGCGAGGTGCTGTCCCAGGTGGGCGTCATCCCCAGCGTGTTCGTGTTCGATGTCGGCATCTTCGATTCGATCATCAGCCGCCTGCTGAACCAGATGGCGGCGCTGCCGCTGCTGGTGGCCGGGCTGGCCCTGTTCGCCGCCTCAGTCCTGATCGCGACCACGGTTGCCCTGGCGACTATGGAGCGCCGCCGCCAGATCGCCATCCTGCGCGCGGTGGGCGTCAACCGGTGGCAGGCCCTGGCCCAGCTCCTGCTGGAGAACGGCATTGTCGGGCTGGCCGGCGGCCTGATCAGCCTGCTGCCGACCCTCCTCATCCTGCAGTTGGTCCCCGATCTGACCGGCGGGCTGGTCCACCTGCCTGTGCCGGCCGATCTGGTGCTGCTGATGCTGGCTACGGCGGTCGGCGTGACGGTGGCGGCGACGCTGGTCACGGCCTGGGGGGCCTCCGGGGAGCGGCCGCTCAACGCCCTGCGCTACGAGTAGCCCGGGCCGCCCGGCGGCCTGCGGAGCCTGACAGGAAAGGACAAGGGGCTTAAGCCCCTTGTCACGCTTTCTGCACTTTTTCGCCGCAAGCTGGCGGCGGGTTACGATACCGGTATCAGCGTTTGCAGCCAGCCGCTCCCGTCCGGCACGCCCTCCACCGCCCAGCCGGTCTGCCCGTTGGGCGCCTGGATGAACCACCAGGTCAGGCCGTCAGCGGTCTGCGGGCCGTTGAGCACGTTCACGAGGACGCCCGGTGCGAGCTGGAACTGCACGCCGTAGCCCGTGCCCGGGCCACTGCGGACGCGCAGCATGTCCCCTTCCGTCGTGTGGACCTGGGCGACGCCGCCGATGTGCAGGATAAGCAGTGGCGGCGGGGCGAGGATGGCGGTCGGCGCTATCGTCATCAGCAGGTTCGGATTGATCTGCGGCGTAATAGCGAACACCGGCAGCGTCACCAGGATCTGCGGCGGCGGCATGAGCGTCGCCACGACAGGGGCAGGGAGCGTTACCACCGCCGGGGGCGGGAGCGTCACCACGGCCGGAGGCGGGAGTGTCATAAGGACTGTCCCGCCGGAGGACAGTACCTCCGGGAAAGGCGGGTAGCCGGTGCCGTAGGCCGGGTTAGTGTACACGATCTTCCAGTATGAACCGGGATCGGCGCTCCACAGATTTTGCACCTCCAGGCTTCCCACGTCGCCGGTATAGCGATGGTAAACGAGCAGTGGCCCGCCGCTCGGCCCGGCTGTCGGGTGCAGATAGATGTAGCCATCGGAGACACCCCACACGTCGTAAACATCCGCCGGGATTGGCAGCGCCCCGCTGCCGCCGTAGCGGTCCACATAGTACCAGACCGGGGGATTGGGATAGATGGACGAGCGCACGGCAGCCCATTCGCCGTTTTTCGCGAAGATACCCCAGTCAAGGACGGCGCCGCTCAGACTAAAAATGGGGTAGCTGCTGCCCGTTTTGTTGCCATACATCAGGACGTTGTAGGGGTAGCCCATCCCGTCAATGAATCCGATCGGGAAGTCCGCCCGCTGGTCCAGCCAGATCGCCTCGCCCATGGGCATCTGCAACTGGAGCGCGTTCTTGCCGTACGGCTCCATGACCGTGACATCGCCGACTGCCGGATGCCAGACCAGGCCGGTATACTCCGGCGCGCCGCCCGCCCCCCACAGCACCAGCTTGAAGGCGATCACGCCCGGCTCGAACGCTTCTACCACGGGCATCTGCCCCGCCACGTTGATGCCGAGGGCGGTCACTTGCGGGTCCGCCGATGAGAGCTGATAGACGGGCATGCTGGTGGCCAGGTCCACGACGTAAAGCACCCAGTCCGGGCGCGGGTCAGCCGGATCGGCGTAGTGGTTGAGCAGGCCAAAGGCCACCTGCGTGCCGTCCGGGCTGAAGGCGTACTGGCCCAGGGCGCAGTCTATCGTGTCGCCCGACACGCCGTACGACGCAACCAGCGCTCCGGAGGCGATATCGGAAACATACAGGGCGCGCCCGGCGTGGAAGACTTCCTGACAGCTCGCCACACGGGTCGCATCCCGCGAGAGCACAATTGAGTTCGGCGTGCCGATCATGCCCGGCTGCATCGGGAAGGGGATCGTCGCCCCGCCCGCGAAGTCCGGGAGGATTTGCACCATCTGGCCGCTGTCCGGGTTATACAGCCAGGCGACCCAGGAGCCACCGGCCTGCGTTACCCCTGGCGCGCCCCCCAGCATCACGACCATCAGAATCACTGCAGCGACTGCCAGCGCCAGCCGTCCGGCTCTTGGTCCCATACGTTAATCCTCCCTAAAGTATCCCGTTTCTATCTTATTATAGGAGGGAATGCGCCCGGGTATAGTGGGGATATAGTACCGGAGTGAAATGCCACGCCTTTCTACATCGTGATAGGATCGGGGTAGGGCGATCATTGCTCACTGTATTCTGTTCGTGGTCCTGAAGGTGAGGAGAGTATTTATGTCCTACAAGGTGCGCTACTTGCTTCCGCTCCTGAGCGTGCTGGCGCTGGTTGCGCTGGCCGGGGGCGCTGTCCTGGCCCAGGGCGGCGCTATCGCTTACGGTGAAACCGTGACGGGCAGCCTGACCGACGCGGCGCCGTTTCTGATTTACCAGTTCCAGGGGAACGCCGGGGATCAGATCACGGCCTACGCCTTCGGCACGACGCCGGACCTGCTGCTCAGCCTGAGCCTGCTGGGGCCGAACCAGCAGCAGCTTGCCCTCAGCACGCGCGACCTGTTCGGGGCAGAGGTGGGGGTGGCCCGGATCAGCTACCGGCTGGCCAGCCTCGGCCCGCATTTCCTGATGGTGTCCAATATCACCGGCCAGCCGGGTGACTTCGTGCTGCGGCTGGATCGATCGAGCGCCGTGGATGGCGGCGAGCTGCCGGCGGATACGCCGATCGGCCTGGATATCCCGGCCAACGCGCTGCCCACCACGCTGACTTTCGTTGTTCCGGAGTCAGGCAGCGCCCTGGCTGTTGAGAGCATGACGCCGGGCTTCGGCTTTCTGGCCCAGCTTTACGGGCCGACCGGGGAACTGCTGGCCGGCCTGACCGGCGCTGCGCTCCCCGGGGCCGGGCTGACGCTGGCGCCCGGGGCCTATGCCCTCACTATCGAAGCCATGCTGCCGGACACGACCGGGTCGATTCAGGTGCTGCTGTCGAGCAGCGGCCAGCTCCCCGGCCAGGCGACGCCCGTCCCGCCGCCGCCCGCCGCGACGCCCATTCCTTCCGTGTGCACGGCCTCCAGCTCCCAGAACGTCAACGTGCGCTCCGGCCCCGGCACGAATTACCCGGCTATCGGTTCGCTGTTTGTCGGGTCTTCGCTGGAAGTCACCGGGCGCAACAGCGACGGATCGTGGGTGGTGACCAACTTCAATGGCCGGCAGGGCTGGATTTCTACCGGCGTGATTACGCTTCAGGGGCCGTGCAGCGCGCTGCCCTTCGTGGTCCCGCCCCCCAGCCCGACGCCGATCCCGCCGACGCTTACGCCTACCCCCTCCGCTCCGATCGTGCAGTTCTGGTCTACCGTGCCGGACGGCGCGATTCTGGCGCCGGGGACCTGCGTCCGCTTCTACTGGGATACGTCCAACGTGCAGGCGGTTTACTTCGACGGCAACCCCGTTGTGGGGACGAACACGCCGACCAACGGCGGCGGCACGGAGCGCTGCCCGATGACGACGACCACCTACACGCTGCGGGTGATCTATCCGGACGGCTCCACTCACGACTTCAATATCCCGGTCGGCGTCAGTTAGCCGACTTCCGCCGTCTTCGCCAGGCCGCCCCGATGGGGGCGGCCTTTTACCCCTCCCAATCGCGATCTGGCAGGCCGGAGGGTGGGCATTTATATCGGAGGATCGGGCGTTTATCGGCGCGCGGGAGGGAGTCCCCGGAGGGCATGGCGGGCACGCTCCTGCGCCGGATGATCGCGGAGCAAACAAGTCCGGAACGTGCTATATTGAGAGCGTAGCACCTTTAGCAGAGGAGCAACAGCCAGGGTCATCATGCCCTACAGGCGCCAGTTATAAGCGTGCTGGTTGTTGCTGCTCTACCATACAAGGAGTTGCTTCTATGTTCCACATACTCCGTCCTACAGCGCGACGCAGCCGGCAGTGGCTTATCGTCGCGCTGGCCGTCCTGCTGACGGGAGTCCTGCCCGTGCCGGTCCTGGCTCAGGGGGGCGCCATCACCTACGGAACTGCCGTCGCTGGCTCGATCACCGAGCAGGCGTCCTTTCTTGTCTACCAGTTCAATGGCGGCGCTGGCGATGAAATTATCGCCACCGTTGTTGGTATGTCCGCTGGCATGAGTCCCGGCCTCAGCCTGCTGGGATCGAACCAGCGCCAGCTCGCCCTGGCCGATAGCGATCCCTTCGGCGCTGAGGGTGTCGCCCGGCTGGCCTATCTGCTGCCGGATACCGGTCGCTACTACCTGATGGTGACCAATACCGCCGGCACGCCGGGCGACTTCGTCCTGCATCTGGATGGCCGGGCTGTCATCCCCGGCGGCGATTTGCAGGCTGGCGACATGGTCGGTGTGGACCTGCCGGCCGGGTCGCCGCCCGCTTCGCTCAACTTCACCGGCCTGCCGGGGGGGCTGAGCGCGCTGAGCATCGCAGCCATCACCCCGGACTTCCCCTTTATAGCCAGGCTGTACGGCCCGGACGGCGGGCAGTTGGGCGAGGCCGGCAATGAGCGTCTGAACGGCGCGACCTTCATCCTGCGGCCCGGCGGCGATCGCTACACCCTGATCATCGGCCCGCTGGGTCAGGAGAGCGCCGGCCAGCTCTCGGTGAACTTTGCGGCGGGCGGATCTGCCGGTCTTCTGCCTCCGGCCCTGGCTTCCCCGACCCCGATAGTCGCCGCGCCGACCCTGCCGCCCGTGGTTCAGGCCACACCTACGCCGTCCACCTGCCAGGTCAGCAGCACCCTTAACGTCAACGTGCGGACCGGCCCCGGCACGAATTATCCGGCTATCGGATCGCTGTTCCCCGGTACCGCACTGAATGTGATCGGGCGCAACAACGAAAGCACCTGGTTTGTCGTCAACTACAACGGACAGCAGGGCTGGGTCGCCAGCAGCGTCGTCCAGTTGGGCGGCCCGTGCGGCAACCTGCCAGTGCTGACGGCGCCGCCGCCGCCCACGCCGGTCCCACCGCCGACTCCTACCATCAGCTTCACCGTAGATGGCGGGGCCAGCGCCAACATCACCTCCGGACAGTGCGTGACTGTGGCCTGGAACACGGCCAATGTGCGCGAAGTGTACTATCAGAACACGGGCGTGCCCGGCGTCAGCTCCAGCACGGAGTGTCCGACGACCAGCCAGACCTACACCCTGCGCGTTGTCTTGCAGGATGGCTCGGAGACCACGCGCCAGGTATCCGTGAATGTCAGCGGCGGCAGCGGGGCGCTTAACCCTGGCGCTTCGCCGAACTATGGCATCCAGAATGTGACCGGCGGGTTTCTACCCGATCCGATCACGGTCAGTGCGACCAGCGGCGGGTCAGTGAACGTCTCCTACCTGGGCGGCGCCTGTGTCGGTTACGCCTCCAGCAACCCGGATTACGCCATCGTCTATAACAGCCCCTGGCCGTCCCTCAAGTTCTTCTTCGTCGGCGGCGGCGACACAACACTGGTCATCCGCGCACCTAATGGGACCTGGTACTGCAACGATGATGGCTACGGCGGACTCAACCCGCAGGTTCTGGTGAGCGGCCCGCCCGCCGGACGCTACGATATCTGGATAGGCAGTTACAGCTCTGGTAATTACATCGGTGGCACGCTGAACATCAGCGAACTGCCGTAAACGTGCTTGCCGGTGTCCGGGCTGTCCCTCCCCGAATTGATTGACGGGGAGGGACATTTTCTTTAACTCAAAAAGGAGGTGAGCGCGAGATCGGGGATAATGTGGGGAAGGTCTGCTTAATCCGATAGAGTTGTTGTAGCGGCATGTCGCAGATACGGGGGAAAATATGGCTTTTCTGAGTCTGCTGGTGAGTGTGGTACTGTCGGCGCTGATCGCCGGCTTCGTGATCTGGATCGTGGGCAAGCTGGGGCTGGGCCTGTCGGTTAACAGCTTTGGCACGGCCTTCATCGCCGCCATCGTCATTGCGGTGGTGAGCGCCCTGATCATCTGGCTGCTCGGGCTGCTGGGCATCTCCATAGGCGGCGGCTTTCTCGGCGCGATCATTCACCTGATCATCGCGGCGATAGTGCTGCTGCTCAGCGCCCGCATCGTGCCCGGCCTGCAGGTGGAGGGCTTTGTCGGCGCGCTGGTCGCCGCCGTCGCCATCGCCGTGGTTTCCTGGCTGGTGAGCTTCGTAGTGGGCCTGCTGATCATTATCTGATCGCCGCGGCGCCCTGCGCATGTATAAAAGCGGGGGGGGGGTAGAGAGCGGCCTCTGCTGGCCTGGCTGCCCGCTCCCCCGTCCTCCGCTGCCCCCGGCTTCTCGTCAGAGGTGAGGCATATGCCGGACGAACCCGCCATCCTGCTGGAAAATGTGAGCTTTGCTTATCCGCCGGTGCTGCCGGATGGCGCCCCGGTGCGCGTGCTGGACGGGCTGCACCTGGCCGTCCGGCCGGGGGAGTTCATCGGTCTGATCGGCCCCAATGGCGCGGGCAAAACCACGCTGCTCCTGATCATGGCCGGGCTGGCTCCCCGCCTGACCAAAGGCCGCCTGTCCGGGACTGTGCGCGTACAGGGGCGGGCCGGCATGGTCTTTCAGGAGACCGATTCGCAGCTCTTCAGCGCGACGGTGGAGGCCGAGATCGCCTGGGGGATGGAGAATCTGGGGCTGCCAGTCGCCGAGATCGAGCGGCGGCTGGACTGGGCGCTGGAGGCTATGGATATCGCCGCGCTGCGGGAAGCTGTGCCGGGGATGCTCTCCGGCGGGCAGCAGAAGCGCGTGGCGCTGGCGGCGGCGCTGGCGATGCACCCCGACGTGCTGCTGCTGGACGAGCCGACTTCCGGCCTGGACCCGATCGGGCAGGATGATGTGCTGGCCGCGCTGGCTGACCTGCGCCGGGCGCACCCCATGACCGTGATCATGGCCGAAAACGAGGCGGAGGCGATTGTCGCCTGCGCGGAGCGCGCCCTGGTCCTGCACGAAGGGCGGATCACCCGCGACGCCCCGCCGCGCGATCTCTTCCGCGAGATCGCCTATCTGGACAGCATCGGTGCGCCCATCCCGCCGGCGGCGCGGCTGGCCGATATGCTGCGCGGGCGCGGGCGGGCGGCCGACTTCCTGACGCTGGACGAGGCCAGCCAGGCGCTGAAGTAGATCCTCACTCCTGCGTTTATCTCTGATCGCCCCCAGCGGCCAGCGCGCCGATCTCGCGCCCTGTGCGCGGGCTGCCAGCGGCATCCAGTGCCGGGGCGAAGGCGGGGTTGCCGCCCGCCGCCAGCACTGAATCCGGCAGCGGATGGTAGTCGGGGCGGTCGGGATTCAGGATCGGGAAGGCGCCAGTTTCCAGCACCCAGGGGGCGAAGCCCGCGCCCACAAACTGGCTTAGCGCCTCGTCCACACTGAAGCCGGTGAACGACGCCTCTTCACCGCTGAAGCCGGGCGAATCTTCAATGTACTGGCTGGAGTAATAGTTGGCCCCGGAGCGCAGCCCGACGCCGGAATTTTCTGCGATTTCGTAGGCGTCGAAGCGGTCCCGGATAATGATGTTGTTGTGCACCTGCATAGCGCGGGCATCATGGGTGAGGATGAGCGCGCCGCGGTTGCCCCTTTCATCGACAATCGTATTGTTGGCTACCCGGACATTCTGACAGCCGAACGGCGACTCCGGCAGCCCCTTGCTCTCCGCGTATCCGTCGTCCCAGCAGGCGATCCCGGCCGCGCCGTTGCCGTAGATCAGGTTGTTGCGCACCGCGGCGCTGCGGACCGACGCCAGATTGATCCCGGCTCCGCCGATTTCGCCGTTGGCCGTGATCACATTCTGCTCGATGATAATGCGCTCGCTGACGCCGTCTTCGATGAATGCGCCCAGGTCGGGCAGCCCCTGGCTGTCGTAGCAGCTTTTGATTTCGTGCCAGGTCGCCGCATCGAGATCATCCTCAGACCAGCCGCAGGTGTCGCCATCAGCGTTGACCAGCCAGTAAAACAGCTCTTCGGTGGCCATATAGGGATCGGCGTTGATCTGCAGCCCGGCGGCGCGATTGCCCTGAAACACATTGCGCCGGATCAGCATGTCGTCGCCTGAGCCGGAGAGGTAGACGCCGTGCTCCCCGCGGGAGCCAGTGAAGATCGAATCCTGGATGAGCAGGTAGCTGGCCGAAGTCGTGTGCAGCCCCCACTTTCCGTTGTCGTGGCTGTACACATCCATGACGATGAGGTGGTGGGAGAACTGTCCGGTCTCGCTGAAGTAGCCCGTGAAGAAGATGCCGGCGCCGTTCGCGGCGTTTTCAAATGCCAGGTTTTGTACGATGTAGTGATGAACTTCGACGAAGTAGAAGTGGTGGCGCAGCCAGCGCCGATCGGGGTCGGCGGTGCTGTCGATAATGACAGTGCCGGGCGCGCCCCAGCCCAGGAAGTGTATGTACGCGCCCTCTTCGCCGCCGGCGGACTCGATATTCACGCCGCGGTAGCGCCCCGGCATGATGATGATCAGGTCGCCGGGCCGGGCTGTCTCCGCCGCCGCCTGAATTGTGTCGAAATCTTCGGCGATGGTGTAGCGCTGCGCCGGGTGCGAACAGGCTGAAGTCAGGCACGGCACAGCAACGGTGATTTCCCCGGGACAGGTGCCGTCCTGCGAGACGCACAGGACCCGGGAGTAAGTGTCCTGCAAATGAAAGTGGGCCGCTATGAACGCCTCGCTGTCAGGCTCGGCCAGGGCGGGCTGTGCCCCGGCGAGCGCCCCGACGCCAAGAACAACAACAATAATCCCCGCCAGCCAGAGCGTCTTCTTCATGAGAGATTCTCTCCTCGATTTTCGCTTCCGGCATGTTGCATACACAGGCCGTCAGCCTCAACACGCGGCGACCTCACCCCCGGCCCTGCCCCCATTGATGGAGAAGGGCCGGGGGTGAGGGACAGGGTGACGCTACAGCGCCGGGACGTCCGGATGGCCGGGGTTGAAGTGCTGGAGCATAACCAGCGGCTCGTCCGCGCTGTGGTTGGCGATGGTCACGCCGGCCCTGGCCGCCCCGACGCTGACGAAGAATTCGTCCTCCGTCATCTGGCCGAAGCGGATCAGCGTCGGCGCGGCGACCGTGTGGGTGCCGAACCGGCCGCTGCCCTGGATGCAGATCGTGCCGTAGCCGACCGGCTCGGAGACTTTGACCGTCCGGCCCGGCAGCACTGTCAGCCGTTTGGCGCTGAACCACTCGCTGCCGTAAACCACCCATTCCGCGCGGTAGCCGGCCGCTTCGGCATCAGCCGGGCCGGTCGGGACAGGCGCCAGATAGTGATTCTTCTTGAATGTCGGATCGACATTGGCTTCCCAGTCCAGCAGCGAGAGCAGGTAGTCGTAGTCGTAGTGCTTATCCTGCGGCACATTCCTGACCAGCATGCTCCGGTCAACGACCTGGTAGTCGGCCACCAGCGACTGCCACATGGAGAACACGTCGCTGGCCCGCTGCGGCTCGTAGGTGCACAGCGTGCCCGGCGCGTGCAGGATGCCCGGCGGCACGTACCAGCCGGTATCGACTTCCAGCCGGTAGGCTTTGGAGATGCCCAGAATGCCGTTGTCACCTTCCTCCCAGCGCTTGAGGCAGTCGATCACCTGTTCCGGCGTCGTGCCCGGCTCCAGCCCGAAGAAGGTGTAGGGGAAGGTGTTGAGGGCGAAGTTGTACTGCGCCGGGAAAAAGTAGGCTTCCGGTTTGCCGAGCATCCCGACATCGGCGGCTTTCTCGTCATTCTGGTGGAGATGGTGCGGCAGCGGGTACATGTTATCGAAGAATTTGCTGTACATCACCCAGCCGCCGTAGCGGTCCAGCACGTCCTGGCCCAGAAAATCCGCGCCCAGGGCTTCCAGCGCCTCCAGCAGGGTGACCTTGTGCCCGGCGTCAACATAGATGTAGCTCAGACCTTCATCTTCGGGCGTGCCGGGGCCGTTATCGGCCCGCGTGGTGGAGGAGAACCAGCGCTCGTCAATGCCGCCGCGCGACGCGCCCAGCGCGTACAGATCGTTCGGGTGCAGCCGCAGCCGCCGCCCCGGCACGCAGAATGAGCGCGGGACCCAGTTGGGCATCAGGCGGACAACGCCGCCGCCGCTTTCCAGCGCCTGGTGGGCAAGCTGGGTGGAAGAGAGTGTAGCCATACGTTCGCTCCCCGGTTGACTCATCATGGACAAAACAGAAGGCTGTTCCTGCCGGACAGTCCGCCTGTAGTATACCCCCGGGGCGGAGAAACAGGGAAGCGCCGCCCGCCCCTCCCCATTTCATTTGCGCCTTCTGTGCCCCCACGCTTCGCGCTTTCCCTGCTCTCCGTTCCTCATTGGTCACTCCCTGCTGCCTGATCTGCGGTAGAATGGGGCGCATACCGCCTGTAGATTGTGTATACGCGCGCCTGCCGCGCCGGGAGGACCGGGCATGGCCCTGACTATTGGCATCCCCAAAGAGCTGCAATCTGACGAATACCGCGTCGGCATGACTCCGGCCGGGGTCTCCATCCTGACGGCGCGCGGCCATACCTGCTATATCGAAGCCGGGGCCGGGCTGGGCAGCGGCTTCTCCGATGCTGAATATGAGCAGGCCGGCGCGCGGCTGGCTTACACCCACGATGAGCCGTTCCGCCGGGCCGACCTGGTGCTCAAGGTGCAGCGCCCGACGATGGACGAGATCGCCCTGATGCGGCCCGGCCAGACTCTGATGTCCTTCGTGCTGCTGGCCTCGATGCACGAGAGTCACCGCCGGGCGCTGCTGGAGCGGGGCGTCTCCGTTGTGGCTTTCGAGCTGATCCAGAGTCCTGATGGCCGGCTGCCGGTGCTGTACCCGCTCAGCCAGATTGGCGGGCAGATGTGCGCCCAGGTGGCGGCGCAGTTCCTGCAGAACAACCGCGGCGGCAAGGGCATCCTCCTGGGCGGGACGGCGGGCGTGCCCCCGGCCGATGTCGTGATTGTCGGGGCGGGCGTGGTCGGCAGCAGCGCCGCCGAAGCCTTCCTGCGCAACGGGGCGCGGGTGATCCTGATGGATCGCGATCTGCATGTGCTGCAGAATGCGCATGAGTGCTTCCAGGGTCAGCTCACCACTATGGTCTCCCACGACTTCAATTTGCAGCGCGTGTGCCGATTCGCCGATGTGCTGGTGGGCGCGGTGCAGATATCGGGCCAGCGCGCGCCGATCATCATCACCCGCGATATGGTGCGCTCCATGCGCCCCGGCTCCCTGATCATCGACATGAGCATCGATCAGGGCGGCTGTGTGGAGACCAGCCGGCCGACCAGCCACGACCAGCCGATCTTTGTGGCGGAGGGCGTCAACCACTACTGCGTGCTGAATGTGCCCGGCGTCGTCGGGCGGACGGCGACGCACGCCTTCCTCAACGCGGCCTGGCCGTATATCAGCCAGGTCGTGGAGGAGGGCCTGGAGGCCGCCAGCGCCGCGAATGAGGGTCTCCGGCACGGCCTGGTCGTCCGGGAGGGCAGCCTGCTGCTGGATATCGGGCGGTAAAAGGCGGGGAGGTGGGAACGTGACACTCTTTGATCAGGTGGTGATGCTGGCTAACCGGTTGTCGCTCATCGAAAAGGCGCGATTGTTGGAGCTTATCAGTGCAGAGTTGAAGCACGATCTGGAAGTTGAGGCATTTCGCCGGATGCCCTGGCAGGAATTTATCAATCGTACTGCTGGCATCCTGGCTGACGATCCCATCCAGCGCTGGCCGCAGGGCGACTATGAAGAGCGCGAGCTACTGGAATGAAATACTTGCTCGATACTAACACCTGCATCCGTCATCTGAACCAGCGCTCACAGGCAATCTCAGAACGCCTTCGCAGGATATCTGAATCGGATATCGCGGTATGTTCTGTTGTTAAAGCAGAACTGTATTTTGGTGCGATGAAGAGCCGCTCCCCGCAGATAACACTGCTAAGGCAACAGGCTTTCGTAGAACGTTTTGTATCTCTGCCGTTTGATGATGCCGCCGCCGCGTTATATGGGCGAATCCGGGCCGACCTTGAACAGGCTGGAACCCCGATCGGCCCCAATGATCTGATGGTTGTCGCGATTGCTCTGGCCAATGGGCTGGTTCTGGTGACCCATAACATCCGCGAATTCACGAGAGTAGCCAGTCTACAGATTGAAGACTGGGAAGCAGACATAACCTGACCCCCGGGGCATCACTGTGGGATGCTTCGATTGCCGGGTGAGGAGCGCCGCCAGCGCCGCGAACGAGGGACTCCGGCACGGCCTGGTTGTCCGGGAGGGGAGCCTGCTGCCGGATATCGGACGGTAAAAGCGGGGGAAGCGGGCGTTTCCGCCGTAAAGAGAAGCTGGCCGAGCCGCTTTTGCTGTACCCATCTTTAGCAGGTTTAGCGAGGACGCGCATCCGGCGCTACAATGAGGCTCTCCGGTTTTATACGCTGTGTTGTCGAAAGCGTGAACTATGCCGCTTGATGAACCTGTGCGCCGCGCTCTGATCGCCGCGGCGCAAGAAGTCCGCCTGCGCGCCTATGCTCCCTATTCCAACTATCGGGTGGGGGCGGCCCTGCTGCTGCCGGACGGCCGGATCGTCACTGGCTGTAATGTGGAGAACGCCACCTTCGGGGCGACCATATGCGCCGAACGGACGGCGGTCGTCAAGGCCGTCAGCGAGGGGGAGCGCCATTTCGTCGCAGTCGCTGTGGTGACCGCCAACGGAGGGTCGCCCTGTGGTATCTGCCGGCAGGTGCTGTACGAATTCGCGCCGGAGCTGACCGTGATCATGGCTGACGAAGGCGGGCGCATCGTCCACGAGGGCGCCCTGTACGATTTGCTGCCGCACGGCTTCGGCCCGGCCCACCTGGTATGAGCGCAGTGTCTTCCACGCGCCGGGCACGCCTGCTGGGTTCCGCTTTTTACCTGGCATTTTTCGCCGCCGGCGGCGCCACTTACCCGTACTTCAACCTCTTTTATCAGAGCGCCGGCATGACCTCCAGCCAGATCGGGGTGCTGGCCGCGCTGCCCACGCTGATGACGCTGTTCGCGGCGCCAATGTGGACCGGGCTGGCCGACCGGCTGCGGCTGAACCGCGTCCTGCTGCCGCTGACTCTGCTCGGCACGGCGCTCCCGGCGCTGCTGCTGACCGGCGCGACCGGCTTCGGCGAGCTGGCCGTGCTCACCCTGTGGTACATGTTCTTCCTGGCCCCGATCATCCCCCTGGCCGACAGCGCCATCCTGACCATGCTCGATCAGGAGCGGCAGCTTTATGGCTGGCTGCGGGTGTGGGGCGCGGTGGGTTTTGGCCTGTCGTCGTTCATCACCGGCCAGATTGCCGTCCGGCACGGGCTGAGCAGCATCTTCATCATCTTCGCCGTGCTGATTACGATGGCGGCTCTGGTGGCCTCGCGACTGCCCATCCCCCGGCGCGGCGAGCCGCAGGCTTACCTGGCCGGGCTGCGCCGGATCATCGGCGACTACCGCTGGCGCGTCCTGCTGACGGCGATCTTCCTGGCCGGCACGGGCTTCGCCATGTACGACAACTTCTACGGCCTCTACGCCCGCTCGCTGGGGGCCGATGAAAGCCAGCTCGGGGTGATCTTCCTGCTCTCCACCCTCAGCGAGCTGCCGATCTTCCTCCTGACGCCCTGGCTGCTGCGCCGCTATTCGGTGCGCGGGGTGATCCTGATGTCCGTGACAGCTTCTTTTGTGCGGGCGCTGGGCTACTCGCTGGCGATTGCGCCGTGGCAGGTCGGCCTCTTCCAGCTCCTGCACGGCCTGTCATTCTCGGCGCTGTGGACGGCAGCGACCATCTATGTCAGCCAGATTGCGCCGGAAGGGCTGGCCGCCAGCTCGCAGGCTGTGCTGTCCATGTTCGCCCAGTACGGCCTGGGGCGGGTGGCGGGTGTCCTCCTGGCCGGCCACCTGTACGACGCGGTCGGGGCGGTGACGGTGTTCCGGGTGGCGGCTGCGATCATCCTGACCGGGCTGATTGTGTTCGCCCGGTTCGGCTTCCGCGAACGGGCTTCCCGGCCTGTTCCGGCGGGGGAGGGCGCGCCGCAGGCTGACTTGCCGTGAGGCTGGGCCGGTATTATGATAATGTATGTTTGTGGCATGGTAAGAGAACTAATGGATCGGGGTAGTGGCGTATGATGCGCGCGCGAATTCTGGCGGAATCGCATTGGGGTGTGCTGGCGGTCTTTGCGGTGGCGGTGCTGGCCGTACTGGTCTTCTGGGTGTTCTTTCCCCCGTCGTTCTGGCAGGGGCCGCTTGACAGTACGGAAGCGTATGCCGCCATTATGGGCGATTACCAGACTCAGGTACGCGATCTGCTGGAGGGCAGAGGGTTGGTCAACTTCCGCTACCCTCCTGTGTTCCCCCTGATCCTTGCCGGTCTGTATCATCTGGGGCGTACACCGGCCCTTCCGCTTACCTTCTTTGTGCTGGTCTGCGCCGGTCTCTCGGCAGTGCTGATATTCGTGATAAGCCGCCGGCTATGGGGAGCGCTGCCGGCGTTTGGCGCCGCGGTGCTCTGGTCGGTCTACCCGCCGGCGCTTTATAGTGCCACGTATCCCAGTTCTGAGATTCTCTTCTCGACTGTTTTGTACGCCGCATTTGGAGTGCTTCTTTTGCGTATCCTGCTGGGCGCCGGCGACCTGCGATTGTTTGCCGGTTGGGCTGTCTTGTGCGGTACCCTGTTGGGCCTGGCCATGCTGATCCGCCCGATCGCGATTGCGATGGGTGTGATCGTGGCCGTGTTCGTCTGGCTGGCTCGGCGCGATCTGGCTTTTCGCTGGCGGTGGGGGCTAGTCGGCCTGATCCTGCTCGGCAACCTCATTGTCGTGCTGCCCTGGGAGGGCTGGGCACTGGCCGGCACGGGGACGGTGATCCCCCTCAGTACAGGCGGCGTGCCCAGCATGTTGGACGGCCTTTCGGATGCGGTCGACCCCACTGAAGCGCGCAGAATCGATGTGCCGGACGATGTGCGAGTGCTCCAGCAGGATATTTACGACCAGCAATACAACGAACTGAACTCCTTTGGTAAGATTGCGGTTTACCTGGTCGAACAGTTGGAAAGTCGGCCGGGGGCGGTGATCAAGCTGTTTCTCATCAAACTGGTTCGGAGCTGGTATGCAACCGACAGCACGCGCTACGACGCCCTGATTCTGCTGGTGCAAATTCCTTTTTTGGCGCTTTTGCTCCTGGGGATGTTCCTGGCCATTCGGAGAAAGGGTATCCACCGCCAGGTGGCAGCCCTGGTTCTGGTCAGTGTGCTGTACTTCTGGGCGATGACAGTCATTGCACTCTCCATCGTCCGCTATATGACCCCCGCCATCGGGTTAATGTTCCTGCTGGTTGGGGGTGTGTGGAGCGGTCTGGTAACGCGGATGGCGTTACATGGGGGTGTTGCCAGTACCGATGAGACTCTGCTGACAACTGACCGAAACGGGTGAGTCCCCGTTCTAATTTGGCGTCGCCTGGGGGTAGAAAAAGCGGCTCACCCGGTGTAATGCCCCCGCGTATCAGAAGGCGCTGCCAAAAATTCACAATTTTTTTATAAATGCGACACATTACCTGCCTTATAATCGGGGGGGGTAGTGTGTTATGAGGACTATTCGACTACATTGCTAGTCAAGTTTTGGTATGCAGAACAGTAGCCAGCTTGCCAAATATGTGTTAAGGTAATGGCGGCATCTGTGCCAGTGGGATGTTCGGTCTATTCGGGCAGTGCGGACGCTTGTCAGGTAACGGATCCGCTGCGGTAAGGCAGTCTGTGCGAGACAGCTTGCGGCGGCGGTGTCCTGGTGACCAGTAGAGGAAAGGGAAATATATTAATTGTAGAATGAGTATGATAATCAATTGTTGCTCGGTTTAATTGTCTAATTCCATTCGACCGGCCATTCACTTTAGTTAAGGTTGTTATTTTATGGAAATCACGGATTATTTCCGCTTATTCCGTAAGCGCTGGTGGCTGTTCGTCCTCGGGATTGTCCTCGGCGCCGGCCTTGCGTACTCCTGGGCCAAGAGTCAGGTGCCGCTGTACCGGGCCGAAGTCATGCTGTCTATCGGCACGTACATCCAGTCCCCTAACCCCAGCTCCAGCGAAATCACCACGGGCGCGCAACTGGCCCGCACCTACCAGATTCTGCTCAAGACGGCCAGAGTCCTGCAGGCAACAATCACAGCCGGGGGCTTTGATCTGAGTCCCGACGCCATCTCTAACATGGTCGATACGGAGGTCCTCAGCGGGACATCGCTCCTGAGGCTCCGGGTCACCAATGCCGATCCGGTGCTGGCGGCGGCCATCGCCAATGAGCTGGCTAACCAGTTGATCCTCAACAGCCCGACTAACCTGACGCCAGAGCAGCAGGAACAGGTCACTTTTGTCAGCGAGGAGATTGGCCGGCTGCAGACCATACTGGCCCAGATGAATGAGCGCCTGGATGAGATCAACACCCGGCTGGCCGAAGGGGCCATCGCCCTGAACGTGGGCGACAGAGAGCTGACCCAGTTGACGGACGATCGCAACCTCCTGATCGAGCAGATCAACGCGACTTCGGCCACGATTGCCGCTTACAGCAACGCGATCTCCAACTACCAGGCCAAGATCAACTCCCTTGATATCATACAACCGGCCTCTGTCCCCGATAAAGCCCGGGCCCCTGATCCGTGGTCGAGCGCCCTCATCAGCGGCCTTGCCGGTGGGATTGCCGTCCTCGTCCTGACCATGTTCCTGGAATATCTGGATGACACCATCAAGACTTCGGAGGATATTCTGCAGGTGCTGGGCCTGCCCGTCCTGGGCAAGATCGGCGGCTACGGCGGCTTCCGCAAGCGGAACCCCGGTCTGGTGACGCTGGAGAACACCACGTCCCCGATTGCTGAGGAGTACCGCGCCCTGCGCACCCGGCTTCTTTACGCCAACGAAAACTACCGGAAGCAGCTCTATATTGTCACCAGCCCCAGCGCCGCCGATGGCAAGACCGTCACCGCCTCTAACCTGGCGGTCACGCTGGCTTTCGCCAACTATCGCGTCCTGCTTGTCGATGCCGATCTGCGCCGCCCGCGCGTGCACGAGGTTTTCGGCCTCCGGAATGAGGTGGGGCTGAGTTCGCTGCTGGAGGTGGACCCCTCTATCGCCCTCAGCGGTGACCCGGAGCAGCTCACCTTTATCGAGCGGTTTGCCAACTGTATTCAGGATACTCAGGTCCCCGGCCTGCGCGTCATGACCAGCGGGCCTATCCCGCCTAACCCGGCTGAGCGGCTCGGCTCCGTTTTTATGCAGCGCTGGTTCACCGTGCTGGAGCGGGCGGATGCCGTGGATGTGATTATCTTCGATACGCCTCCGGTGCTCAGCGTGGCCGATACCTACGTCCTGGCGGCGACAACCGGCGCCCCGGTGGTGCTGGTCGTCCGGTCCCGCCGCACCCGTCGCCACGCCGCCCTGGAAGTTAAGGAGCAGTTCCGGCAGCTCGGGTTGACTGTGCGCGGCGTTGTGCTCAACCGGGTCCGCTCCAGCGATATGACCTACACCGCTCCCTACTACTACGGAGCTGGCTCCGACACTTTGCCCCACCGCGAGGTGCTGCCTGTCATGCTGGAACCGGTCACAGCCACCGCTGTAGAAGGGAAGCGCACTGCGGCGGAGCGACAGACGGACCGTCTGAACAAATCGCGCGCCGTCCCGCAGATCAATTCAAAGGATATGCAGCGTAATGCGATGGTCCTGTTTGTTGAGGACCACCAGGAGCCGCTCTCGGTGATGGTCTCCCGGCGGGTGACTCTGGGCCGCTACCGCGAGGACGCTCCTCAGGACACCCATGTTGATCTGGATGCTTTCAACGCCTTTGATAAGGGCGTGTCCCGCGTCCACCTGGCTATTCACCGCCGTTCGGATGGCTTCTACGTTGAGGATCTGGGCAGCAGCAACGGGTCCTGGCTCAACAATGAGTCGATGATCCCTCACCAGGTCTATCCGTTCGCTAACGGCGGCGAAGTGCGGCTGGGCGCGCTGCGAATTCGCATGTTCTATCTGGTGGAGGGGGGAGCGGATCAGGAGGCGGCTGCCCCGGAAGCACCAGTTACGGAGACTCCGGTCTCGGAGACATCGGGGACGCCCTGAGTCTCCTGCTGCCGGTGAAAGCCCGGTGGCTACAGGCAGTGTAATGAGTATCGTCGGTTCAGGTTTACTGGTAGTAGAAGGTCCTGGGGGAGGTGTGGAAGATGAAGGGTTTGCCGCCTGGCGGCTCGCGCCATATCAAGCGTATCCTGACCTGGGCAGCTATTGATATCGCCATCGTGTGGGCCGCCTATACGATGGCTTTCTTCGCCCGCGCGCTGACTTCAACCCTGGTCTACTTCCAGAGCGTCGGCTTCATCCTGCTGGCCGTCAGCATTCAGGTCGTCTTTAACTACCTCTTCGGCGTCTACTACCATATCTGGGCGCGTTCCAGCGGGCATGAGGTGATCCTGCTGGTATATTCGACTGCCGCCGCCGCTGTGTCAACGGTGGCGATCAACCTGGCCCTCGCCTCGCCGGAGCGCCCCCTGCCGCTGAGCGTCATCATGGTTGGCAGCATGCTGGGCATAATGGGTATGGTCGGGGTCCGCTATCGTTCGCGGCTGGTCACCGGCCTGTCCTGGCGCTGGTACACCCTCTGGCACGGGCAGGTGCCGGAGGGCGATGTCCACATGACGCCCGTCCTGATCGTCGGCGCCGGCGAATCCGGCCAGACCTTTGTGTGGCGGCTCAAGCACCGCTGGCATGCCGAGCATAAGTATCATGTCATCGGGTTTGTCGATGACGACCCGGACAAGCGCGGCCTGTACATCGAGGGCACGCAGGTCATGGGCGGGCGCGCCGATATCCCCCGCCTGGTTGAGCAGTACGACGTTGAGCTGATCGTCCTCGCCATTCACAATATCTCCGGCCCCGACTTCCGCGAGATTCTGGCCTATTGCGAAAGCACGCCCGCCCGCATCAAGGTTGTGCCCAACACCCTGGCCCTGATGGATGCCAAGCACGGCGTCTCCCTCCTGCGCGATGTCCTCCCGGAAGATATTCTGGGCCGCAAGATCGTCGATCGCCACGCCGGGGTGGACCTGACCCCGATCACCCGCAAAGTGATTCTGGTCACCGGCGCCGCCGGCTCCATCGGCTCCGAGCTTAGCCGCCAGCTTCTGGACTATGACCCGATTCGGTTGCTGGTGCTGGATAACAACGAAAGCGGCCTGCACGATCTGTGCGTGGAGCTGATGGCCAGCGCCCCGCAGGCGGTGATTGTGCCGCTGCTGGCCGATGTCACCAACCGCCGCACGCTGGAGGCGTTGTTCATCCGTTACCGCCCGCAGGTGGTCTTTCACGCCGCGGCTTACAAGCATGTCCCCATGCTGCAGAGCTTTCCATCGGAGGGGGTGCGCGTCAATGTTCACGGCACGCGCACGCTGGCTGATCTGGCCCGCCAGTACGAGGTGGAGCGCTTTGTCCTGATTTCCACCGATAAGGCCGTCGATCCTTCCAGCGTCATGGGGGCCACCAAGCGGCTGGGCGAGCTGCTGATGCACGCCTATGCTCAGGAGAATAACCACCGCACGCTGTTCACGTCGGTCCGCTTCGGCAATGTGCTGGCCAGCCGGGGCAGCGTGGTGCCTACGTTCGAGCGCCAGATCGATCAGGGCGGCCCGGTCACCGTCACCCACAAGGATATGACGCGCTACTTCATGACCATCGCCGAAGCCGTCAACCTGGTCCTGCACGCCGCCTGCCTGACCCGCGGCAACGATCTGTACATGCTGCGCATGGGCGAGGTCGTGCGCATTGTAGACCTGGCCGAGCGCATGATCCGGCTGCGCGGCCTGCGCCCCTATGAGGATATCCCGATCGTCTTCACCGGCACGCGCCCCGGTGAGAAGTTGCACGAAACGCTCCAGTTAAAGTCGGAGGTCGCCGTGGCTACGGCGCATCCTCATATTGTGCAGTTGATCAATCAGGAAAGCCGGTTCCGGGGGCAGTTCCTGCTGCAGCAGGTCGAGGCGCTGGTCGCTTCGGTGGATGCCTCCACGCCAGAAGCGGCGCTTCAGCACAGCCTGGATGACGGAGCCAGCGCCCTGGCGCGCATCCGCGAATGCATCCGCCAGGCGTACGACGTGACGCCCGAAGCGGAGCAGCCCTCCCCGGTGGAGGAGGCGGCTCAGAACCTCTCCGCAGCGACACCCGCCATACCTCCCTGGCTGGAAGCATCGCAATCGGCAGACGGACTGGTGCAGTAGTAATCGGATTGTCCGTTTTTATACAGCTTTGAAGCCGTGCTTATACAGCAGACATATTGAGTTGGTTGATATATTCCGGCGGGGGATCGCCCTACCGGGAAAGGCGCAGGGTACAGGTAATGGTAGACATACAGACTCCGCTTACATCGACTTCGCCGCTGGTGACTGAGCCAGCCCCCCGTGCGCCGCGCCAGTACCGCGACAGGTTTCTGACTTTCTCTCCACCCGCCATCGGGGAAGAAGAGATCGCCGCCGTAGTTGATACGCTGCGCTCCGGCTGGATCACTACCGGCCCCAAGACCAGGGAATTCGAGCGCCAGTTCGCCGCCTCGCTGCAGGCCGAGGACGCCCTGGCCGTGAACTCCTGCACTGGCGCGCTGCATATCGCCCTGGCCGCGCTGGGCATTGGCCCGGGGGATGAAGTTATCACCACGACCATGACTTTTTGCTCGACGGCGCATGTGATCGAGCATGTGGGGGCCACGTCGGTCCTGGTGGATATCGAGCCGGATATCATGACGATGGACCCCGCCGCTGTGGCCGCGGCCATCACCCCGCGCACAAAGGCGATCATCCCGGTGCATTATGCCGGGCACCCGGTGGATATGAACCCGATCATGGCGCTGGCGGAAGAACACGGCATCTACGTGATCGAAGATGCGGCGCATGCCCTGCCGGCTTCTTATGAAGACCAGCCAATCGGGACTATCGGCCATCTGACTGCTTTCAGCTTTTACGCCACCAAGAACCTGACCACTGCCGAGGGCGGTATGCTCACCGGCTCGGCTGAGCTGGTGGAGCGGGCGCGTATCTTCAGCCTGCACGGCATGAGCCGCGACGCCTGGAAGCGCTACGGCGTCGGGGGGTCGTGGTTCTACGAGGTAGTCGAGGCCGGGTTCAAGTACAACATGACCGATATCCAGGCCGCGCTGGGGCTGGTGCAGTTGGAGAAGCTCACCGCCATGCAGAACCGCCGCCGCCTGATTATGGAGCGCTACAACCAGGCTTTCGGCGCCCGGCCGGAATTCCAGATCCCGGTCGAGCGCCCCAATGTGGATCATGCCCTGCATCTCTATGTCCTGCGGCTGAATCTGGATAAGTTCTCGGTGGATCGCAATCGCTTCGTCGAGGAGATGTTCGCCCGTAACATCGGCGTCAGCGTGCACTTCATCCCGGTGCACCTGCACCCCTACTACCGGGATAAATACGGCTGGCAGCCGGAGGACTTCCCCGTTGCCTACCGCGAATACCAGCGCATGGTTTCGATCCCGCTGCACCCGCAGTTGACGGATACGGATGTCACGGATGTCATCGATGCGGTGCTGGACGTGGCGGATATCTTCGGCCTGGAGGGTAAAAGTGCATGATCAAGCGCGCGTTTGACGTGCTGGCCAGCGCCGCCGGGCTGGTGATTCTTTCCCCCCTGTTGCTGGTGCTGGCCGTGGCAGTCAAACTGGAGTCGCCCGGCCCGGTGTTCTACCGGGCGACGCGCATCGGGCGGGGTGGTGTGCCTTTCAGGCTGTTCAAGTTTCGCTCGATGATCGCCGGCGCGGATCGGCAGGGGCCGGGCATCACCACCGCCGGCGACTCCCGCGTAACCGGGGTGGGGCGCGTGCTGCGCCGCACCAAGCTGGATGAGCTGCCCCAGCTCTTCAATGTGCTGAAAGGCGATATGAGTGTGGTGGGGCCGCGCCCGGAGGATCCGCGTTACGTCGCGCTGTATACGCCGGAACAGCAGGAGGTGCTTTCTGTGCGGCCCGGCATCACCAGCCCGGCTTCTGTCCGCTACCGCCATGAGGAAGCGGTGCTGACCGGCCCGGACTGGGAAACGATCTACATCCAGCAGGTCATGCCGGAGAAGCTGAGTATCGATCTGGAATATGCCCGCCACGCCAGCCTGCGGCGCGATATCGGCATCCTGGCGCAGACGTTTCTGGCCCTGTTCCGGTGAGGAGCGGACATGGCCTCCGGTTTATCTGGCTCCGATAAAACAGCGTTTAGTGTTTTGTTCTGGAAAAGAATTGTGACATGGTCTTATCTCCTGATTCCCCAACTCCTGATCAAGAGACTGCTTCCATCGCCATCATTGGCGGCGGCATTGGCGGGCTGGCCCTGGCCTACCGTCTGGCGCAGGCCGGGCGGCGCATCACCGTGTACGAGCGCGGCGACCGGCTGGGCGGGCTGGCGACATTTTTGCCCTATGACGGCGTCCGCGTAGATCGCTTCTACCACACCATCCTCAGCAGCGACATGTCGATGCAGACGCTGATCCGCGAGACCGGCGTCGCCGACCGTCTGCACTTCACCGCCACCAGACAGGGCTTCTACGACGGCGGCAAGCTCTATCCGTTCAACACGCCGGTGGACTTCGCCCTCTTCCCGCCGCTGAACTTCTTCCAGCGCTTCCGGCTGGGCCTCCAGATCATCTACGCCCAGCTGGAGCGCGACGCCGACAGGATGGATCGCCAGCCGGTCGAGGACTGGCTGGTGCGGGTCAGCGGGCGCGGTGTCTACCAGAAGGTGTGGAAGCCGCTGCTGCGGGCCAAGTTCGACAGCGAAACTGCCGATGTCCCGGCTACTTATATCTGGTCCCGTTTGCGGCGCATGATGGCCACCCGCCAGGGCGTCACTTCTAAAGAGATGATGTGCTACCTGGAGGGCGGCTACTACACCCTGATTGAGGCACTGGCGGCGGCCTGCGAGCGGCTGGGGGTGGATATTCGCCTCCGGACGGCTATTGACGAGATCGTGATCGCGGATGATGGCGCGCCCGCCGGGCGGGTGACCGGGCTGAAGATCGGCGATCAGGTCGTCCCTTACGACGCCGTGATCAGCACGCTCCAGTCGCCGCTGCTGGCCTCGCTGATCCCCGGCGCGCCGGCGGCCGTGCGGGAGTTGCTCAGCCGGCAGGAGTATCTGGGCGTGCTTTGCCCGCTGCTGATCCTCAAGGAGCGGCTGACGCCGTATTACGTGCTGAACATCACCGACGACTCGATCCCGTTCACGGCTGTGGTGGAGACGACGAACCTGATCGACCCGGAGCATGTCGGCGGGCATCACCTCGTCTACCTGCCCAAGTATCTGGCGCCGGATAGCGCGCTGCTCGGCTGGTCCGATGACCAGGTGCGGGCGGAGTGGATGAAGCACTTCCGGCGCATGTTCCCCGCTTATGAGGAAGCCAATATCCGCGATTTTCTGGTCCAGCGGGCGCGTTACGTGGAGCCGCTGCGCCCGATCGGGACGACGCAGGACATCCCTCCAATCCGGCTGCCGGTGGCCGGGCTGTATATCAGCAACAGCGTCCAGGTCTATCCTGACCTGAACAACGGCGAATCGATCACGACTCTGGCCAGCCGGACGGCGGCCCTGGTCCTGGAGGACCTGGCCGGGATGCCCGCCCGCCAGCCAGAGCGTGCCCGGGAGGAGGTGGCGTTGTGAGCACCGGTGCCCAATCTCCTTCCTCCGCGCCGGCCCTGGCTAACCGGCGCTGGCCGGTCTGGCTGCTCTATGGCGGGGTGATTGTCTTCGTCGCCTTTCTGCTGCTGTACCGCCTGCCGTACTACTCCACAGCGGGCTTTGACGAAGGCGCGTTCTTCAACGTGGCGCGGACCTTCGCCCGGGAGGGCGTCTACGCTGAGGCCAGCCAGGCTGGCTACCGCTACACCGGCCCCGTGGCCAGCACCGGCCCGACCGTGATCCTGCCCGTCGCGCTCGTCTACAGGCTCTTCGGTGTCGGCATCCCCCAGGGCCGGGCGGTCGTGGTGGCCTATGGGGCGCTGGCCCTGATCGCGCTGTACGGCCTCGCCGCGCTGGTGACGGACTGGCGCGGCGCCCTGCTGGCCGTCATTCTGGCCGTGGTCGGCATCGACCTGCTGATGCCGGCCCTGCTCCGTGGCGAACACACTGGCGAAGGGCCGGGGTTGTTCTTTTTGCTGGCCGGGCTGTGGTTCTGGCTGCGGCCGGGCGAGCGCCGCTGGTATACGCTCCTCGGGGTGGGGGTGTTGATGGGGCTTTCCAGCATCACCAAGTACCAGAATGCGGTCTTTGTCCTGCCGGCGCTGCTGCTGGCCTGGATCGTCGATCTGGTCTGGTACCGGCGTCGGGGCTGGCGTTACTTTGTTGTGCCGGGGATTGTGGCCGGCGTGATCTTCTTCGCCTGGATGTACTATATCCTCTTCTTGCTGGGCGGGGCGGACCGCGTTGTCGCCAGCGACGCCCAGGGAGTCCAGGCGGCGACCCTCACCGGCTATCTGGTGATCGATTTCGAGACGAATCTGGCGAACTTCCGCACCCTGGCTACCGGGCAGGCGATCAGCGTGGCTTTCCTGCCGGCGCTGCTGTACGGGTTGATTCTGGCCCTGCGCCGCGACGATGAGGGGCAGCGATGGGGTATCCTGTGGCTGTTCCTGATGGGCAGCGCGTCCATGTTCATCCTGTCGCTGGGCTGGTCCCGCAACGCGACCGTAGTTTCCTTCCTGTCGGTGATCTTCGCCGTGCGCCTTGTCTACGATCTGACCGGCGGCCTGCATTTTGACTGGGCGGCGATCCGCAGCGAGATCCTTGGCAGCGGGCGCTTTTCTCTTTCCACCATCATCGCCGTGGTGACCTTCAGCCTGGCGTTCTCCGTGGTCGTCATCCCCACCTTTCAGGCAGTCCTGCGCGTTATGCTGAACGGGGACGATTCCTATTATCGCCTGGGCGACTTTATCCGTGAGAACGCGCCCGCAGATGCCGTGATCGAGACCTTCGACAAAGAAGTCTCCCTGCTGTCCGATAACCCCTATCACTTCCCCACCGATCACGTTGAAACGCTCCTCAATCAGGGGATTACCGTGACCTCTGACGATTACCATTTCGAGGATTACGTGGACCCGCTTTACGTGATCGTGGGGCCGTACGGCAAGAATGTTTACCATCACGATAGCCTGACCGGTTATGAGGAGATCGATCAGATCGGCCCCTACCGTATCTATCGGCGGTCCGGATGACCGCCCTCACAGGAGAATAACCGCGCATGACTGCTGCAATCAGGAGGAAGCCGCCCATCCCTGCCCGGAAAGTGGCGCTTGCTGTGCTGCTGGCGGCGGCGGTCCTGTTCGCCCTTTCGGGCGTCGCGCTGGCGGAGGCGCCTCGCCAGCGCGTTCTCGATCCCTGCGCCGACCCCGCCAACCCGGTTGTTGCGGAAAACTGCCAGCCCGGCTCGGATAGCTGGATTGTGGCCGAAACGGGCAGCATCCAGGGCTTTGCCTACCCGCCGACGGTCAATAAAGGGGGGGCGATCAGCTTCTATGTGACGGCTGCGGCCCCCGCGTTCGATATCCAGATTTACCGTAGCGGATATTATGGCGGCCTGGGGGGACGGCTGGTGGAGACAGTGCCCGACGTGCCCGGCGGCGAGCAGCCCCCCTGCCAGCAGGACCTGTACAACACGGGGCTGACAAGCTGCAGCAACTGGGCGCCCTCTTACACCATGGAAGTGCCGCCGGACTGGGTGTCTGGCATCTATGTCGCCAAACTTATCCGCGCGGATGACGGCGGCGAGAACTACCTCCTCTTTGTCGTGCGCGACGATGACCGCGATTCCGACATCCTGTACCAGCAGAGCATATTCACCTATCAGGCCTACAACAACCGCGGGGGCAAGTCGATCTACAACGTCAGCAGCGGCGTGTGCCTGACCGACACGAACAACCCGCGCGCCTCCCACGTCTCGCTCTTCAGGCCCTACCGGGGCGGCATGGACCTGGGATCGAACTTCCAGAACAACTACTTCCGGGCGGAATATCCCATGGTTCGCTGGCTGGAGCAGCAGGGCTACGATGTGACCTATTCCACCAACCTGGACACGCACCATTCCGGGCTGCCCGGCGCCCATAACGAGCTGCTCGACCATCGCGTATTCCTCTCCGTCGGCCACGACGAATACTGGACGCAGGAGATAGACGACGCCATCACCGCCGCCCGCGACGCCGGCGTGCATCTGGGCATCTTTTCCGCCAATACGAGCTACTGGCGTGTCCGGCTGGAGCCTGATCCCTGGACCGGCGAGCCGGACAGCGTGATCGTCGCCTACAAGACGACGGAGGACGGCCCGCCCGATCCCAGCGGCCACCCGACCGGGACCTTCCGCGATCCGGAGGGTGTGAACGATCCGGAAAACGGGCTGGTCGGCGTGATGTATATCGGCGATAACGATGATTTTTACTTCCCCCTGCGCATTGACGCTGAATACAGCGCCGACCCGATCTATCGCCACACCGATCTGCAATCCATGGCGCCGGGCACATACATCACCCTGGGGGAGGAAATCTTCGGCTGGGAGTGGGATGCCACGGTAGATAACGGCCGCACGCCGGACGGCCTGACCATCCTGGCGGAAACACCGGTATACGGCCTCTTGCTGCGCGATGCCGGCAACTCCAATAACGCCACTTCCGGGCCGGCCCTGGCGCAGACGACGCGATACACTGCCCCCGGCGGGGCGATTGTCTTTGCCAGCGGCACGATCCAGTGGTCGTGGGGTCTTGGCGCGCAGGGCGTCAACCTGTACCCGGTTGACCTCTATATCCAGCAGATGACGTATAACATCCTGGCCGATATGGGCGTCGCGCCGGGTTCCCCGTCGGTGGACCTGATTCTGGACGGCGAGGATGGCCTGATCACTTCCCCGCCGGACCTGTTCCTCCCCGCCGATGCGCCCGGGCCGGCTATCACCAGCGTGACGGTGGACGCCGACCAGGGCCTGCTCCGCAGCGGGCGCGAAGTCGAATTCTCCTGGGAGACCGACCGGCCCGCTTATGGCCAGTTGTGGATCGGGCCTGCCCCCGGCGAGGCTAATACGCCGGATGACGCGCTGTATGATCTGGAGACTTCTCACACTACCTCCATCCTGATCCGACCCGGCGTCACTTACTTCTACCGCATCATGGCCGTGGATGAGCAGTACCGGGTGACGGCTACCGAGCTGGCGAGCTTTGAAGCCCCGCCGAACCTGATCTGGTCGCTCCTCTTCTGGGGGCAGGACACCGCGGACAGCATTTCCTGCGCCGTCCAGAAGTATCCCGTCCTGGGTCCGGCGGCGGGGGTGCTGGCCCTGATCGTGCTCGCGGGAGCTGCCTGGCTGGGGATAGGGGTGTTTCGCCGCCGCCGCGCCCGAAACCGGACCGCCGGAGCCTGAGCCGTGCCCGGGAGAAGGAGTATCCGATGCGCATTGCGATCCTGATGAATCGGAACCTCTCGTTTCTGGATTTTCATATCCTGTACCCGCTGCGCGCTTTCGCCCGCCAGTGCCGGGAGCGCGACATAGCCGTGAAGTTCGTCTTTCGACTGAACGATGCGGCGCTGGACGGCTGCGACGTGGTCATCCCCTTTGACGGCTGGTTCCGCAGGCTCCTGCCGCCGGCCGAGCGCAGCGCCGAGGACGAGATAGCGCTGATGGACAGGCTGCGCCAGCTTGTCCCGGCTGTGTTCTGGTTCGACAACTCGGACAGCTCCGGCGATGTGCGCACCGGGCTGGTGTCGCATGTCGATCGTTACCTCAAGCCGCAGATACTCCGGGAGCTGGATCGCTACAATACGCTGACCGTCACCGGGGTGATCTTCCGCGATTACTACCACCACACCCGGGGGATTGCGGATGACACCAGGAAGTGGCGCGGGCCGATGGACGAGGCGGACCTGCCGCGCCTGAAAGCTGCCTGGAATCTGGGGCTGGGGAATCTGAGCGTGACTCGCCAGAATCGCTTCTTGCGTAAAGCGCGTGTGCATTACTGGACTTACCTCGGGGGGCGCGGCCTGCCGGAGGCTTACCACCTTCAGCCGGTTGAACCTGATCTGGCCGCCCGCCCGCTGGATGTCTCCTACCGGGCCAACCTCTGGTCAGGCAAGCCCACGGTGCACTTTCACCGTGCCGAGGCGCAGCGGCGGCTGGCGGCGCTTGCCGCCCGGACTTCTTACCAGGTCCGGCTGGGCGGCGGAGTGCGCCCGGCTGAGTACTTCGCCGAGATGAGCCAGTGCAAAGTTGTGGTTTCGCCTTTCGGCCTGGGGGAGCTGTGCTACCGCGATTTTGAGAGCTTCGAGGCCGGCGCCGTCCTGCTCAAGCCCGACATGTCTCACCTGGACACCTGGCCGGACTATTTTGAGCCGGGCGTGACATACGTGCCGTACGCCTGGGATTATTCCAACTTTGAGGAGAAGCTGGTCGATATCCTGGAGCACCCGGCCCGTTACGAGGCTATTGCGCGCGCCGGCCAGCAGCGCTACCTGGACAGCCAGTCGCCGGCCGGCGGGGAGCGTTTCGCCGACCGCCTGCTGGCCCTGATGGCGCTGCCAGAGCGCCAGGGTTCGCCGCCCGCATCCTGACCGGGCTAGGTGAGCGGGCGGATCGCCGCCAGATAGTGCGTGTTCAGGAGCCGAAACTTTTCCAGCGTCGCGGCCAGCAGCCAGGAGGCAGGCGCCATCCGCCGCGCCACCGGCGGGGCCAGTGTGATGCGGTGGAAGCGGCAGTGACAGCCCGGGAACAGCCGCCGAACTTCGTCCTTGCGGATGCCGCGCGTTTGCGGGTTGGTCGGGTTCAGCCAGAAGTCATACCACAGGATCAGGCCGCCGGAGCGCAGCACGCGGCGCATCTCGCCCGCTATATGCTGCCTGATTGTGTCATCCAGCACCGATGACAGCACAGTGTACTGCATCACCAGGTCGAACGAGCCGCTGGCGTAGGGCAGGTGCTGGCCGTCGGCGCAGGCCAGGGCCAGATGAGGCAGCAGGGTATGCGCCACGCGCAGCCGGTCCGGCAGCAGGTCCATGCCGTACAGCCGATCCGGCGCCGCGCCGAAGCTGAGCGCCTCCAGCAGTTTTTCCCCGCGCCCGCAGCCAACCTCCAGAATGCGTGTCTGATCCAGGGGCATCAGCCCTTCGCGCTTCAACAGGCGCAAAATCTGCCGCTGGCGCTGCTGCACCATGAACAGGTGCCTGGTATTGAACAGCGAATAACGGTCGCTGTGAGCCAGCCGGGCGCTGCGATCGGCGTACTCAGCCCGCAGCCGATCCAGATCGGCCTGGTCGCTCATACGGATATCCCTTCGCCTGCGGAGTCCGGCGCGGGCGACGGACCGGCTTCGCGGTTCGCCTCTGGCTGCTCCAGCCGCACAATCATCCGCCCGTGCCATTCCCCATAGGAATTCAGCACCTTGTCATGCCCCTGCATCTCATAGAAGCGCAGGTTGTAGTCGTTATGCGGGTCGATCTGGTGGTGGGCGTATTCAAAGCCCATCCGGGCCGCGATCTTCTTGGTCTCGCGCGTCAGCAGCAGAGCGCCGATGCCGCGATGGTCCGGGCTGAAGACGATGATGCCCAGCTCGATGGAATTAGGAGGCGGGTAGTGTTCCGTCGCCGGCGGTCTGGTGACCGGGGCCGGCACAAGGCGGCGGTAAAGGCGCTTCCACTGCTTCCTGATCTCGGCCTGCAGCACATGGGTCCGGATCAGCCACGGCTGAGAGACGATCTGCCCGATCAGGAAGCCCCGGTTGCGCTGGATATAACCGACGTGGCCGCTGACCGTGCCGTGAAAGACGGCGGAGATCATGTACCCGATCAGGATGTCATTTTCGTAAGCGCCCAGGGCGATCCGGTGCTCATGAGGCTCCAGCATGAACCATTCGTAATACCGGCACACCGCCCGGTGGCCGAGCACGGTCAGCAGGCTGCCCGGGTTAGCCGCCATGTGAATCCGGGCCATCGCTGAAATTTCTTCTATCTTGAGGGGGGCGATCACCACGCGCGCCTTGTTCATAGCCCGTTATCGCTTTCCTTTTGCGAAGTGCCCGCCTGGCTGATAAAGCCCCAGCGGTTCCAGAAGCGGGCCAGGCCGACCAGAAAGCCCGCCCCATAACTCAGATGCAGGATGGCGAACACAGGTGGCAGGAACAGCAGGTGCGACCAGCCGTGCCGCGCCGCCGTTATGGCGGAAGCGGCCAGATTAGCCAGCCCGTAAGAGGCCGCCACCAGCCCCAGCAACAGGCCTCCTGCCGGCGTCAGGAACGCCAGAAGCGCCGCGCCGACCAGCGCCGCGACGAACGCCGGCGGCACGAACTGGCGCAGACTCATCTGGCGGGGATGCTTTTGCAGGACACGCACTTTCCAGAAGCCGTACTGGTAGTACTGCCGCCACAGCCGGCGCGGCGAGCTGCGGTTGTAATAGGTGGAGCGGATGTGCGGTGTGAGCAGGATGCGACCGCCGGCCGCGCGCAGCCGGTAGTTGAATTCGTCGTCCTGGTTGCGCACCATCTCTTCATCGAACAGGCCGATCCGCGCGAATGTCTCGCGCCGCCACGCGCCCAGATAAACGGTATCCACTTCCTCCTCGCGATCAGAAAAGTGAAAGCGACCTCCGCCGATGCCAAAGGGCGTGGATGTTGCCAGCGCCACCGCCTGGCCGAACGCCTTCTCGCTCGCCGGGGTCATCCGCCCGCCCACATTATCCGCGCCGGTCCGCTGCAGGGCATCCACACACTGCCGCACGTAGTCCGGCGCGATGATCGTGTGCCCATCCACCCGCACGATGATGTCGCCCGTTGACTGCCTGACCGCCGCGTTAAACCCCGTCGGCACGATCTGGCCGGGGTTATCGACCACGGTTACGGCGACATCGCTCTGCGCCGCGGTTGCGGCGATGATCGCGCGGGTGCTGTCGGTGGACATGCCGTCGGCAACCAGCACCTCCAGACGATCGTGGGGGTAGTCCTGGGCCAGCACGGCCCCCAGACTGCGCGCGATGAAGTCGGCCTCATTGCGGACAGGCATCACGATGCTCACCAGCGGTGACGACGATATCTCAGGCATATGCTCCATCATCCCGGCGGTTATACGCTCTGGCGCTCTTCGGGTGAGATAGCGCAGATCACGGCGCGCAGCTTGCCATTCGCCTCGCGGGGTATCTCGGCCATTGGCTCCATGATGATCTGCGCCTGGCCAATGTAACGATGCAGCCCTTCGCGCAGTATCTCGGCATGTTCCGGCTGGAACTTCTCCGTCGGCACATAGCGGATGCGAAAAGTATCCAGCGATTCCTGGTAGACCTGGCCTTCGCGGATGGGAAGGTCGTAAAAGATCGAATCTGTTGAATAGACGCGCCGCCTGTTACGCAGGATCACCATATCGTCGGACCGGCCATCGATCCGGCCGATGACAGGCAGTGAACAGCAACGGGCTGTATCCGGCTGTTCCGCCGGGAAGTGCCCGTTGTCGCCGACTGCGTAGCGGATCAGCGGCTGAGCCGGGTTGAGCAGCCCGGTGCAGATCAGGCGCCCGTTGTTCCCCCCGGCCACCGGCCGATCCTCCGCATCCAGCACTTCGACCACTCCCAGCTCCGGCCACAGGTGCAGGTGGCCTTCCGCGCACTCGCTCGCCCCGACCACTTCTTCCGACATGCCGTAGGTCTCCCGCACGGCGCAGCCGAAGGCTTCGGCGATGAGGGAGCGCTGCCAGGGGTGGAGCGGCTCAGCGTTCCCGAAATATACCTTGAACCCGTCGTGCAGGCGCAGGCCCTGCCGGATCATCTCATCGGCCAGGTAGGCGGCGGATGAATTGTAGCCGATCATGTGAGTCAGCCGGTAACGGTTTATGGCGTCAACATAGTGCGGCACGTTCCCGGGGCTGAGGTGCGCCGTGGACAGATAAAGCTGGTTCTGGACGGCGTTGAACACCCAGAAGGGCGGCCTGTCCACTTCAGAAGGGATGATCGTCTGCCCGCCGAGCGTGGCCCACCGCCAGTAGCGCGTGACGCCGTTCCAGCGCCGGGTGCGCGCCTCCAGAATGGCGTAGCGCTCCAGAATACTCTCGCGCGGGAACCAGAGGCTGACCGGCGTGCCTGTCGTGCCGCTGGAATGTTCGTAGTACAGCCGGCTGCGCCGCACGTCGTCGGCTACAAAATCCTGCGCCCGCAGCCGCAGCACCTCTTTGGTCAGCACCGGCCAGTTCTCCAGCACATCCCGGGGGGAGCGATCACCTTTCCGGCGGCGCTCAGCCCAGTGGTCGCGGTAGTAGGGGACGCGGGTTGCCGCCCGATGTAGCAGCTCATCCAGGCGATTTTGCCGGTAGATCGCCCACTGCTCAGCCGACCAGCGATCGCGCTCCAGCGCCGCCTGCACGCGCTCCTCCCAGCGGCCGGAGTAGCGCCAGTAGTACATGCGGAGGCCGTAAGCGGTGGCTGCAAGGTGGCGGGCTGGAGGAGGCAGCCGCTGGTAGAGATTCTTCAGGGCGCTCATGGTTGTCTTCCCCGGGCGGCATCGCCCAGCAGTTTCTCCCACTGCGGCAGGATAACGTCCCAGTCGAATGGCTCCACCAGCGCCCGGCCCGCCTGGGAAAGCCGGCCGGCCAGCGTGGGGTCGGCCAGCAGGCGGCGGATTGCTGCCACCAGAGCGTCCAGATCGTCCGGCGGCACGAGCAGCGCCTCCTGCTCGTGCCGGACCAGGTAGGGGATGCCGCCGACGTTCGTGGTCACCACGCCCAGCCCGCAGGCCAGCGCCTCGATCACGCTGACGGGCGTGTTATCGGCGTTGGTGGTGTTGATGAAGATATCTCCGCCGCTCAGCCAGCGCGGCACATCCTCTTTCGGTATGCTGCCGGGCGTCTCCAGACGGTCGCGCACGCCCAGCGCCTCCGCCATTTGTAACGTTTCCTCGTAGGTCTCATCCTTGCGCGGGCCGATCATGGTCAGGTGTGCCTGCGGGAAATCCGGGCTGAGCGCGGCCAATGCCCGGACGGCCAGCGTCGGATTGTACACCGCATGGAAGGCGCGCAGCCAGACCAGGCGGGGGGCGGGATGATCGCGCCTTCGAA
>JARKNX010000125.1 GCA_029976025.1 Aggregatilineales bacterium | reverse complement strand
AACGGCCGGAAGCCCACGCCCTGCACCACGCCATCCACGTGAATGTGCCGCCGCTGGAGGATGCCGCCGTCAACTGCCATGCCCATGCCAACCGTTCCTGAACGATGCCAACGATCAATCGAGGGTAAAGCGCGTCAGAATCGCCACGTTGTCAGTCGCCGGGGCTTCTTCGACCAGGGCAGGCATCCGCGCGCCGCTGTCCGGCAGAAAGAATCCCAGGCCAAGCGCATACTCACCCGGCGGCAAGTCCTCCGGGAGGTGCAGCACCCAGCTATCCGCGACCCGCTCGCCAACGGCCCACGCCCAGGCGGGATAGTTCCCCCCACGCGGCGCTCCCCCGGCGAGTGAAACCGTCTCACCCGGGCCAAGCAGGTGCACGAACTGCTGCCAGTCGTCCGCCGTCTGGCCCTCGACCCGCCACACCAGGTCGAGCGTGACCTCTTCCCCGGCGACCGGGTCGCCGCGCAAGGCGTATGCTTCGAGAGACGCGAAGCCCGGAAAACGAATCGCCGCCGGAACCTCCGCGGAGAATGCCCCGGTCATGTCCCCGGCCGGGCTGATAACCTGGGTGATGAACGGCAGTTCGACCGGCGTCCCGTCAGGAGTCGCGGCCTGCCAGTCGAAAGCCTGAGTCTCCGCGTCCAGCAGGTGGACCAGCACGTCGTAGACCTGGGCCGGCGCAATCGTCTTTTCGATTGGGATCACCACGCGGTCGCACCAGCGATCGCCCGGCTGCCACCAGAAGCTGGGATAGTGGCCCATCCCCAGCAGCGAGGTGCGGCTGCCCACGATCTCGCCGTCGTGTACGATCTTGATGGCAAATCCGGCGTGGCGCTCGGTCGGTTGGAGCACTTCCCAGCACAGCGTGATCGCGTGCAGTTCGCCGGGCGCGATCCGCGTTTCCGGTAGTTGATATCCCAGCAGCCGGATCGTGCCGTCGAAGTCCAGCGGTGCGCCTGCCAGATCGGGCAGCTCGTCCTGGGCCAGCAGGGTCGGAGCGCGATAGGCCCCCCGCACTGCCAGCGGCGTCCCGATCAGACTAATCCCGGCCAGCAGGCCCACGATCAGCACCCGCGCCACCCATCCGGCACGCGGCGCGCGGCGCGCCAGCAGATACAGCCCGCCCGCGATCAGCAGCGCCGTGCAGATGTGGGCCGGATACAACAGCCGTCCGGTGATGAACCGGATCGTCTGGAGCCAGCGGGCCAACCCCAGCAGCATCGCCAGCGCCGCCGTGCCCAGCACGAGACTCTGCCGGCCGTGCGGCGAGCGCCACAACCAGCTCAGGCGCAGATCGCGCCGGTGGGCCCATCCGGCGATCGCATAGCCGGAACCGGCCAGCAGCAGCAAACCCGCCAGGGCGGTATACGTCTCCGGGCGCAGATATACCGAGGCCCCGTACTTGCCCAGGTAGGACAGGTACACTTCCGGAAGCAGCGCCGCGAATCCCAGCAGACCCAGCGGGGTGGTATGGGTCGACAGGTCATTGACATGGGTCTGAAAGCCGAAGGGGTCGTTGAACGTCAGCCAGCCAAAGGCGATCCAGGGGCCGACCATCACCAGCAGACACCCGCCCAGCAGCAGGCTGTGAGTCACCAGCCGTCGCAGCGCGTTCGGATGCTGGATCGCTTCCAGCAGCAGGGCCAGTCCCACCGCCGGGGCCAGCAGAGCCACGCTGACCTTGATCAGGATGCCCACGCCGAGCAGCAGGCCCAGCCACAACGCGTCCCGGATCGAAGCCCCGACACGGTGCGATCCGCCCGTCCGCACGAAGCGCACCGCGCGCCACAGGATCAGGGTGCCCAGCGCGGTCGCCCCGATGTCGTTGGTGAACGAAGAGGAGATATGCAGAAACGTCGGGATGAAAGCGAACACGGCCGCCGCGACCAGCGCCCAGCGGCGGCTTTCGAACAGTTCCCAGGCCGCCAGATAAGCGCCCACCACCGCCAGCAGTGCCCAGCCCAGCGAAGACCAGCGCAGGACGCGCAGCACGGCCAGCACCGTGGGATTGTTGAGGGTGTGCGTCCCTTCGCCATGCAGATACACGTTCAGATTGTCGAAGCGATTCCACAGATCGGGCGGCGTGAACCAGCGGTTCTTCACCGTCTCCAGGTAAGGATGCACCTCTTCCGCAGGGAAGGTATCCAACCCCAGCGCGCGCGGCAATAGCGAGGCCAGCCAGTAGGCCAGGGGCGGCTGGCCGCTCTCCTGGCGGGTGGGGTTGGTCATGAAGGTGGCGCGATCGGGCAGGTGGTTGACCTGACGCAGGTACTCGGCGTAGGTATAATGTAGTGGCTCGTCGGCGCCCTCCATGAGGGGCAGCACGTTCTGTTGGACCGCCGTACCCAGCAGAACCAGCAGCAGGAGCAGGCCCAGCCGCCAGTCGATCGATCGCCATCGCGCCATGAATCCAGGTTCCTTTTGCCCAAAGCCAGGGCAACGATAGCACACTTCCAGCGTTCGTCAAAGACAAGATTGTTACCCAGGGATCGGATTCTAGGTGTAGTTTGTCACTGTTCATTATTTGGATTTACTTTGTAAAGTTTAGACGGAATATGTAACTCTCAGGAGGCGGACCGTGTGTCTTGGAATCCCCGGCAAAGTGGTTGAAATCTACCAGGCCAACGGCCTGCGCATGGGCAAGGTGGATTTCGGCGGCGGCGTGCTGCGCGAAGCATGCCTGGAGTACACCCCGGACATCGCGCTGAACGACTACACCA
>JARKNX010000124.1 GCA_029976025.1 Aggregatilineales bacterium | reverse complement strand
CGCAGCATGGGCGCGGCAATGACCGGGCAGCGCTACGCGCGGATTGACCGCATCACGGCGCAGGGATTGAGCCGGGTCTATAACGTCCAGGTTGCCAGCGCCGACTGGACTCATCAGGATCAGACGCTTCTGCTGCCCCTGTGGGCCGGGATCGACGACCCCGGGCGGCGCGAGAAGCTGATTGGCACGATCACCGATCCAGCCCGCTACTGGCGACCTTATGGCATCCCGGCCTGCCCGGCGCAGGAATCGGCCTATGATCCGGCGAACAGCGCCGGCTGCGGCGGCGTCTGGATGTTCTGGAATCTGCTGATTGGCGAGGGCCTGATCGAAGCCGGGCGCCCCGATCTGGCTGCCGATTTATTGAACCGGCTGCTGATCGTCCAGATTCACGCCCTCCGGACGCAGAAGGCGTTCCAGCAAGCCTACAACAGCGATGTGCTGGCAGGCCTGGGCGACGACGATTACGTATCCGGGGTGGTGCCCCTGCACCTGTTGTGGCGGCTGATAGGGATTCGCATCATTTCGCCGAAACGGGTTCTGGTCGGCGGGGAGTACGCCCTGCCCTGGCCGGTGCGCGTACAGCAGCACGGCGTGACAGTCACCCGCGACGCTGAAGGGGCCAGAGTCACCTTCCCGTCGGGCGCAGAAAAAAGAGTGCGCACCGAGAAGTGGCGCGTCATTGAGGATAAGACGGCCTCCAATCCGCGACCGCCGGCGGACAGGTCAAAATCCAGGCCGGCCAGGGATCGCACACGTTCTACGAAACCCAAGCAATCTGGCTGAGCACACGGTCGCGCGGCAGGCTGTTGGCAGAATCATGAGTGAAAGCATAACCCAGACCCAGAACGATTATATCTTCCGGACAATCTCGGACGGCCTGATCCTCCTGGACTCGGACGGGGCCGTCCGGCGGATGAACCCCGCCGCCGCTGCGATGCTGCACGTCAGACCGGAAGACTGCGTCGGCAAGCGCCCGGGCGACGCCTTCCGCGACTCGCATGAGCTGATCAGACTCCTGGCGCTCGAGGACGGCATCACCTGCGATGTTTCGCTCCCTCAGAAGCGGCTGGCTGTAGGCTTCGGCACCACCTTTGCCGACGGCGGGCGGGTCGTTATCCTGCAGGATGTCACCGAACGGCGCGATCTGGACTCCCGCCGCGAAGCTCTGGTTCGCACGATTGCCCATGATCTGCGCAATCCCATCTCGGCGCTGGATGGCTTCGGCGAGCTGGTCATCAAGTTCGGCGCTGTCAACGACCAGCAGCGTCACTTCCTCACCCGAATCCGCCAGACTGCTCAGAAGCTCCACGATCTGATTGGCACACTGGTCGATCTGGCCTGGATCGAAGCCGGGATGCCGCTGGAGCATGTACCAGTGCAGTTGCACCGGTTGATCGACAGCGTCGTCACGGAGCTGGCTATATTCGCCAGAGCGCGCGGCGTGACGATCGCCGTCTCGACGCAGGACCCTATGCCGGTCGTCATGGGCGATTCGCTCCGGCTTCGCCAGGCGATCTACCATCTACTGCACAACGCCATCCTGTATTCCCGGCCGGAACAGTCAGTGGCTATTCACGCCTGGCAGGATACCGAACGGGTTTTTTGCAGCGTAGCCGATCAGGGGATCGGCATCATGCCCAGTGAGCTGGATCGTATCTTCGATCGGATGTATCGCTCCAGCGACAACACGGTGCGGGACCTCCCCGGGGGTGGCCTGGGGCTGACCATGGCGCGCACCATCATCTCCCGACATGGGGGCGGAATCACAGTGGACAGCATCTACGGCGACGGGAGCACCTTCATGTTCTGGCTGCCGCTCGCCGAAACGCGCTAACCACCCCAACACAGCCGCCACATCGTGGTACACTTCATATCAATCAGGAGGCATGCAGCCCACCGCCGACTGCTTCACGGACCTCAGGGACTGGAAAGTCAGGATGCGCAAAGCTAAAGTCACCGCCCCCGCGGTGTGTACGAATCTGGGGCCTGGCGTCGAGACGTTGAGTCTCGCTCTCGCCCTGCATGTCACCGTGACCATGGTCGAGCGGAGTGATACCCACCTGCTGATCGAGACGCACGGCGAAGCCGGCGCCGATCTGTCGCCGGATTGCTATCACCCGGTCATGTATGGGGCCGTCCGCATGTTCCAGCAGGTGGAAGATGCCCCGCCCGGCCTGCGCGTCGATGTGCGCAACAATATCCCCCTCTCCGCCGGGCTGGGCGCAGAAGATGCCATGACCGTCGCCGGACTGGTGGCTGCCAACAGCCTGATGGGCGCGCCGCTCCGTCGCGACGAGCTGATCGCGCTGGGCGCGGAAATCTCAGGGCGGGCGGATGGAGTCGTCGCGGCTATGGTCGGAGGACTGACGATCAGCGCAGTCGGAGACCGGGGCGTCATTTACCGGCGCATCAATGTGTCGCCCTTCAAAGTTCTCATTATCCTGCCGGAAGTCCAGTACTATTCCCCCGAGAATATCCCCCTGCCCCTGGCCATATCGCCAGCGGACGCAATCCACAATATCGCCCGGCATGGCCTCACCATTGAAGCCCTGCGGACCGGAGACTTCAAGCTCCTGGCTCGCGTCCTGAACGATCGGCTGCTGGAGCCGGCGCTGGGGCAGCATATTCCTGGCTGTCAGCAGGCTGTCGAGGCAGCCATCAAAGCGGGCGCCGCAGGCGTCACCATCAGCGACAAAGGGCCGGCGCTGCTGATCTTCACGCAGTTCAACCACTACCGCATCGCTGACGCTGTTCAGGCCGTCTTTGATGCTCACGGCCTGCTTTCGCGCGTCTGGACGCTCACCGTCGATACTCAGGGAGTCGTGGTCACGGCGGCGGAAACCCTGCCGGCGTAAGGGGTGCCATGGTACGCATCGTTCTCCTGTCCCTGGCCCTGGTTGCGTGCACGCCGATTCCGCCGGCCGCATCCGGCCCCCCGCTGGCTACGCTGATTCCTACTCTTGATACCACAAGCCCGGAAGCTCTGTGCGCGGCTGTTGAGGCGCTCTGGGATCGGGCAGGGTCTGATGGTCCTGTCTGGCCCTCCATCATCGGATATCTCGAACCGCTGGCGGCCCTGGCTATTGACTGCCCCGGACAGGCCCCCAGCGCTGACCGGCTCTACACCGCCCGCTACAATCAGGGGCAAAGCCTGGCCGCAGCGGGGGATATCTCCGCTGCCGTAAGCCAGTTTGAAGCCGCCCGGGCGCTCAATCCCGCCCGCCCCGAAGCACCGGCCGCTCTCAGCGCCCTGGGCGTCATGACGCCGGAGCCGCTCGCCCGTTGTTCTGATGCCGACGCGGCGGCCTTCCAGGCGAGTCTCCCCTCCTACGAGCCGTCGGGCGCCAGTGGGTTCGCCAGAGTCGAAGGGCGCTTCCTGACACTCAACGACCAGCCGTTCGCCGTGCGTGGGATCAACTATTCCCCCGCCCATTATGTCGGCCCGCTGTTCGGCGCCGACCTCCCCCGGCAAGACACCACCACCGAGCTTGAGCTGATCCGCCAGGCCGGCTTCAACACAATCCGGCTGGCCCTCACCAGCGACGCCTTCTTCCAGTGTCCGGGCAACGGCGCCGTGCCCATCTCCGCCGCCTTCGGGCGGCTGGACGCGTTCATCCAGCAGGCAGCCGGGCGGGGCCTCCGCCTGATACTGACGCTGACTACCTCTTCGGGCCGGGCCGCTGGCTCGCCGTACCGCGAGCCAGAACTATTCGTCGCGCAGGCGGCCTTTCTGGCCAAGCGATACCGGGATGAAGCGACGATACTGGCCTGGGACCTGCGCAGCGGCGGCGATCGCGACTACCGGTCAGGGGCCGGCTTCTCGCGGGAGGAAGTGCTGCTATGGCTGGCCCGGATGGCGGAACAGGTGCGCAGCCAGGACGGAAATCACCCTGTCACAGCAAGCTGGGAACAGGATGCTGAGGCCACACTCCCCTACGTGGATTTCGTGAGCTTTCAGCATTACGACAACGCTATCAGCCTCCGCCAGCGTATCGCGGCCCTTCGTTCCCTGACCGACAAGCCTGTCCTGCTGACTGCGATCGGTTACAGCACCACCCAGATGGGCGAGCTGCAGCAGGGTCAGCTCCTGTTGGATGCCATCCAGGCTGCCGAATACGACGGGTTGGCCGGCTGGCTGGTCTGGACAGCGTTTGACACTTCTCCGGACGCAACATGTGCAGATCCCCCCTGCCCCGTCATCAACAGCCCGGAACAACACTTCGGCCTGTGGCGGGCGGATTACCAGCCGAAAGCAGCCCTTGGCCTGGTCCGCATTGCCCTTTATGAGCCAGGAGAAGCCCTGCCATGACGGACTCGCGAAATGATCCGGGGAAGGAGCCGGTGCTCGTCACCGGGGCCAGCGGTTTTATCGGAGGGGCGCTGACGCGCGCCCTGCTCGCGCAGGGGACACCCGTGCGTGCCCTGGTCCGCTCCGCCGCGCGTGGGGGCGAAATTGCTGCCCATGGCGCTGAGCTCGTCATTGGCGATCTGACTGATCCGGCCGCTCTAGAGCGGGCCGCCGCCGGCTGTGCCACCGTCTTTCACGTGGGGGCGGCGTTAGGCGGGCCAGCATCGGTCCAGTACGCAATCAACGTCAGCGGAACCGCGCGGCTGGTCGAAGCGGCGCATACAGCCGGAGTGCGGCGGCTGGTACACGTCAGCTCTATTGCAGCCTACGGCTATAACGTGCCCGGGCAGGTAACTGAAGACACGCCGCTCCGCCCCGCTCTGGAGTTCTACGGGCAGAGCAAAGCCATTGGCGAGCAACAGGTGCTCCGGCGGGCCGCTGAGCTGGGGTTGGAGGCCGTTGCGATCCGGCCCGGCATGGTCTACGGACCGCGGTCAGGCTTCTGGACTGTGCAGTTATTCCGGCTGGTCAGGCGCCCGCCGGCGCTTATCCCGGCCAGCGGAGATGCTACCTGCCCCCTGATATACATCGATGATGTGGTCAGTCTGCTGCTGGCAGCCGCACAGCACCCGAACGCCGCCGGAGAAGCCTTCAACGCCGTATCCGACGAGCCGGTGACCTGGCCGGAGTTATTTGGCGCTTACGCAGCAATGGCCGGCCATCAGGTGCTGCTCCCCATCCCGCTGGCTGTCCTGCGCGGCGCCGGAGCCGCAGCCGGGCCGCTGCTGCGCCTGCTGGGAAACCCGTATCCAGTCCGGGAAATGCTGAACGGTCTGCTGGCCCGACGGTGTACTTACAGCATGGATAAGGCGGCTCGCCTCCTCGGCTGGCGCCCCCGTGTGCGTCTGGCGGAGGGGATGGCTGGCTGCGCGCGCTGGCTACGGCAGGAAGGCTGGCTGCGTCCGTGAATCAGGTAGTGATCATCTTCCTGATCGCGATCGGCCTGGCCCTCCTGGGGGGAATCCTCTGGTATCTGCTCTGGCTCACGGAAGGCATGTATCTGGGATGGCGAGTTGTGGCCTTGCTGTACGACCTCTACGCCGGACGCTACGACCGGGCCAAACGTTACGATCATGTCTACGAGACGTTTTGCCTGGCCCGCCCGATCCTGAGCCGGCTGCGCCAGGACAGCGTGACGGCCCCTCTGGTTCTGGACGTGGCGACCGGCACGGGCCGCCTGCCTCACGTGCTCCTCGAACAGGACGATTTTCACGGCCGCGTGATCGGGCTGGATATCAGCCGGCAGATGTTGTTCCACGCTGCGGTCAAGCTGTTCGGCCATGCCCGCTGTCACCTGATCTGGCACACTGTCGCCGCGCTCCCTTTCTTCGATGACACGTTCGATCTGGTGACCTGTCTGGAGGCCTGGGAGTTCTTCCCTCATGCTCGCGAAGACCTGCGCGAGCTGGCGCGCGTCCTGCGGCCGGGCGGCATCATGCTGATCAGTAACCGTACCGGTCCTGACAGCCGCGTCATGCCGGGCAAGACGCTCGATACCGCCAGTCTCCAGCGCTGGCTGACGGACGAGCTGGGCCTGATCGAGGTAACCTGCGCCCGGTGGCAGGTCGATTACGATCTCATCTGGGCGCGCAAAACGGGCGCTTCGCTGCCATCTGGCCCTCGCCCCCTGGCGGAGAATCTTCGCTGTCCGGCCTGCGAGGATGGAAATCTGGTGCCGTCGGCGGACGAAACGGCGTGGGCCTGCACCACATGCGGGCAGCGTGTATCAACCGGTGAGGACGGCGTGATTGAGCTGCTCCCGCTTTATGGGCGGCAGCCGCAGCGAGCATCGGCTCCATCCTCTGCCCGTTCAGAGTGATGCGGCACTGTGCGAAATATCCTGTTGACAGGCGCGGAGTTGGTTTGTAGAGTGAGGCTGATTTGCACAGGCGAGCGAAAGTTGTAGCATTCGCGCATTATCGGCTACACTATTCCTGCTTGCCCAATCTTAGCGTAATAGATAACTGTTCAGGAACCGATCATGGCAACGTATCGATCCGAAGTGCTGCTGGGTGTGTTGAAGGAAGTCAAGGACAGCCATCAGGGCATCGAAGCAGCAGTGATCCTGAGCGTCGAGGGACTGCTCGTAGAAGCGTATCCGGCAGACAATACCGCCGACAGCCATATCAACCCGACCAGCAGCCCCCAGGTGGCGGCCATGGCGAGCGTGATGGCCGGGCTGTCCCGCCGCACACTGGACCGGCTCGCCCAGGGTGAGCTGGAGCGGCTTCTGGTGCAGGGGGAGGAAGGCGTGCTGCTTATTTATCCCTGCGGGCGCAACTTCCTGGCTGTGCTGGTTGAGAAAGACGCGCGCCTGGGGCCAATTGTGACCGAAATGAATGTCAGGGCGCCGCAGATAAAGGGTATCCTGGAGGACTGATCTTCACCCGGTCACTCGCCACAGTCCCTTGAAAATCCGATCATGGCCGGCCAGATCAGCCGGCGGCAACCGGAATCCTAGTAGTTCGCAATCAGCTTCCCGCCAGACAGAAACGTCAGCCAGCCACGCCTGTATCCGCCCCATCTCATGAGCTGTATAAGCAGTCACCAGCAGGAGGCCGCCGGGGACAAGCCGGCCGGCTGTTGCGGCGCAGACCTGCCGCCATCCTTCCGCGCGGCGATCGACATCAGGATGCCGTATCAGTATCAGATCGAAGCCAGCCTGGCGGGCCAGTGGCAGCCAGGCGGCATCCGCCACGCAGACTCCGATTCCTGGCGCTGGATACACCGCCCGCCAATCGCGGTCAATCCCGAGGATGACAGTTGCCGCGCCGGGGAATACGCGCCGCAACGTCCGGAGGGCGCCGCCATTACCACAGCCGATCTCAAGAATGCGCCGGACTGAGGATGGTTCCGGCAGGAGCCAGCGCAAGATCGCTTCCAGACGCGGCTGCCGGTCCCACTCACCAGACATCGACTTCGAGGAAAGGATTGCTGGCACGTTCCGCACCGATTGAAGTCAGCGGGCCGTGGCCGGCCGCCACAGTGAAATCATCACCCAGCGGCAGGAGCCGGTCGATAATTGAGCGCATGAGCTGGGCATGGTTGCCGCCGGGAAGATCAGTGCGCCCCACCGATCCTGCAAAGAGACAATCCCCGCTGAAAACCCATTTTTCCGATGCCAGCACATAACTGACATGGCCGGGCGAATGGCCGGGCGTGTGCCGCACCTCCAGCGCGATTCCGTCCACCGCCACCCGGTCGCCATCCTCGACGAAGCCGTCGGGTTCCGGCGGAGGAGGAAGCTGAAGCCCGAACCACTCTCCCGTGATCTGCATCGCCTGCAGCACCGTCCGATCGGCTTTGTGGATGAGAAAGGGCGCGCCAGTGGCGGCCCGGAGATCGTCCGCCGCCAGCACATGATCGAAGTGCGCGTGCGTCGCCAGAATCTGGCGCAAGATCCAGCCGCGCTCCCGGGCCGCCGCCAGAATCGCCCCGGCATCATCCGCCGGATCGATGGCTATCGCGGCCAGAGTCCCGGTATCGCCGACCAGATAACAGTTGGTCTGCACCACGCCGAGCGTCAAGGTGACTATCTCTATCCCCACGCCTCCCCCTCCTCAATCCTCTGCGCCATCATCAGGAAGGCTGGCCGGCAGCCGGAGCCGGCTCAGGGCCGCCCCGGCGCAGCAACAGCCTGAATACCTGACGAATTTCACGCAGCCCCAGCAGCAAAGCCGCCGCAATATAGACCAGCCCTCCGACAGCGACAAGCGCCAGGACGCGCACGACCAGGCTCACCTTGCTGGCAGAATCCTGGCCGAAGCCGACAGCGGCGAACACCGCCTCCAGCACAATCATGGCGGCGGCCATGATCAGGCTGGCCAGCGCCGCGCGCGCGAAAGTGCCGGTCAGTATACCCCCGTTGAGACCCTGCCACCGCCGGCCCAGGATAAGCATCAGCAAAATCACCTCAAAGGCGATGCCCGTCGTATTGGCCAGGGCCAGGCCGCCAACGCCAATCGTCGGCGTGACCGTAATCGCCACAGCGAATCCGAGAATCCCGCCGGCGATAGCCGCCCACAGCGGCGTTATCGTGTCCTTGTCAGCGTAGAAGCCGCGCGCTGTAATCTCCAGCATGGAGTGGACGATAATGCCAATGGCGAAGAACTGAAGTGCTGCGTACACCATTTCGGTAGCGCTGGCATCAAACGCGCCCCCCTCCAGGAGCGCGATCCCCGGCCTGCCTACCAGCAGCAGCCCGACCGTCGCCGGAATTGTCCCGACCAGGACAAAGCGCATCGCCCCGGTAAAAGCGTTCCGCCTGCCGGCCGCGTCACCCAGCTCGCTGAGGGCGGCCAGCGTCGGGAAAATCACGAAGCCCATCGCCGTGCCGATCAGAGTCTGCGGAATTTGCATCAGCTTCCAGCCCCAGTCGAACGCGCTGACCGCCCCTTCACCCAGCCGGGATGCCAGATTGTTAGCCACCAGGAAGCTGAAGCTGACAACAGCCAGCCCGATCAGGCGAGGAATCATCAGGATGATCACCTTCCGCAGGTGCGCATCGCGCCAGCCCAGCTCAGGCCACCAGCGAGCGCGGTAGCGAATCAGACCCGGGACCTGAATAGTGAAGTGCAGCACCGCCCCGAAGACCGCCCCCCACGCCACGCCGTAGATGCCAAAACGGCCCAGCAGAACGATGATGCCGAACAGCAGGCCGAGGTCTTGCAGGATAGGAGCCAGCGCCGGCAATAAAAAATGGCTGAAGCTGTGCAGAATCCCCTGAAAGATGCCGCTCACGGAAAAAATAAGGGTCGCCAGCAGCAGAATACGCATCAATCCAACCGTCTCAGTCACCTGTTCCGGCCCGAAGCCGGGGGCGAGGACAGTCCTCACCAGCCAGGGGGCGAGCAAGAACGCCGCTGCGCTGAGCGTGGCTGTCACCAGAAAGATCGTGTTGATTACGTGACTCGCCAGCTTCCAGGCTATTTCCCGCTGTTCGCGGGCCAGCAGGCCGCCAAAAACCGGGATGAAAGCGTACCCCAGCGCCCCGCCACCGATCAGGAGGACCAGCAGCTCCGGGATGCGGTTGGCCGTGATATAAGCGTCCCAGTGCTCGCTCAGACCCAGCTCGCGGGCGATGATGAAGGTCTGAGCCAGGCTGACAAGTTTGGCCCCGCCGAACATGACCATGAGCAGAACTGTCGAACGCGCCAGATGTCGGGCCGACGCGCGCGCCGCTGACGGCGGCTGGCCTGCAGCAGTGGTGTCATCAGATACGGACATCCCGATTTCCTCCCTGGAAAAAAAGAGGCACGGCGAACCGTGCCTTCGCAGTCTCTCTCCTCACGGAACAGCGCGCGCTATCCGGCAATGCTGGGCCGCGCTTCGGCCATCTCAAGCTGGGTAAGCGCGTCCCGGGCCGGGGTGAAGTTGCGGTTATGCCGCAGCGCCAGATTGAACTGCTCCCGCGCTGGCCCGTACTGTTCCCGTGCCATATAAACCATGCCCGTCCAGTAGTACGTCTCCTCGACGTACGGCGTGGTGCCCAGATTGGCCTGAACAAGCGCCAGCACATCCTCATAGCGCCCGACTTCATAGTACGCCTCGAATGGCCCAAACTGGTACCACAGCATACGCCAGGGCAGCCCGCGCCCCGCGTTACGCGCCTGATCGTAAGCGCGCGCCGCCTCTTCGAACATATCCAGGGCCACGTAGCTTGTCCCCATGTTGAACCAGGCGAACGGGTTGTCAGGCTCAGCGGCAGCTTCGCGCCGGGCCACTTCCAGGGCATGCTGAGCGTTGTAGGTCAGATCGGCATCTGGCCCCAGGATTTCGCGCAGCGCATTTTCCTGCGTCGCCTCGTAAAGGACGAGATAAACGCGGTTGAAATGCTGCCAGTTGGCGTCAAAGCTGCTGTAACTAAGCGGCAGCCCCTGAAAATTGCCGTGCCCCAGAAAACTGTCGTAGGCATAGACCTGCTGCGCCTGATCGTCATAGGCGATAATCAGACGGTAATGCCCCATCCAGTCGTAGCCCTCCGGCATATATCCGGTCTCGACAATCACCGGAAAGCCGCCCAGAATCAGGCGACGAATCATATCCAGATCGCCCGCCATGCGATACAGCGCCCGAACCCCGGTTTGCTCATTGACGAAGTTCACCATCTGGCGCGGGCTGACGTTTTTATCTTCCGCATCTGGCTTGAGATAGCTGGCGGCAACGCTCTGATCTTCCCGCCACCCGAAATACGACAGCCCCATGGTGAGCGTGGCCGGGCCGCAGTTGTTCCAGGTCTGGTAGATGTGCTGGAATCCGTATAGACGGGCCGAAGGCAGCATCGCCACGAGCGTGGGCGGAGGAGAAGTGGAAGACGCCAGCGGCAGCGATGTCGGGAGGGATGTCGGCGTCGCTGCAGACAGCACTGTCACTATCGCCTGCGGCGTTGACGTAGGCAGCATAACTACGGCTTCTTCCGGTGTCGAAGTGGGCGGCTCCGTTGGCGTAGGAGAAGGGGTCGCCGTGATAATGATGACCATATCCGCGTTAGGGGTCGGGGTTGCGTTCGGATCTGCAGTAGTCGTTGGCGCCGGCATGATGGTATCCGGCGTGAGCAGCAGATCGGCCGCCGAAAAATCGCCGTCTGCCGGGGCCACAGTAGGGAGCGTATCAGCCGCATATTCACGCTGCGGATCGAAGATAGCCATCAGCGGCAGATAATGCTTCACCCGCTCCCTGTATTCGGGGCGCAGATTGCGATAGACCAGCGGCGCAACGATGAGGCCTGCGACAATCAGGACGACCAGAATCGCCGTCCCCCACTTCAACAGGGGGCGAAACGAGCTGCGTCCCCGCCCCGGGCGCGATCGTCGGGAATGTCGCTGGCGCAGGCGCGACGGGGGGGCCTCTACCCGGCGCATAGTGCCAGGCTCAGTGGGAGGAGTTACACGCTCCGTTTTCTGGATGGGGTCCTGGGATGAATCGGCCATGTCAAAAGACTCCTGGAGGTTCGCCAACCTGCCTCGCTCCCTCCCGGCAGGAGGACGACCCCGAAGATACAGCTCTAACGATAGAGACAGACCCGCAGCCGGATCGGACTGATCGTCCTGGCTGCTCACTAACAAATGCCGATTATAACATTGAATGGCGGCTGCTCACCCTACGCTAAGGAAACGCTTATGCGACGCCCCACTGCCATCGTTGACACGCTGTACCGGCTGACCGCGCCGCGCTATGAAGCGGATATCGGACCAGTGATGCGCCCCCTGGCTGGCGATCTGGTCCGCGGCGTGACTATCAAAGCGCCTGACATCCTCCTGGATATTGGCACAGGGACCGGATTTGCCCTGCGCAAAGCGGCGTCTCTGGCAAAGCTGAGCGTCGGATTGGACCGGGCGCTGCCTATGCTGCGGGCGGCGCAGGCCGCGTGCATCGCCGAAGGTTTGCCCGGTATCGCTCTCGTGCAGGCAGACGCCAACACTCTCAGCCCTCTGGCAGATCGCTGCTGCGACGTGGCGCTGGCGTCATTCGGCCTGGGCGACTGCCAGCCCGGACCCGCGCTGCGGGCGGCGGCGCGCGTGCTGCGCCCCGGGGGGAGGTTCGCCCTTCAGGAATGGGGGCCGTACATGGCCGACTCCGATCCACGCCTTCTGGTAGATGCTACACTGGCCGACTATGCAGAGGCGCCGACCGATCGGCTGCAAGAAGCCTTCCGGGAGATGCTTTCTGAAGAGCGCGCCTGGGATCGCGCTTTACAGGACTCCGATGACTATGCCGACGCGCTGATCGAAGCCGGCTTCATAGCTGTGGAAGCCGCCGAAATCCAGCCTGTGACGCTGAACCTGACTGCAGCCGCCTTCCTCGCCTATGCGCTAGCCTGGGCGCCCCGGGCGCTGGAGGTGCAGGCTATGTCGCCTGAAGTCCGGGAAGCCTTCACCGGGGAGGCTCTGGCCCGGCTGTGGCAGATAACCGGGCCAGATGGGCAAGTCCACTGGCAGCCCTGCGTGTTCCGGGTGACAGGCGTGCGCAACGGCTGATCTTGCGTTGACTGGCAATCAGGTTATGATTGTGCCCGAATAGACACGCAGTCATACCACCGGTAAAGCCGCTGGTTTGGTTCAACGGACTGCCAGACATCATGCCTCTCAATGGATACATACTGCTCATCGAAGACGAAGCCCCTCTTGCCGAGGCTATGGCTGATATTCTGCGATCGGCGGGATATCAGCCGCGCCTTGCCGTCACAGGACAATCCGGGCTGCGAATGTTGGAGCAGTGCGCTGCTGATCTGATTATCCTGGATCATGTCCTGCCCGATATGCTGGGGCTGGATGTGCTGCGGCGTGTTCGCCAGTACAGCAACATCCCGGTGATCGTCGTCAGCGGCCGGGCCAGCGAATACGACAAAATTCGCGCCCTTGAAGACGGAGCGGACGACTTTCTGGCCAAGCCGTTCTACAGTGAGGAGCTTCGGGCGCGGATCGCCGCCCTGCTGCGGCGTGCGAACTGGGGGCCCACGCACGGAGTTATGTTGGAGGCCGGCCCGATGCGCATGGATATGGCCCGCCGCCAGGTCACCGTCCACGGCAGGACAGTTCACCTGACGCCGGTCGAATACGCAATCCTGACTGTCCTGCTCCAGCGTGCTGGAGAAGTTGTCAGCTACAAGGAGCTTATGACGGCTGTCTGGGGACCGAGCTACGAAGGCGATTGCGCTGTGCTGCGAGTCAATATCTCCCGCTTGCGACAGAAAGTCGAGCAAGGGACCAACGGGCCGGACTCGATTCAGACTATCCCCCGCAAAGGCTATCGCATCACAAACTGAGCCTGGCGGCAGATAAAAAAACGGCGACCCCCATCAGGTGTCGCCGTTTTAGTCCGTTCATTGCCAGCGGATCAACGCCGCCGCCCACGGAGCGCGAACAGCCCTCCCAGGAATAGCGCCCCCGCCGTCATCGCCGCGCCGCCCGCAGCAAGCGCCATAATCTTCTCCGGGTCTTCGCCGGGCATCACCACCTTGCCATCGCCGTAGGACGCGAAAAGCCGGCCCCATTTCGTCTGCAGGGCTTCCTGCACGCGCCGGCGGCCCACAAACGGATACCAGTACAGATTGTGGTAAATATGGCTGGCCGCGTAACTCCAGGGGACCAGCGGCGTGCGCAGCAAAAATCCTTCGAACCCCTTCAGCCAGCCGTGATAGATCAGCTTCTGGCCCTTGCTGGCGAAGGTATCTTCCTGTACAAAATTCCAGGCCGGCTCGTCCCGGATGTCATACCCGACGATCTCAATCTGCGCCGGGTCGCCGACCCCCAGCCCGCGCTCATGCGCCAGGCGGATGAAGTCCAGCGACATCGGATCAAAGCCTTGCAGTTTGGCGCTGATAGCATCAATCGAGACCTGATCCGCTGAGGCCAGCACGATATCCTTCTCATGCCAGCGCATCGCGCGCGGGCCCGGGCCATCCCCGGCGAAAGTGCCATCCATCACGGCAAAAAGGCCGGTGTGGATATCCTGCTGGATCTGCAGCAGGTCCACAACAGTCTCGTGGATTACCGAGTGCGTCCAGTGCCGCTTCTGGCTGAGCAAGCCGCCAAACGCGTTCTTCATGGCGCCGGTAATCGTCGTGAACACGTGCGTCTTCACGGTTGGCAACTGTATGATATTGCGCCCATAAAAGCATTCCGGGATGTAAATTCCTTCCGGATACACCCGATCCAGGACCAGCAGCGGCTCCTTCGGCTCGTAGCGTACCCAGCGGAACTGAGGTTCGTACAGGTGCCAGTTTTCCAGCTTATACTTCTCGGTGACATAACTGTGCTTGTTGTTATATTCCCCATCGCGGGCATCGACCACAACGGTGTCGTTATGGGCTGCAATAACCCGCGGATATCCGGCTTCCTGCAGCTCCTGAATCACCGCTTCAATCTGCCACGGCGCGCTGGAGCAGGCTGGATACCAGGTGTCCCATGAAATGTTAATCTTGAGCAGGGTATCTTTGTCTTTGGGCAGTGCATCCTGATAACCGGCCAGGCGCATCACTTCCCGGGTATCATGTAGAATAGTCTCGGGGCTGGTCTTCAGCACCGCTACTTTGCCCTTGCCGGGGAATTCAGCCATCTGCTTACTCCTCATCCTCTGAATCTATCGATCTCACTCAATTCCAGTACGCCTGCTCCAGCGTCAGACGACTCAGATTGGGAGCCGCCCACCACGGGGCCTGACTGCCAGAGTGCGTATACAACAGGCAGTATAGCGCAGGACTGAAGCCCTGTCTATAATCCATAGCGCCTGTAGAGAAAAAATAAGAGAATTATTATCTATATTCGACTTTGGAAGCTACAAAGTATCTATTTTCTATCTCCCGCCAACCTAATTAGTACCGAAGCACTGTAACCTTTCGTCACTTTCCTGCGTAGAATAGAATAGCCCGGCAGCAGTCAGATTCCGAGAACGGAGTTTGACCGGATTCGGAGCTGAGCCTGGAACTGGTCCTGAGGTTGGACAGCGCTGAGGTTCTCAGGTATAGTCCTCTACCGGCACCGCATCCGCCAGAGATACGAACAGGGCGACGCTGGATATTGTGTTGATGCCGAATACAAGAGAGGAAATCTACTGTTGAGGCAGGCGTTGCCGTGTTTTGATCTCTCAATCACGTGGTAGCTGGCGTTTTCGTATCCTGTATCATGTGGTAGCTGTCGTTTTTGTATCTTGTATCGAAGGAGAAAGTAAATGAAGACCCGTTTGTTCAGCCTAGTGCTGGTTCTCGGTCTCGTGCTGGCATTCGTCCCCGCTGTGCAAGCCCAGGGTGGCGGCGATGAGTTCCTTTGTTGGGGGCTCTCCGCAGCAGACTGCACTATCTTGACCACCGCCATGGCTAATAACGAGAATATGCAGTCCTTCGGCGTCAACTTCACGGCAGAAGCCCGGGTTAACGGCCTTGCGGCGGCGGCCGCGATGATGGGCGAATCCTCCGATGTACCCGCAGAAATAGCCCTGAATGCCTCTGGTTCTGGTTCGGTCGTCATTGCGGCTGAAAGCGTTCCTCCGATCGCCGCGCAGATGGCGCTGCAAGGTTCCATGAGTGCAGGGCCTGATGTTGAGCAGGGCACAATCAACCTGGTGATCAAGGACGGCGTGTTTTACTTCAGCGAAGATGGCTCCTCCTGGTTCGGGACGACGTTTGAAGATTTGATGGACTCGGCGGAGTTGGAAGGCATGATGGACATGTTCAGAGGTGACGTAACCGATGGACCTCTGTCCCCCGAAGACCTGTTGAGCGGCGATCCAACGCAGTTGCTGGAAGCCGCCGGCCTCGGCGCGGATGTTGCGAAACTCCTGGAGACACCTGGCTTCATCGCCCAGCAGCGCCTGCCGGATGAAAAGATCGACGGCCAGATGATGTATGTATACCAGATGACGGTTGACTTCGCCCCGCTATTCGCATCGTCTGATTTCCAGACATTGCTGAATCAGGCTATGACAGCCGCCGTCCAGGAAGATCCTGAATCCGCCCAGATGCTTATGATGGTGCCCATGCTCATGAATGGCATACAGGTTACTATGAACCGCACCATCAAGGTCGGCGCTGATGACGGGTTTGCGCATGGCTTTGCGGTAACCCTTGATATCGCGTTTGATCTGGGCGCAATAATGGCCAGTGCGGGTGGCACAAGCTCTACCCAGATACCCCCGATCACAATCCACCTCAACTTTGATCTGAGCTTCAACCAGATCAATCAGGCGTTCAATATCCAGGCCCCGGCGAACGCTCAGATGGTCTCACCCGACGAGATGGGTGTGAGCAAGTAGGCCTAGTCGCAGTATCGATCGAGGGGCTGTCCGGGCTTGCCGGGCAGCCCTTTTTGCTGCTTGCTCCATCCCGGGCCTGCGTCTATAATGCACACAAACAGAAGCACCCCGGATAGCGGAGTTAATTATGAACTCAGAGGAAAGTTCTACCAGCCTTGCCGAACGCCTGCGAAGAGCGCGGGAGAAGCAGGCCGGTATCCAGCCCGAACGGGAAGAACAGCCGACCAACTTCAAGGAGCTGTATGCTCTGCGCGCCCGTATTCTGGGGGTCCTGATTCGGGACGCTCGCCAGAGCAGAAACCGGACGGTTGAGGACTGCGCCGCCAGTCTGGGCGTAGAAGTTCAGACTATGCTGGAATGGGAGTATGGCCTCGCGCATCCCGCCCTCCCCCAGCTTGAGCTCCTGGCCTATGAGCTGGGCGTGCCGGTCAGTCACTTCTGGGCCAACGAAACATTGAGCGGCGATCAGCCCCCCCATCCGCTGCCCCAGGTCGAATACGTGACGCTGCGCAACCGTGTGGTCGGTGTGCTGCTCCGGCAGGCGCGCGAAAATATGAACCTCTCGCTAGAAGAGCTGAGCGCCTCCACAGGCCTCTCCCCGGAGCAGATTCAGGATTACGAGCTTGGCAACAAGCCAATTCCACTGACCGAGCTGACTTCACTGGCGTCGGCGACTCACGTCTCGATGGCATACTTTCTGGAGAGTCACAGCCGTATTGGGCACTGGCTGGATCGGCAGGAGAGCTTCCGGCGGTTCAACAAAATGCCAGAGGATATTCAGGCGTTCATCAGCAATCCCAGCAACAGCAGTTTTGTTGAACTGGCGATGTGGTTCAGTATGCTGGGCGTACAGGATCTGCGCGGAATCGCGGAAAGCATCCTGCACCTGTCCAGACTGCCGTCCGACAGGCTGCAGGAGATTGCCGAAGGCATCCTTAATAACATCACCTTGTGATAGTCGGGGTAACCGCAGGAGCATGACGTGAGCGACGCACGCGAATTACAGGAAAAAGGCACCCGGCTCTTTCAGAAGCGGGAATACGAAGCCGCTGCCGAAGCCTTCACAGAAGCCCGCGCCATTTACGAGACGGCAGGGCAGCGAGATATGGCCGCGGAGATGACAGTTAACATCGGCCTGGTGCACCGCGCACTGGGCGAGCACGATCAGGCGGTGGCGTTGATGCAGCAGGCGCTTGACGTGTTCAACGAGATGGGCGACCAGAGCCGCGCCGCGCAAGTGCTGGGGAATCTGGGGGGAGTCTTCGCCGCGCAGGGCGATACGGAACAGGCGATGCTGGCTTACCGCCAGGCCGCTGATACTTTCAAGGCGCTCGGTGAGGAGAAGCTGTACGGTCAGACGCTGCTGGCGCTCGGCGATCTTCAGATGCGCAGCGGGAATATCATGGCTGGCGCAACCACCTACGAGGTTGGGCTGGACAGCGTCGATAATCTCTCAGCCACTCAGAAAGTGCTCAAAGGCTTGCTCGGCGTGAAGCGTCGCCTGACCGGCATTGGCGCTGCCCCTCCTGAGACCGAAGCCGGTGAGCCGGACAAGCCAGCCGAAGACTGAACGCACAGAAGAAATCCCGACCTATGCGGGCCGCCATCCTGCGTTATCTGTAGTAGTGGCCAGACCTCCGGAACCAGGCGCCGCGAGGCTGGCCGGGTCGGGGTTTGTATGATGGTGGGACTCACCCGCCAGAGTTCTTTTTATGCGCCTCTATGTCGCAACAGGCATCTTCCACCCCGAATCGGGCGGCCCCGCTACCTATCTCCATGGACTGCTGCCTGAGATCCAGCGCGCCGGCCACGAGGTGCGGCTGCTGACGTTCGGCCAGCCGACGCTGGATGATTCACACTACGGCTACCCGGTCAGGCGCATCCCCAGACGCTCCAGAATTCTTCGGCCGCTGGCCTATGCATCCTATGCCTGCAACATCCGCCGGGACGTCGGGTGGGCCGACATCCTCTACATCAACTCGCTGGGGCTGCCCATCCCCGGAGAGGCCCGCATTCCCCGTGCGATCAAGATTGTTGGCGACCTGGCGTGGGAACGCGCCATCCGGCTGGGACTGATACCGCCGACCGAAGATATCGACCTCTTTCAGTCGAAACGGTATTCTCCCGTCGTGGAATGGCTCAAGCGCCAGCGCACTCGCAACGCCAGACAGACAGATCAGATTATTGTCCCCAGCCATTATCTGAAGGAGATGGTGGCCGGCTGGGGAATCCCGGAAGAACGCATCGCTGTGATATACAATGCCCTGTCTCCCACAGCGGTCAGGCAGCGAACAAACCTCAGCCAGGGAGAGGCGCGCGCTCTGCTCAGGCTTCCCGACGCCCCCTTGCTTCTGACCGTGGCGCGGCTGACAGCGTGGAAGGGCATTGAGCCGCTCATTAAGGCCGTCGCCCAAATACCCGGTATCCATCTGTACGTGGCTGGCGACGGGCCGCTTCAGCGCCACCTGGAGGGCGTGATCGCTCAGCTTGCGCTCGAAGAAAGGGTGCATTTGCTGGGGCGTGTCGCCCGACAGGATGTCGCGACATTCATGGCAGCGGCCGACTATACCGTGCTCTATTCGGGATACGAGGGCCTATCTCATACGCTTCTGGAGAGTCTTCACGCCGGCACACCGGTGATCGCCAGCGACAAGTGCGGCAACCCCGAGGTTGTGCTGCCGGATCTCAACGGCTTCCTGGTCCCCTATAACGATGAAGAGGCGCTGGCCGATTGTCTTCAGCAGGCATTTCGGCCTGGAGTGCATGAGGCTTTACAGCGCACCTGCTCCCAACAACTGGAGCGCTTTTCCTGGGATCGCATGGTCGCCCGGACGACTACGCTTCTGGAATCGCTCACCCTCCAACATGCTAACGGCAGCACATAGAAACAAAAAAGGGCGCGTCTATAACAGGTGCGCCCTTACCATTCTCCCATCCGGTTACACCGTCGGGGCTATTCTTCCTGCTCCTGCTCTTTCTTGGCAGCTTCAATAATCGCCTGCTGCAGATGGGGCGGAACAGGCTCGTAGTGATCGAACTCCATCTCGTAGATGCCGCGGCCAGCCGTCATCGAGCGAAGATCATTCCCGTAGCGCTGCATTTCAGCCAGGGGGACCTGGGCATTGACGGTGCTCTTGCCGGCAGCAGATTCCATACCCTGAACGCGGCCACGACGCGTATTCATGTCGCCCATGATATCGCCCATTTTATCTTCGGGGACAGTTATGCGGACATTCATGATCGGCTCCAACAGCGTCGGGTTGGCCCCCTGTACGGCGTCGCGGAACGCACCACGACCCGCGATCTGAAAGGCGATATCTTTGGAGTCGACCGGGTGTTCCTTGCCGTCGTAGACTACCGCTTTGACATCGACGACCGGATAACCGGCTACCGGCCCGGCCTCAAGCGTCTGCCGAATGCCTTTCTCCGTCGAAGCGACAAATGGCTGGGAGATCGAACCGCCAACAATCTCGGAGGCGAATTCAAAGCCGGTGCCGCGTTCGAGCGGATCCACGCGCAGATGCACTTCGGCGAACTGACCCGCGCCGCCTGTCTGCTTCTTATGCCGGTATACGGCCGTGGCGCTCTTCGTAATCGTCTCCAGGTACGGCACTTTCGGCACTGAAGCCTCCAGGCCAACACCAAGCTGGTCGGCACGGCTGATGGCGATATTGATATGCATCTCGCCCATGCCCTCCAGGATACTCTGCTTGGTGGCCGGCTCCTGGCGCCAGCGCAGGGTGGGGTCCGTATCGCAGATGCTGGTTATCACAGCCCCCATCTTGGCGCTGTCGGCCTGCGTCTTCGGGTGCAGGGCAACCATGTACAGGGGGGCGGGGAACTGCGGCGGCACGACTTCCAGGGCGGCCTCTTTGGTTGTCAGGGTGTCCCCCGTGGTCGTACGGGTCAATTTAGCGGCGGCGCCAATATCGCCAACGTGCAGCGCCTCAACCGTGATCTGTTCCTTGCCGCGCATGGTGAGGAGCGAGCCAATCCGTTCCTCAACGTCCCGGGTCTTGTTGTAGTAGCGCGTGTCCGGAGACATGTGGCCGGAGAAGATACGGAAGTAGTTGAGCGTGCCGACAAATTTGTCAGTCGTAGATTTGAAGACGTAGGCGGCCAGCGGTCCATCGTCGGACTGCGGCGCATCCATCACCGCGATCTCGTCGCCGCGCTTAACTTCAAACGAACGCTGATCAGGAGGCGCAACGTAGTTCGTGAAGGCCTCCAGCAGTGGAATAACCGCGATATTGTGAGTTCCGCTGGCGGCAAACACCGGGACGGTGCGCAGCGCCGGATCGCTGACCGCTTTCAGGATGCCCTGCCGGACTTCATCCAGGGACAGATCGCCCGCCTCAAAGTACTTTTCCATCAACGCGTCATCCGTCTCAGCCGCAGCTTCGACGAGCACGATCCGCGCTGCCTCCACCTCATCAGCCATATCGGCGGGCACGTCCCCCACTTCTTTGCCCGCGCCCAGGTAAGCCCTCTGCGCCAGGACATCTACCACACCCTTGAAGCTATGCTCCTGGCCGATCGGCACGACGATCGGGATGAATTTATAATCCGGGAACGCCGTCCGCAGCGATTGGATCGCACTGGCGAAGCTGGCATTTTCGCGGTCCATTTTATTGATAACCGCCAACACCGGGAGGTCGTAATCCCGGGCGAACCCGACGGCAATCTCCGCCCCGACCTCGACGCCGGCCACGGCATCGATCACGACAACGGCCGCGTCCGCCACCCGAATCGCGTTCTTGACTTCCCCCTGAAAGTCTGTGTATCCCGGGGTATCCAACACGTTGATCTTGTAGCCGTTGAACTCGCAGGGCAGCAGTGATGTATTCAGCGAAAGCCCGCGCTGTTTCTCATCTTCTTCATAATCTGAGACAGTATTCTTTTCTTCAATCCGGCCCAGGCGCGTAATCGCCCCCGTATTGAAGAGCATAGCCTCTACCAGCGAGGTTTTGCCGGCGCTTTGATGTCCTACCAGGGCGATGTTGCGCAACTTATCAGTCGAATAGACCTTCACCGAACAGACCTCCACTATCAAACCAGGTCGGATGCCTGGATCCAGGCATGAGCCTGGCCGATTTACCGAACGCGATTCTAAAGAATGAACAACCTGTTGTCAACGACACATCTACGAGCTGCGACAAAACGAGCGCAAGGCGCAGCAGCCAGCACCCTCAGGATGCCGGACCCATCACTCGCGCGGAAGTGCCGGTAATCCGACGCTTTCAGGAGCAGGAAAAGCCAGTGTCCCCCGGTGCTGAATCTTATAAGCAGCAACTTTCTGCCCGATTTGCAGACACTCCTCCATCTTCAAACCTGCTGAGAGGGCCGCACAGAATCCTGCCGCCAACGAATCGCCCGCCCCCACCGTATCAACGACATGCGCCACGCGCTCCGCCGGGAAGTGCTGCGCCTCCCCCCGGGCCGCATTAACCAGCCATGCGCCGCGCGCGCCATCCATGCCCACCACCCACTCCACCCCGAATCCGTCGTGCAGGTGCTGCGCGTATTCTTCCAGAGGCGGCCGGAGGCGCTCCAGGCTGACGAAAATCAGGTCCGCGGAAAGGTAGAAATCGCGGTGGTAGTCATCGACATCCAGCACATCGTGCACATCGGTCGCCACGAACTTTCCCATGTTGTGCGCCGTGTGCGCGGCATAACGCACCCAGTCGTGAGTGGAGGTATAAACCCACTTGCCGGCCTGCTCAAGCGCCAGATGCAAATCTTCGTCCGGATAGCGGTAGGCTGAGGCGCTGCCAAAATCGCACAGAAGCTGGCGTTCACCATTCGGAGCCACCAGAATAACCGTCCGGGGCGAACGTTCCCAGTCCGTGCGGATATGCCGGGTCACTATCCCGTATTCGGTCAGGCGCCAGAGCACCTCCGTACCCAGGAAGTCCTGTCCGACCACGGACACGACCTGCGTGGGCTGCCCCAACATCTGCAGCCCTACCGCCAGATTCGAAGCTACACCCCCTACCTCATCAATAATCAAGTTGTTGACATAGTGCGCCGTGCCCAGTTGAAGCGGAAACCCGTAAACCGGCACGTTAGTTTCCATATTAGCTCCGGCGATAACCGTCCAGACCGGTTGCGCTGTCATGTTTCATTCTCCCACCCTTGCCGCGTCAGGAGAGTGTACCCTCCCCCTGGTTGACACGCCACAGATTGTGTGATATGATCATGCTGACATATGAATAGATACTCATATATTGATAGACGACACCGCAATTACTCGCTTTTCGAAAGGCCACTCATGGAACTCAAGACCGGTAACCCGGACCTCCTCGAACTCGATATTACCGGTATGGACTGCGCAAACTGCGCCCTGACGCTGGAGCGTGGCGTGGCCCGCCTGCCGGGGGTTGAAGACTGCCAGGTAAGCTACATGACCGGCAAGCTGCGCGTGACCGGTCATGCCGATCGGGATGCTGTCGAAGAACGGGTCCGCTCGCTGGGATATGATGTCGCCCCGCAAGGCGCGTCCCCCGCCCCGTCTCTGGTCGAAGAAAAGCGGTCCCCGGGGCTTCTCCAGTTTATGCTGAGCCAGCGCGAGACTGCCCTGTCCGTGGTCGGCGGCGCCCTGCTGCTGCTCAGCGCCCTGCTTTCTATCCTCGGCGCACCGGCGGCTATCGCCACCATCCTGCACCTCGCCACCATCCTGCTGACCGGGACGCCTCTTATGGCGGCGGGCTGGCGCGAGCTTGTCCTGGCCCGCCGCGTCACCATCAACCTGCTGATGGGCGTCGCCACGATCGGCGCGGTCCTCATCGGCGAGACCGGCGAGGCAGCAACTATCATCGTCCTCTTTGCGCTCGGCGAATCGCTGGAAGGCTTTGCCGCGGACAAAGCGCGGTACTCCCTGCGCAGCCTGCTCGACCTGGTGCCCCAGGAGGCGGTTGTGCTGCAGCCCTGCCACAACTGTGAGGAGCATCTCGGTCAGGATGGGTACGACGGCGGCCCCTGCCCGTTCTGTGAGCGTCACGAAACCCGGATTCCGGTGGCGGACCTGCGCGCTGGCGACACAGTCCTCGTGCGGCCCGGCGACCGCATTCCTGTTGATGGCACCGTGATGGCGGGCGAATCTGCTGTAGACCAGTCGCCAATCACAGGCGAGAGCATCCCGGTCGCCAAAGCCGCCGGCGACGAAGTCCTGGCCGGCACGATCAACGGCGCCGGGGCGCTGGAAGTTCTGGTTGTGCGGGTGGCCGCGGACAGCACCCTTAATCACATCATCCATATGGTAGAGGAGGCGCAGGAACAGCGCGCCCCGACACAGCGCTTCATCGACCGTTTCGCGGAATGGTATACCCCCGCTGTGGTCATTCTGGCTGTCCTGATCGCCGTCGTGCCGCCGCTGCTGTTCGGCGCCCCGTTTCTGGATGTGCCCGACGGTGCGCGCGGCTGGCTGTATCGCGCGCTGGCTCTGCTGATTATCGCCTGTCCGTGCGCGCTCGTGATCAGCACACCGGTCACTATCGTCAGCGCACTGACCAACGCCGCGCGCAAAGGTATCCTGATCAAAGGCGGCGCCCCTCTGGAAGCTCTGGCGGATATTCGGGCGTTCGCGTTCGATAAAACCGGCACGCTGACGGAAGGTCAGCCGGCCCTGGCCGCCGTGCAGGCAACAGACTGCCAGACCGGACAGGCCGGGCCAGATTGCGAGCCATGCCGCGATCTGCTGGCCCTGGCCGCCGCAGTCGAGCGGCGGTCGGAGCATCCCCTGGCGCAGGCCGTCGTTACCGCGGCGGAAGACTCCCAACTGCTCAACCGTTACCCCGCCGCCCAGAATGTCACCAGCCTGACCGGAGCCGGCGTGCGCGGCTCTGTCAACGGGCGTGCCATCACGATCGGCAGCCATGTCTTCTTTGACACGCACATTCCTCACCTGGACCCGTTGTGCCAGACGGCGTCCGCGCTGGAGAATCAGGGTCAGACCGTTATGCTTCTGGCCGACAATTCTGTAGTGCGGGGGGTGCTCTCGGTAGCCGATCAGGTCCGGCCCGCCAGTCAGGCGGCGTTGGCCGAGCTTCATGCGCTGCGTCCCGCCCCCAAGACCGTGATGCTGACAGGCGACAATGCCAGCGCCGCCCGGGCGATTGCTGCCCGCGTCGGCGTCGACGATGTCCGGGCGGAGCTGCTCCCCGGCGACAAGCTGGAGGCCGTGCAGGGCCTGGAGCGCGAGTACGGTTCAACGGCGATGGTCGGCGATGGCATCAACGACGCTCCCGCTCTGGCAGCCGCGACTGTCGGCATTGCTATGGGGAACCGGGGCGCAACGCAAGCCATGGAGACAGCGGATATCGTGCTGATGCAGAGCGATCTCAGCCGCCTGCCGGTCGCTGTGCGCCTGAGCCGGCGCACCCGGGCAATCATCCACCAGAACATCGCGCTGAGCCTGGGTATCAAAGCCGCCGTGTTTGTGCTGGCCCTGCTGGGCGTAGCCAGCCTGTGGGTCGCTGTGTTCGCCGACGTGGGTGCGTCCCTGATTGTTATCTTCAATGGGATGCGGATGCTGCGGAATTGAGCCATTTTCTGTCGCCGCAATAAACTATATCCAAACTATATTCACACGACACTATATATTGACGAAAAATAGAGGAAAGCGCAAGATGGGGATGGGTATGTACTCTATTGGTATTCGATTCCCGGAAACGGATTGTGATAGGAACTGCTATGGCTACCCAACCCACCTGCCCCTTCTGCCAGCACGTTTTTGAGACAGTCGAAGAGCTAACCCGACACCTGGTATTCGAGGATTGCCCGGTTGAGGAGAAGGCAGAGCCTGAAATCAGCCAGGCCGAGCTGTCCCGGGCACAGGAAATCACAGTACCGGTTACAGGAGCAAAGTAGTACCAGAATCCTAGAGAAACCGTTAACGTACTGTGCTATCATTCCAGTATCTACCGGATTTATGTGAGGAGCTAACGCCATGCTTTATCTGCCACGTGAAGAGGGTCAGGGTCTCGTCGAGTACGCGCTCATTCTGGTGCTGGTTGCCGTCGTCGTGATTGTCATCCTCGCCCTGCTCGGCCCGGCCATCGGCAACATCTTCAGCAACATCGTCAACGCTCTGTAGTCCGATCATCGTCGTCATCAAACGACATCATCATGGTTGGCCCCGTCCCTGTGGCGGGGCCTTCCGTTTTCCAGCCCCCAGTGTCCCGAAAGTAACCGCTCCTGACAGCGAATCGCCATCAGGTCGCCCTGCCCGTTTTCATAATAGTTAGGCAGTGTGTCCCATAAAGCCTGTAAAATTTGCTTAACCTCATTCGCTTTACATCCCGGACCATGCTACAATAACGCTCTCTCCACTTTAACTCTTCAGTGATTAACCGGATCGCAATCAAGGAGCGCCTCCAGTATGGCAAAAGATGACTTCCTGTTTCGCGAGGACCTGGCGACTCTGGACCCGGAAGTTGCAACCCTGATCGGGTACGAAGAAGCCCGGCAGGCTCACCGTCTGATTATGATCCCTTCCGAGTCTGCTATCACTCCGGCTGTACGCCTGGCCACGGCTTCAGTCTTCCAGAATCTTTACGCCGAGGGTTATCCCCGGGGCGAGACTCGTGAGCTGAGTGAAGCCGAGATACTGGATTACGAAGCGCGGTTGCCCGAGTACCGGCGCTATGCTGATGAACGGTACTACAAAGGGACCGAATACGCGGATATCCTCGAAGCGCTGGCGCGTCGTCGGGCAGCAGAACTTTTCGCCACTCCAGAGTACCCGGCTGATCGCCTGTGGGTCAATGTACAGCCGCTGTCCGGCGCCCCGGCCAATCTGGCTGTGTACAGCGCCCTGGTCGCGCAGGGCGACACCGTCATGGGCATGGACCTGCTGCACGGCGGGCACCTGACTCACGGCAGCCCGGTCAACCGCACCGGGATTAACTACAACATCATCAGCTACGGCGTGAATCCGGAAACTGAGCGTCTCGATTACGATGAAATTCAGCGCCTGGCGGAGCTTCACCGCCCGAAGATGATCATTTGCGGTTTCACCAGTTACCCTTACATTCCTGACTATAAACGCTTCCGCCAGATAGCTGATTCTGTCGGGGCGTATCTATTGGCCGACATCTCGCATATCGCCGGACTTACGGTCGCCGGTGCGGTGGACAGCCCGGTCGGGCACGCCCACGTGATCAGCTTCACCACTCACAAGACCATCATCGGGCCGCGCGGCGCGGTCCTGCTGACGACCGACCCCAAGATCGGCCGCAAGCTCGATCGGGCGGTCTTCCCCGGCGAGCAGGGCGGTCCACACATGCACGCTATCGCAGGTATGGCGACCGCCTTCAAGATCGCTAAAACGGAGCGCTTCCGCGAATTACAGGCGCAGACCACCCGTAACGCTGTCCGGTTGGCCGAAAAACTGGCTGAGCATGGGTTCCGTATCCCCTACGGTGGCACCAACTCTCACATGCTCCTGCTAGATTGCAAGAGCATTGTCGGCCCGGACGGGACTACGCTCAGCGGCGATATGGCAGCCCGCATCCTGGATCTGGCCGGCATTGTCCTCAACCGTAACACTATCCCCGGCGACAAAAGCTCCTTCGGCGCGAGCGGCATCCGTATGGGGGCGAACTGGCTCACACAGCGCGGCTTCCGCGAAGCGGAGATTGATCGGGTCGCCGGCATTATCAGCGATGTCCTGCACGCCTGCCGCCCATTCCGCTATATCAAGAGCAATCGGCCGCAATCCCGCGCCAAGATCGATTTTGATGTACTCCAGAAGGCCATGCTGGATGTGCGCGAGCTGGCGAGTCAGAATGGCGCTGACAACTCTGTGCCGCAGGTCGATTATCCGCACGCATACTACATCGACAGCATCAGCAATACCGGCTGGCATGTCCTGGAAATCCGCGGCGAAGACGTCACAACCTTCCTGCAGTCAGCCGTAACCAGCGATGTGACAGACCTCACCGACGGCGATTCCCAGCCGACCAACCTGCTCAACGCGGACGGCTCCCTGATCAGCAGGGGAATGCTTCATCGTCTGAACAGCGAGACTTACCACCTGCATCTGCAGCAAAACGCCGGGCGCGCCGCCGCCTGGCTGCGGTCGCTTTCTGACGGTTTCGTCCAGTTCGACCCGGCGGACCCGTACAGCAAACTCCCCGGCCCGTTCGTAGTGACGCTTGTCCGTGACGCGAAGCCCCTTCACGGCGGCAGTAAGGGAGACGGCTATACCACCAGCAAACCCTACTGCATCGGGATGCGTGGCGAGCACTACGCCGGGCCTCGGTCCGCCGCCCTGCCCGTCTTCACCTGGGAAGAGCCGGCAGATCAGCCGATCCGAAAGACTCTGCTGAATGCTCTGCACCGCGAAATGGGCGCCAAGATGGTGCCTTTCGCCGGGTGGGATATGCCCGTGTGGTACACCAGCGTCCAGGATGAGCATCTGGCCGTGCGTCAGGGGGCCGGCATCTTCGACGTGTCCCATATGGGCGTATGGGATTTGCAGGGGCCGGGCGCTGAAGAATTTCTGGAGGCGCTGGCCACTAACGAAGTGCGAACTCTGCAGCCGGGGAAGGCTCACTACAGCTTCCTGCTCGGGGTGGATGGCATCCCCATCGATGACATCTTCGTCTACCGCCTGGCGGCAGACCACTTCATGATTGTGGTGAACGCTTCCAACGACGACAAAGACTGGGCGTGGGTCAGCGGACTGCTGGAAGGGAAATACCAGATCGATCCCCGGAATCCGGGGGCCACAATGCCCGGCCGTCAGCGGGTCATGCTGCGCAACCTGCGCGATCCGCGCTCCGGGGCGGATATGCGCGTGGATATCGCCCTGCAAGGCCCCAAGAGCCGCGACATTCTGCTCGGCCTGCACGCCAGCGAAGCCGACAAGGCCCGTATCAAAGCGCTCCCCTGGGCCGGCATCGCCCGTGTCACACTCAATGGCTACGATGTGATTGTGACCCGCACCGGCTACACCGGCGAGCGCGTCGCCTACGAGTTGTTCATTCACCCGGACAAGGCGACGGCCTTCTTCAAAGACCTGGTGGAAGCAGAGGCGACGCCCTGCGGGCTGGCCGCCCGCGACAGCCTGCGGACAGAAGCAGGCCTGCCGCTCTACGGGCATGAGCTGGCCGGGAACCTGAACCTCGACCCGGCTGATGCGGGCTTCGGCAGCTACGTCAAGACCTGGAAACCCTTCTTTGTCGGCAAGGGCGCTTTTGTGGAGCGCGAACAGACGCGTTCAGCGATGGTGACACGCTTCCGCCTGGAGGCCAAAGGCGTCCGCCCGCCGCAGGGAGGCGATCCGCTGGTGGACGGGCGCGGGCGCGTGATCGGAATTGTGACGAGTTGTTCCATCGACAGCGAAGGGTTCCAGCTCGGGCAGGCCTACGTGAAGGACGAATATCAGGCCCCCGATACTTCTGTGGCGATTTATACCGGCGCAGCCCGCCTCAAGCTGGACAAGCCGTTCGGCGAGTTAGCTCTTGGCGACAGGGCGCCTGTCCCCAGCCCGGCCCAGATTCTGGCCCGCTTCCCCAGGTCCTCGAAGTAGCGCATCACAACACGACCATCGCTTCAGGGCGCCTGCCGGTGAGCAGGCGCCCTCTTTTTGTACAGCCGTATTCAGTTGCGCCTGAACACGTCTGCGGCTACGATCCGCCGTGTAACTCCGCGCCAGACCTGGTCAACAGGCGCGTATCGTAATGTCGTACCATTTATGACTGAGCCTCTCACTGCCGGGCTGCGGGCCGTTTCGCAGCGCTCCCCCTACCCCTGGCGGCTTATCCTGGCGGCCATGGCGATCATGCTGCTGGTCAATATCGCCGGAGCGGCGATCGTTGACTACGTCTGGGGGGAGTTCCACTACACCGAAGACCCGCGCTATGCCGCCTTTCGCGGCGTGTGTTACTGGGTTGGCGACGCCCGGACCCTGAACCGCATCAGCCTCAATGGCTACACCGATTATTTCTACGATCTTTCCCGGCGGCACCTGACCGATCTGCCTGACCGATCCTGGTGGCCGGTCTTTCCGCTCCTGACCTCAGGCATGATCGCGCTGACCGGCGACGGCGTCTGTTCCGGCTGGACAGTGAATCTGCTCGCGGTCTTGCTGCTGATCCCTGTCATTCAGGCGATCACCGGGACGCGCCGGCTGAGCCTGCTCCTGGGGCTGGCCGTCATCCCTTATGCGCTATGGCTGTATGTCGGCATGGCCGAAGGCGTATTTCTGTTATTCTCCGGCGTGCTCTGGCTGATCTGTCTGCAGGCGCGCCCGGATGATCGAACGCGCAATATCCTGGCTGGTGCTGGCGCGCTGGGCGTCGGGGCGTTAGTCGGGCTGACCAAGCCCAACAGCATCGCCCTCATCCCCGCATTCCTGGCGTGGGGGCTGGCGGATGGATGGCGATACTGGCGCCGGGCCGGCCGCGCCCTGCCCCGCTGGACACGTGCCAGCGACCTCAACCCGGGTTGGGTGGCAGTGCTGGCGTCCGGAGGGATCGCACTGGGCAACGGACTGTGGTTGTGGCAAACCAGCGGGTACTATCCTTTCTATGTGCTGCTGGCCCAGCGCACTCTGTGGTTCAAGCAGTTCTATCCCGGCGACCTGGGCACGCTGCTTGATTATTTCGCCGGCGGGCTGGATCAATTCCTGCAAGGTCGGGTGGACCTGCTGGGGCTGGAACATCTCAAGCGGCTGACCGGCGTCCTGATGATCGCCATCCTGGCCGTTCAACAGCTCAGGCCGCGCTATCCGGGCGGGCCGCGCCGGACCGTCCCCTTCTACGCGCGTCTTTCGCTGGCGGCTATCCTGCTGCTGATGTTTTTCAGCGGGCAGATTCACGCCATCACGCGCTATGCTATGGGCAATATCTTCTTCGTCGTGCTGTTTCTGACGTATGTATATGGGAGCGACGAGGAGGCGGCTTTCTGGCGCCTGCCGGGCGTGATCTTGCGCTGCCGCGCCGGCACCTTTGCCGCCATGCTGCGCCTGACTCTGCTGGTGCTGGGCCTGCTGCTCACCGCAATTGTTATGAGTCTGGGTCCTCAGCTAGGAATATGATGATGGCGAAAATCTCTTTCGTGCTCGGCGGGCTTGTGCTGGCCGTCCTGATCGTCGGCCTCATCCTGCTGGCCGGAATACTGACCCCCAAATACGATCCGATCGGTGTCGAGCACCACACGACCTGCGGCGAGCCAAAGACCATGCGCGCGGAAGGCTACAACATCCTCGGCGGGACGCGTTACGGCCGTGGCCCCGACGACATCGGCAGCGACGTGCCGCTGGCCAACATCGATGTGTGCGACCCCTTTGTGGAAGTGCGGGATGACGGAGAGGAGCGGTTGTGGTTCTGGTTCCAGGTGGAAGTTATCGGCCAGGTCTTTCCCTACGCCGCCTGGGGATTGCCCTGGGAGGACCTCAGCCGCATCAACCCGGCCGATTCGCGCAACCCTACTGATCCGATCTGGACGCCGGAATCGATCTGGGGCGTCCCGGATAGCGCCCATGCCGGGGCGATCTGGGCCGGGCGGGAAGCCCATGTCTGCGATGACTGGGACAGCTCCGGGCTGGAGCAATTCTTCAACGCCGATCGGGGGTACACCATCCCGTACGGAACTACCCGCGCCGGGTGGGTCTGCCTGACCTTCAGCGACGAGACAAACACCCGCCCCCTGCCCGACGCGATGACGGTGACCAGCCGGCCAGGCCGCGCCCGCCTGACGCGGTGGGTCGACGCCTGGATACGCATCCGGGCGGATGCAGGATTCGAGGATCAGGTAGAGCTTCCTGATATTGTTGCCGGCCCGGCAGGAGTCTGCGCCCATGCCGAAGCCGTCCGGCCGGGCAGCACGCTGCCGGACGGCCCTTGCAACAGAAGCGGGGCGTGATGGCCCGGGGCGGTGATATTCAGGCCCCGGAAGGTGGCACGCTCTCGGCTCGTGTGAGGCAGTTCTTGCGTCACCCCTCCGTTGCGCATTATCCCTGGGACGCGGTGCTGCTGGCGACCATGCTCGTGATCCTGATCATTATACTGGGCAGCTTCGCCCAGGATGCGATCTGGACAGCGCACTGGGATCGGCTGGGCCGTCCGGTGGCGGGACAGTTTCGCGGCACCTGCTACTGGATGGCTGACGCCCGCATTCTGGTTCGAATCGCGAGCAATGGCTACTCCGACTACGACGTGAACCTGATCAATCGCCATTTGACAATCTTGCCGGATCGATCGTGGTGGCCAGTATTCGTCAACCTGACTGCCGGGATGCTCCGGCTGACGGGCGGCAGCTACTGCTCCGGCTGGGCGATCAATCTGATCGCTATGGCCTGTCTGCCGATTGTCATTCAGGCTATCACCAGGACGCGCCGCCCCCTGCTGATGGCCGGTGTGGCCCTGCTCCCCTTCGGAACCTGGCTGTACGCGGGCATCGCTGAGGGGGTGTTTCTCCTGTTTTCAGCCATCCTCCTGTGGCTCGCTCTGCATCCAGCCAGCCAACGGCGGCGATACAACGCTGTCTGGAGTCTGGCCAGTCTCGTAATGGGCATCCTGGTCGGGTTGACCAAGCCCAACTCTATCGCTCTACTGCCGGGCTTCCTGGTGCTGGCGCTAGCCCGGAGCCTGCAACACGTCCGTCTGATCGTACCAGGTGAAGGCCGCCCCCCGTTCCGAATCGCGTTAATCGCTATGCTCAGCGACGCCAACCCGGCCTGGGCCGCCACACTGGGCCTGATCGGGATACTCATCGGGTTGGGCCTGTGGCTTGTTCAGACCAGCGGCTTTTATCCCTTCTATGTCATGATGGCCCAGCGCACGTTGTGGTACAAGGAATTTGACGGAGGCAATCCGCTGGCCCTGCTCAGCTACCTGACGACTGGCTGGCGCACCTTTCTGAGCGGCGGCGGGCTTCCCCACCCTACGCCGTGGAACATGATGGAGTTTGCTGCGATCACGCTGATGCTGATTCTGGTGGTGCGCGATTTGCGTCCGCGCTGGCCGCGTCCGATTCCGCTCAGGCCAACGCCGCTGTATGCCACGGTCAGTATGCTGACGGTTTTCTGGCTGATGTTCACCACCGGCCAGAGCCACTCCATCCAGCGCTACTATGTTGGCAACATCTTCTTTGTACTGACCTTCCTGATCTATGTTCACGGCACCGAAGACGAGCCGCCGCTGACGGCGCTGCCGGGTATCATCCGGCGGGGAGATCCCGGTGCGCTGCGCGCCGCCCTGCGGTTGATCATGCTGGTCTGCGGGCTGGCTTTGCTGATACAGGAAGCCGTTATCATGGTTATACATGGAATCTGAGCGATGAAGCACACACCGGAGTCGCATTTTCTCCTGGCCGGCCTGGCTCTGGCTGCCGGACTGGTCGCCGTCGTACTCTGGCTCGGCGCTTTGCAGCCGGCCTTCACCCACTTCACCAGCAACGTACACACGGACTGTGGCGCGCCGGTCACCATGCGAGCAGAAGGGTACAACTTGCTCGGCGGCACGCGCTACGGCCGTGACTACGGCGATCCCGGTGACGACGTGGATCTGGCGCTGGTAGACTTCTGTCATGCCGCCGTACAGCGCCTGCCGAACGGAGAAGAGCGGCTGTGGTTCTGGCTGGATATACAGACGGTTGGCAAAACCTTTCCCTACTACACCTGGGGTATCCCGGAACTCGATATCGAGAATCCCAACGCCAACGACTGGCGCGATCCAGTCGATCCGCTGTGGGCTTTCAACAGCATAGTTATCACCAACTACGCCGCGGATAGCACCTACTGGACAACCGCCTATGGACAGCTTTGCCCTCGCGACACCAGTTTGCCCGGCATCGCCATATTCTTTGACAGCGAGAATGCGTTTCGCATCCCGCAGGGCGGACGGCGGACCGGATGGGTGTGTGTGAGAATGAGCGAAGGTCAGCCCCTGCCAGATACAACGATGATCAGCCTGCGCCCCGGGCTCGCCCGTCTGACACGATGGGTGGATAAAATTTTCGCGGTGAAAGGGGAAGCGCAGGATGCCGCGACTGGTGCGCTCGTGCAGGATTACCTGCTGCCAACGCTCTCCACCGCCGAAGATGTGTGCGATATGGCCCGCCACGCTCATCCGGAAAGCATCATCCTCAATGGCGGCTGTCCATACAGCGGGCAATAACCTGAACAAAAACGCCCTCCCCGGGCTGTGGGAAGGGCGTCTCTCTGTTCGTCAGCGATCTCAGTCAGTCGAAGTCTTGAATTCCGGCGAGCCTGCCCAGTCAGGGATCGGCACGCAGCACAGGACCAACTGCTTGGCGGCCAGGACATCATCCACGCGCCCCACCGGTGTGATGTGAGGCGCTTCAAGCAGAAGCTCCGGATTCTCGTGGGCTTCTCTGGCGATGTTCTTCATCGCTTCGATGAATGCATCGAGCGTCTCTTTCGACTCCGTCTCGGTCGGCTCGATCATCAGGGCTTCTGGCACAATCAGCGGGAAGTAGTTTGTCGGCGGGTGGAAGTTGTAATCCATCAGGCGCTTGGAGATATCCAGCGCATGTATCCCCGGTACATCTTTCCAGTGCCCCTCCAGCACAACCTCATGTCCACAGGTGCGGTCGTGAGGCACAACATAGTGATCGCGCAGCGCCGTCCGCACGTAGTTAGCGTTGAGAACGGCGTACCGCGACACATCGTGCAGCCCGCTGCCGCCGTTCATACGCATATAGGTGAACGCCCGGACGATGATCCCGAAGTTGCCGTGGAACGCCTTCAGCCGTCCAATGCTCTGCTCCGGCATAACCCAGCCGAAGAGCGGCACGTCGTCCAGAGAGCCAGCATCTTCCAGGATGCCCACGATTGGGCCGGGCAGGAACGGCAGGAGCTTCTCATTGACGGCCACCGGTCCGCTGCCCGGCCCGCCGCCGCCGTGCGGCGTTGAGAAGGTCTTGTGAAGGTTGTAGTGCATCACGTCAAATCCAAGCTCGCCCGGCTTGAGGACGCCCATCATGGCGTTCATGTTCGCGCCATCCATGTACATCAGGCCGCCGCAATCATGGACCGCCTTGATCACATCCGGCAGGCGCGCCTCAAACAGACCCAGCGTGCTCGGCACGGTGATCATCATCCCCGCGACGGTGTCATCGCACGCTGCCAGCAGAGCATCCAGATCGACATCCCCGTTTTCGTCAGATGGCAGCTCAACCGCCTCATATCCGGCCATTGAAACAGTGGCCGGATTGGTGCCGTGGGCGCTGTTGGGGACCAGAATGCGCGTGCGTTTCGTATCCCCCCGCGAGAGGTGGTATTTGCGGATCATGAGGATGCCGGCAAATTCTCCCTGTGCTCCAGCGGCGGGCTGTAAGCTGACGCCCTTCATGCCGCTAAGCTCCGCCAGCCACTCCTGAGTGTGATACATCAGCATCAGCGCGCCCTGCGCATCCTCAATGTCCAGGAGCGGGTGCAGCGCGGCGAAGCCGGGCAGTCGCGCGGCGTCTTCGTTCACCTTGGGGTTGTACTTCATGGTGCAGGAGCCGAGCGGATAGAAGCCCTTGTCGATGCCGTAATTGAGCTGGCTGAGCCGCAGGTAGTGGCGGATGACATCCACCTCGCTGACTTCCGGCAGATCAAGCTCGGTCCGCAGCAAGGCTGCCGGCAGCTCCGACGCCGGCACGTCCAGCCCGGGCAGGTGAACGCCGCAGCGACCCGGTGAGCTTAGTTCGTAGATCAACGGTTCAAGCGCCATCGACGATCTCCTTCAGCACCGCGACCAGCGCATCAATTTCGGCGCGGGTATTCATCTCGGTCACCGCGATCAGCATGGTATTCTCCCGGTCGGGGTAGTCCTGACCCAGGTCATAGCCGCCCACGATGCCGTACTCCTCCAGCAGCACAGCGTTAATTTCATCCACTGGCAGTGGACATTTGACCATGAACTCCTTGAAGAACGGTTTGTCCGTGTCCACGCTGAAGTTCCGGAGTTTGCCGATCTCGCTGGCAGCGTAATGAGCCTTGTGATAGCACAGCTCTGCCACCGTCTTCAGGCCGCTCTTGCCCATCAGCGACAGGTAAACGCCGGCGGCCAGGGCCATCAATCCCTGATTGGTGCAGATATTGCTGGTGGCCTTCTCCCGGCGGATATCCTGTTCGCGCGGGCGGAGGGTCATGACAAATGCTCGCTGCCCCCGGTTATCCTTTGTTTCGCCCACGATACGGCCCGATATCTTGCGGACGAGCTTCTTGGTACAGGCGAAATAGCCCAGATACGGGCCGCCAAAGCTCAGGGGGATGCCCAGTGGCTGGCCCTCACCAACAACCATATCCGCGCCCAGTTCCCCCGGACTCTTGAACAGCGCCAGCATGATCGGATCGGCCACCACAGTGAGCAGCGCGCCCCCGGCATGAACCTTTTCCGCCAGCCCGGTGAGATCTTCGATCTGCCCGAAGAAGTTAGGGTAGCCGACAGCCAGCATCGCCGTCTCATCATCCATCAGGGCGGCCAGCTCGTTTACGTCGCGAACCTTATCGTCGCCGACGACAGTGATGTCCTGGCCCTGCATATAGGTCCGGACCACATCCCGATACTGGGGATTGATGCCGGCGCTCAGGATGATCTTGCGCCGCTTGCCGCGCGTCTCATTGACGGCGACGATGACGGCCTCGGCCAGGCTGGTCGCGCCGTCGTAATGGCTGGCGTTGGCGGCTTCCATCCCGGTGAGGGCGCAGAGCATACTCTGATATTCGTAAATCGCCTGGAGCGTGCCCTGGCTTACTTCCGGCTGGTAAGGCGTGTAGGCGGTATAGAACTCCCCGCGCAACAGAATATGGTTCGCCGCGCTGGGGATGAAGTGGTTGTAAGCGCCAGCCCCCAGAAAGATGGCAAAGTTCTGCGCATGTGTGTTGGCATCCTGCAAGCCGTACAGCTCGGCCAGCACTTCCATCTCGCTGAGCGGCCCCGGCAGCTCCAGAGCCGGGAAACGGTGCTCCCCCGGCACAGCGTCAAACAGCGCCTCGATCGAGTCGACGCCGATAGCGGCCAGCATAGCCTGGCGATCGGCATCGGTATGAGGGATGTAGGTCATAGCGATGTCCTAGTCGCGTCCCGCGCAGTATTCCGCATAGGCGGCGGCATCCATGAGGTCGTCAAGTTCCGCCGGATTGCTGAGGGTGATCTTGATGAACCACCCGGCGCCGTACGGATCGCTGTTAACAATTTCTGGCTCGGATTCCAGCGCCTCATTCACAGCCGTTACCGTGCCGCCGGCCGGCATATGCATCTCAGAAGCCGCCTTGACCGATTCCACTGTGCCGAACGCCCCATCCCTGGCGAGGACAGCCCCGACGCTGGGCAGCTCCACGTAGACGATATCGTTCAGGGCATTCTGCGCATAATCGGTCAACCCGATTGTCCCGACGTTGCCTTCGACGCGAATCCACTCATCGCCCTTCGTATATTTGAGACCTTCGACAACATTGCTCATCGATCAGACAGCCCTTTCTTCAGGAAAAACCGGACAGTGTAAAATGGGTTGCAAGCAAAACACACAGCAACCCTGCGCTGTGTGTCCCTGTCACCATACCTGAGAGATTCACCGGAGACTTTCCGGCTTGCCCCATCGGCGCGCCGGGCAGAATGCCGCTGGCGCTTTCCAGGAGATTAAGACCCGAGGGTTCGGGTGCCTGAGAGTTTCACCGGCAGCCCAGCACTGCCGCCAGCTTGCCCCTTCGGCGCTCCCCACCGGGGGGGGAGACTCTCCCCTGCGGATCTGTTTATATCGTATCGCTGACGATGAAGATTGTACATGATGCCTGAGACACAGGCAACAGGGGGCGGCGGACAGTAATAAGCGGGGTCCCGCGCCCGGAGCAGCCAGAAAATTTGCGCCAGCTACAGATGTGTACGGCGCGGCAAAATAGAGGCGAGCACTTCGCGGACCCCGCACTTCAGCCAGTCGGCGACCTCTTCCACCGGGATGGCGCTTTCGCCCTGCTGGCCGATGAGGACCACCTCATCCCCCGCCCGGGCTGCCGGGACCAGGTTAAGGCTCAACGCCGCCTCGTGCAAGCCAACACGCCCCACTACCGGGACTCGCTTGCCATGCACGAGCACCTCGCGCCACCCTTGCGGCGCCGCGCGAAAGCCGTCCGCGTAGCCTACGCCAATCACGGCAATTCGCTCTTCGCCCGGGGTGCGGTAGGTGCGATCTTCGCCCACATAACTGCCCCGTGGGAGGACGCGTACCTGGGCGATAGTGGTTTTCCAGGACAGGCTGGGGCGGAAGCCCGGCGGTAACGGGATATCGGGCGATGGCGTCAGCCCCTGTAAGATCAAGCCGGCCCTGACCATCGAAAAGCGGCTTTCGGGCAGCGAGAGGAGAGCGGCAGTATCCGCCATATGGAGATAACGGACAGTGATCCCCGTCGCCAGCAGCGGATTGATCTGGGCGTTGAACATGGCAAGCTGCTCGCGCGTATAAATGGGATCAGAGTCAGAGGCGACCAGCTCTGTGAAGACGCCTTCCAGTTCCAGCCGGGGCAGGCTCTTGAGGCCGCGGAAGAAGTCCATCACCTGCTCCGGCGGCAGCCCCAGGCGCCCCATGCCTGTATCCACATGCAGGTGTACTTTCAGCGTATGGCTCATGTCCGTGGCGATGCGGTTAGCCATGCGGGCGGTATCCAGATCGGCGAGCGACACGCTCAGATCATAATGAATCGCATCTCGCAGCGCCCAGTCGGGCACATATCCGGTAACCAGAATCGGCGCTTCCAGGCCGGCGTCGCGCAGGATAATCGCTTCCTCCAGGCTGCCCACGCCCAGGTAAGCGGCGCCATTGAGGACAGCCGTAGACCCCACCGCGACCGCCCCGTGCCCATAGGCGTCTGCCGGGACCATAGCCATAACCGCCACATCAGGCCCGATCAACTGGCGCAGCCGGCGCATATTGCTGGCAACAGCGCCCAGATCGACTTCCACCCACGAAGCCTGCACACGCTGGCCCAGCCAGCCCAGATCGGCCGCGATCTCGGTCCGATCCAGCAGGTTTTCATCGCCGGGGTCATTGAGCAGCATTCGCACGACTTCACCCATGCCGCAGGCCCGGCTGCCCTTCACCAGAACCACATCGTGCGGGCCAACCATCTCCTGAAGCATGGCCGCGGTGTCGTGGTAGCTGTAGGAGGTCAGCACCTGGCTGCGCGACATCCCGAAGTCCACTGCGGCGCGGCCCGCAATGGCTGCCAGATTGCCCTGGGTGATCACGGTATCGGCCACGCCAGCAATCTGTTCCCCCAGATAGCGGTGTGCCCGCTGGGCATAATTCCCCAGGCTGCCGAGGTCTCCCATAACGAAGATAAGCCGGCTGTCCGGCTCCCGGACAGATCCCAGCCACTCCAGCGCCGCCTGTGTTGACTGTGGCGAGACTGTAAAGGTGTCGTCAGCCACCAGGCATCCGTTCCGCCCGTTCAGCGGCCGCAGCCGGCCCGGCAGCGGCTCCAGTTGTGTCAGCGCGCGGAAGCCGTCCTCCAGCGAAATTTGATAACTCAGCCCGATGGAGAGAGCGATCATGGCCGCGTAAACCTGGTGCCGCCCCAGCAGGGGTATCCACCGCCCGGCGAATCGCTCCGGCCCGTAGCGCAGATCAAAGCCTGTTTTATAGCGCCCGACGACGATATTGAAGGCCAGCATATCCGCTTCGAAGCTGTCAACCCCGACCGAAAACACCGTCGCCGCGGTCACTTTGGCCATCGCCCGCGCCCGGGGATCATCGTAGTTCAGCAGGGCCAGGCCGCCCTCCGGCAGGCTGCGAATCAGCAGCTCCATCTCACCGGCGAGTATCGCTGTCTCCCCATCCTGATCGATATGCGAGCGGCTGACATTGGTCACGACCGCAACCAGCGGCTGGGTTATCTCAACCAGCTCTTCCATCTCGCCGGGCTGCGTAGGCCCCATTTCCAGGACAGCGAGCTGATGCTGGGCGGACAGCCTGCCCAGAGCCAACGGAAGGCTCAGCCGTCCTTCCTGCCCGGCTGCGCTGCGATAGACGCTGTAGCGAGTCTGGAGGACAGCGGTAATGGCTTCCACAGTAGTTGATTTACCCGCCGAGCCGGTGACCGCGATCACAGTCGTGCCGAGCTTCTGCATGATGATGCGCGCCCAGTTCATCAGCGCCTGTTCGACGCTGCGCACGATCACGACCGTGACGCCGTCCGTATCAAAGCCCGGCGGCTGGGTACATACAACGCCCAGCGCGCCCTTATCCACGGCCTCCTGGATATACTGGTGCCCATCTCCGTGTCCAGTCCGCAGCGCGACGTACAGACAGCCCGCATCGACACGGTCAATATCCGTGGCAAAATCGGTGAATATCTGGGCAGCAGGCTCGCCAAAGAGCTGCCCATCGGCGGCTTCGAGGATGTCGTACAGGCTGATCATAGCCGGCAGTATAGCATGTCCGATTTTTGACCGCCATTGTACACACGGCTATAATGGGCCATTATATTTCTGGAGAACGGCTATTATGACGTTTCAGTACACCCTGGAAGCGCAGGACGGGCTGGCGAGAGCAGGCCGCTTCAGCACCCCTCATGGCATCCTGAATACACCGGTATTCGCCCCCGTTGGAACGCAAGCCACGGTTAAAGCAGCCAGCCCGCAGGTCCTGAAAGAGCTGGGGGTGACGCTGGTACTTTCCAATACCTATCATCTTTATCTGCGGCCCGGTGACGAGCTTATTCGCGATATGGGCGGGCTGCACCGCTTCATGGCCTGGGACGGGCCGATCCTGACCGACTCCGGCGGATTCCAGATCTTCAGCCTGGCCGAAACTCGCCGGATCACGGACGACGGCGTACATTTCATCTCGCACATTGACGGCAGCCGGCATTATTTCACGCCTGAGAAATCGATCAGCATTCAGGAAAACCTGGGGGCGGACATCATCATGGCTTTTGATGAGTGTCCGGTTCCGGATGATCGCCCCGCCGTGGAGGCGGCGCTGCGCCGGACACACGCCTGGGCCGTCCGCTGCCAGGCGGCAAAGACGCGCCCCGATCAGGCCCTGTTCGGCATCGTCCAGGGCGGTATTTTCCCCGATCTGCGTGCTCAGTCCGCGGCATTCCTGGCTGAACTCGATTGCCCGGGATACGCTGTCGGTGGGCTGGCGGTAGGGGAGACCAAGCCGCAGATGGTCGAAACTCTGGAGCATACGACGGCGCTCCTGCCAGCAGATAAGCCGCGCTATCTGATGGGCGTTGGCAGCCCGGAAGATCTGGTGCACGGCGTGGCGCGCGGCGTTGATATCTTCGACTGTGTGCTGCCAACCCGCGTTGCCCGTAACGGAGCCGCCCTGACCCGGAAGGGCCGCATCAACATGCGCAAGGCTCAGTTTGCCCGCGATTCCCGACCGGTCGAGCCGGGCTGCACCTGTTACACCTGTTCCAACTTCAGCCGGGCCTACATCCGTCACCTGATTAAGGCGGATGAAATCCTGTCGCACATGCTGCTGACCCTGCACAATATCCACCTGTTACAAACTATGATGCGCGAGATGCGCGCCGCTATCCTGGCCGGCACCTTCCAGGAATATGCCCGGACATTCCTGAGCCAGTATGTAGCAGTCGGCAGTCCCACACTTCTGCAACTGCCCATAGTCGCCTCCGCGGTGTAAGATGTATCCAGTACACCCGCTGAAAGGACCCGATTTTGGACCTGTTTTCTGCCATGGTGATCGGCATCGTTCAGGGCTTTACGGAATTCCTGCCGATCTCCAGTTCTGCACATCTGGTGCTTGTGCCCTGGTGGCTGGGCTGGTCAGAAGCCACCACCCTGACTTTCGCCGTCGCAGTACACCTCGGCACACTGGTTGCCGTGCTGATCTATTTTCGTCAGGACTGGATCAGGATACTCGAGGGAGGGCTGGAGTGGCTGCGCAGCCGATCGCTGGCCGATCCCTACAGCCGGCTCTTCATACTGCTGCTCATCGCCACTGTTCCCGCCGCCCTCGCCGGAGTTCTGCTGGCCGATCCGCTGGAGCAGATTTTCAGCTCTCCGCAAGGGATCGCGCTGCTAATGCTCGTGACGGCGGCGCTGCTGGCCTTCAGTGAGCGCTACAGCAAGAGACATAGTGCCGGCCGTCAGATCGGGGACATGACCGCTAAAGAGGCATTCGTGACCGGTGTGGCCCAGATGTTCGCCCTCCTGCCCGGCATCTCCCGCTCCGGCAGCACCATTGCGGCGGGGCTTTTTCAAGGAATCAGCCGGGCAGAAGCAGCCCGCTTCAGCTTCCTGATGAGCGCGCCTGTTATCGCAGGTGCGGCGTTTGTGACCATCCTGGACCTGCTGAAGTCCCGGGCGCTGGACGACCAGGCGGGCATCATGCTTATCGGGGCGCTCAGCGCCGGCATCACCGGCTATCTGACAATTGCTCTTCTGCTTAACTTCCTGCGCCGGAGAACGCTCCACATCTTCGCCGCCTACTGCGTGGCAGCCAGCGTGATTACGCTGCTGGCTGCTGCACTCGGACGGTAAGCGATGCGCGGCGGGGGGGGCAGACGTTTGCTGGTTATCACGCTGGCTCTGGCCCTGTCCGCCTGCCAGCCGCCGGCCCTCGCCATCCCCACCCCTCCGGAAACGGTCGAGATCAGCCTGGAAAGCACCTACGACACCAGCCGGTTGCTGCACGATCTGGCGGCCGGGTTTGAGGCGGCGCATCCTGAACTTCGCCTGGCCTGGTGCCTGTCAACTGGCGATCTCGAAACGCTAACGGAGGCGGAGCACGCCCCGGATGAAATGCCGCGTTACTGGATCACCCACTATCCGCCAGCGACGACATCGCTCTGGGTCGCCCCGATCGCCTTCGACCAGATCGCCCTCATCACCCACCCCGGCAACCCGATTTCAAGCCTGAGCAGCGAGCAGTTGAGGGCCATCTTTGAAGGGCGGATCACTCACTGGAGCGAGATCGGGGGGGGCGAGCAGCCTATCACGGTAGTCAGCCGTGAATCCGGCTCAGGCACGCGGGAAGCCTTCGAAGCGCTCGCCCTGGGCGGACGCACTGTTACCCGGAGTGCCATCCTGGCGCCGGGAAGCGATGCGATGCGCCGCATTGTGCAGTCTACCCCGGGGGCGATTGGCTATACGACGCTCGGCCTCGCCGAAGCCAATATGCGGGTGCTGGCTATTGACGGCATCCAGCCCTCGAATCAGGTCCGCAACGCCTATCCTTTCGTGGTCCCGATACTCATCGTCGGCACGCAGGAGCCGCAGGACTTCTTCCGTTCCTTCATCGCCTGGATACAGGCTCCGGCGGGCCAGGCTATCGTTGCCCGGCGCTATCTGCCGCTGGATGATTAACCCCCACCGGCTTTGATCGGCGAAGTCTGCTTGCACAACAGCCAAAAGGCGGCATAATTGCGGACGGCCTCCCGCCGGCCAGTGTTTGCCGCCGCCGGAAGGCCAGATCGACATAAGTGATGGAGAAGCGCTGTGAAGAAGACTCCCCTCTTGCTGATTATGGCGTTGCTTCTGATGCTGACGACGCTCCCGGTTGCGGCGCAGGGCGGCGAACCGGTTTCCGCTACCGCGGTATTCGGCGCGGCCATCCTTCGCCAGGGGCCTGATCTGTATTATCCGGAAGCCGGGCGCGCCGCGCAGGGTGAGGCGTTGATCCTCTCCGGGCGCCTTGAAGACGGCTCCTGGTACCAGGTCCTGCTCGACACCGGCCTGACGGCGTGGCTGCCGGCTTATTCGGTGACGGTCAACGGCGATCCATCCCGGCTGCCAGTGGTTGTATTCGAGCCGCCCCAGAGCAATGAGTTATACGTCCCTCCGGGCTGCAATTACTTCGGCATCGGGCCATTCCTGGGACATTCTGGCCAGTCGATCATCCTGACGCAGGGATGGGAAGCGGCGAGCGAAGAGCTTATCAAAGACTATCTGAACAATGTCATCCAGGTGGTCAGCTTCGACGGGCGACTGATCAGCACTTACAATGCTTACCGGAGCGATATCTTCTTCGATCAGATGCGCGGGACCTGGCGCGTATTCTGGAGCTTCGACATGGGGCCAGTGGCTATCGGCGAGCACACCACCGAGTGGACGCAGATGTTCAGCCAGCAGATCACCGACGGCCTTGATGCCAACGGTGACGGCCAGATGGATACCTACGGCCCGGACAGCACGACAGCCGGCTGCACAATCATTATTCAGTAACAGCTGCAGCCCCGATAATCTGCAAAATAAACGCCGGAGTTCAGTTCTCTCCGGCGTTTGCTTTTTCGGGGCCGCCTATTGGCCGACGGGGGTTGCGTTCGGGTCAGGCGTTGGTGTCCACAGGAGTGGCGCGGCAACTGTCCCGGTCGCCTGCATATCGCCCAGCTGATCGCTGACGATCACGCCCGGCATCCCCTCCCGCACAACCTCGAACCAGGTTGTGCCCGGGTGGAGCGGAATCGGGCTGTTGTCGCCCCACGTTAGCTGGAGCGGCGTCTCATCGCGACCGCGGCGCTGCCACCAGCCCTGGTAGAGCTGCCCATCGCGAAAAACATAAGCATACCCCGTATCCCAGAGCTGAATATCCAGCGAGCTGGTCTTGCTCTCCGGCTCAAACAGATCGGGGCGCTCCACGTGAGGGACTGCCAGCACAACTACGTTATTAGCCGTAATCTGCTGGCCGGTCAGAGCGTCGATATGAGGCACGCCAGAGTTCCAGCGATAATACAGGCCGTCCCCGGCGTTGTACTGCCAGGTAGCGTCGGTATTGCCCCACCAGTTGATAAATACCTGATTGGCCGGCGTGCCTCCTGTTGGCGGCACTTCCTGAAAAGCCAGCCCGCGCACCAGCATCCCGGTATTCACCCCTCGCGCATCTGCCGCCGCCCAGATTTCCTGCAGGTTGGCGAACATCGTATGTTCGTAAGCCAGACCTTCCCGGGGGAAGCGATCGAACATCGGGTCGTTGTCGCCCAGGTGGGGCGAGAAGACGCGCCAGCGCCAGTCCGCGCTCAGGATCATCTGCCGAATCGGATCGCTGGAGCCGGAGTAAGCGAACAGCGCCTTGAACATGGGGATCAGCTCCAGATCAATCAGGCGCCCGCTGCGGACAGAGCCGACATGGGTCGGCGCATTGTTGCGGAAGATAGCCGCGAAACGGGTCACCCCGCCTTCCGCCTCGTACTCAAAGACGATATCGGCCAGGCTGAGGCCGCTCTGCGGGCGCACCACAGGCGGAAAGTTCGAGATCTTCACAATCAGCGGGCGGCGATGCATGGCTTCTTCGCTCGGGTAAGGCAGCCCGGTCAGCGGATTGATCCCCTCCGGATATTCTCGCGGGCCAATTGGAGTGGGCGTCGGCGTGGCCGTATCGGTCGGCGTATAGCTCGCTGTGGGTGTGCTGGTCGCTGTTGGTGTATCGGATGGTGTAAAGGTGATCGTCGGCGTCGCCGTATTGGTCGGCGTGTCAGAAGCGGTCGGCGTATCCGACGGGGTGAAGGTCGCCGACGGCGTGAACGTATTCGTAGCCGTGAAGGTCGCCGTGGCGGTGTCCGTAGCGGTCGCTGTCGGCGTCGCACTGGGCGTGTTGGTCAACGGAGGGGTGCCGGTGATGATCGGGCCGTTGAGCGGGCCGGCCTCCGTCGGGCCAACACTTGCCGCGAACAGAGTCATCAGAACGGCCACAGCCATGATGATCAGCAGTGCAGAACGTCTCATGCCAGACTCACCCTTTATAGCCCCCCGCTGAATGCAATCTGCCGGTAGCGGCATGCTCCGAACGTCCGGAACACGCACGGCGCACAACTATACCGGAAATAGCCGGGACAATCCAGCGTCATCTGGTGGAGCGGAGGTCAATAGCAGGACAATGCCCAGCGCGCATGTTCCTGCACCAGCTCTGAACGATCGTCGGCCAGCCGTTCCAGCAGAGGCAGGGCGGCGTCGCCGCGCCAGTTGCCGGCAGCAATGCAGGCGTTACGCACCAGCCGGTCGCGCCCGATACGCTTGATGGGGGACCCGGCAAATCGGACGGCAAAAGCAGCCTCAGTGAGCGCCAGCAGATCGACGAGGGGTGGCGCGGCGCGATCTGGCGCAGGCAGGAAGAAAGCAGATTCCTCCGCTTCAGGCGCGAAGCGGTTGAACGGACACACATCCTGACACACATCACAGCCGTAAACCCGGTTGCCCATCAGAGACCGCAGATCGGGCGGGATGCTGCCCTTATGCTCGATAGTTAACATGCTGATGCAGCGCCGGGCGTCAAGTACATGCGGAGCCGGGAATGCATCCGTCGGGCAGGCCCGCAGGCAGCGCGTACAGCCCCCACAGCCGACCCCGCCCTCTTCCGGCAGCGGATATGGCTGATCATATTCCGAGAATTCCGCCGTCGTGATAATTTCGCCCAGAAAGAAGAAGGAACCCCGGCGGGGGTGGATCAGCATCGCGTTCTTGCCCGTGAAGCCCAGTCCGGCCTGCCCGGCGTGGCTGCGCTCCAGAAGAGCGCCGGTATCCACGTAGACGCGGCTGGCAACATCCTGGCGCGCCTCGCGCTGCAGCCAGTCCGCCAGCGCCTGCAGACGCGGGATCATCACATCGTGATAATCGACACCCCAGGCGTACCCGGAAATGCGCCCCCTTGCCGGGTCTTCGAGAATCTCCCGCGGGACCAGCCGATGATAATCCAGCCCAACCACGAGTAATGATCGCGCGCCGGGCAAAATTACCTGCAGATCGCGCCGCCGCGCCACTCGATCGGGGCGGGCCATATAGCCCATCGAGCCGTGATAGCCCGCTTCTATCCAGCGCAGGTAGGCGTCAAGCTGCGGAGACGGCACAGCAGGGGTCAGACCAACCAGGTTGAACCCCTGCTCCAGGGCCCTGGCCCGCGCTGCCTCGGCGGTGATGGCCATATCCTCAGCCGATATAGACAGGGATGATCAGGTTGAGAATCAACCCCAGCACGAAGAGCATACCCGCCCGGCGCGTATGAACAAACGCCAGCGACACAAACCACAGCGGCCAGACCGGATAGTTAGGCGGCGGCTCGGTCGGCCGGGGTTGCGAGAACGCCTTGATCACCTCGACCAGCTGCGGCAGCGCCAGCAGGGCCAGCAGCGCCCACACGCCCAGCGAACCGGCCAGCACCAGCACAATGATGATCACGTAAAACAGAATCATCAGCGCCTGATTGAGCCGGCGAGACGCCTGATAGCCGATCAGCACCGGCAGCGTCCGAATTCCCTTATCGCGGTCGATCTCAAACTTGTCCATATGCTTCCCCACCAGGACGGTGACAACCAGCAGAGCATACGGCAGTGAGGCGATAATCACCGGCCAGGAGAGCGCCCCAACGGTGACAAAATAGGTCCCGCCGATCATCAGCGGCCCCCAGACCAGCCCAACGCTGAACTCTCCCAGCCCGTGATGCTTGAGACGGAGCGGCGGCGCAACATAGAACACGCTGATGAACAGCCCCAGCCCGGCAAAAACAATCACCGGCCAGCCGTGCCTCAGAAACAGCACAGCCCCAATCGCCACGTCCAGCAGGTTAGCGATGATGATGGCCCGCCGAAGTTCCGCCCGGGTCAGCATCCCGGAGAGCACCGGGTGCGGCGCGTACTGGGCGCGCACGTATTCGTCGGTATCGACGCCGCCCTCCAGATCGAAGTAATCGTTGATCATATTGTTGACGGCATGGGCGATCAGGATACCGACCACGGCCAGGATAAACGAGAGCCAGTCGAAGCGCAGCGCCGGGTCGGACCGGGCCGCTGCCGCTGCCAGCAGGCCGCCAATAAGCCCGGATACCAGCGTCATCGAAAAGACGCAGGCCCGCACCAGGATCAGCCAGCGAGAGACAATATCCATCTTCCTGCCTTCGGGCAGGTTGCAGCCCTGCAGGACTTCGATCCACGTTTTGACAATCATGCTTCCTGAAACCTTTCGCCCCCAAAAATCATTTCGTTATGCCATCTGGCGCAGCGCTTCTTCCGCCTGCTGGCGCTCCGGCGCATGGAGGATAGTCAGCAAGCGCCGCGCTTCGCTCAACTGCTGTCTGGCCTGTTCAGCCCGCTGCTCGATCGCGGCCAGCAGACCCTGCCCCAGCAGCGCGTGAGCCAGATCGCGCTGGGAGCCGATGCTCTGCGCCTGCTGCACGGCCCTGACATAAGTCGAGCCGGCGGCTTCCAGATCGCCGATCTCCCGCTGCAGATCGGCCATCCGCCATAATGTCCGCGCCCGGGCTGGCTCATAGCCCGCCGCATCGCAGAGTTCCAGCGCCTTCAGGTAGTGCGGCCGGGCCTGCTCAAACAGGCGCTGGCGGGATAACGTCTCGCCCAGATCGCTGTGAAACCAGGCTTCCCAGCGCGGCTGATGCTTCCCGGCTACAAGATCGAGCGCCTGCTGGTGCAGCTCAACCGCCCGATCGAACTGCGCCAGACGTGCGCAGGCCATAGCCAGGTTATTGCGCTGCACCGCCTGTACCAGCGGGGCATCCATCTGATTGCTGAGGCTCAGCGCCTGCTCCAGCGAAGCAACCGCCTGCTGCTCCTGCCCGGTGACGACATAGAACCAGCCCAGATTGCCCAGCCGGACGCTCTCAGCGGTCCGATCTCCGGACTCGTGGGCAATTTTGATTGACTCATCAAAAAAGGCTTTGGCTGTTTCAACATCGCCGGTGTCGGTATACATATTGGCTACGTTGGAAAGCACCAGGCCGCGCGTCGGCGCGTGATTGACATGGTTCAGCCCGATAAGCGCCTGTTCATAGAGGCCCAGCGCCTGCTTCTGATCGCCGCGCTCCTTGAGGAGGTTGGCGATATCGCACAGCAGGGCCACGCGGTGACGATGATCGCCCAGCCCTTCATACAGCGCCGCCGCTTCTCGCCAGCTCTCCAGGGCAGCCTGATCGCGATTGCGCGCATGCTCCAGGCGCCCCAGGTTAGTCAACGTCCGGGCGACGGTGGCTTTGTCGCCGGCCTGGCGCGCCGAAGCTGCGACCTCGCGATAAATACTCGCGGCGGCGTCCGGCTCGGCCTCCTGCTGAGTCATAGCCAGCTCCAGCCGCAGATCGTTCGCCTGCCCCGCGGACGCCCCGGCAGGAATCGTCCCCAGCGCCTTTTGCAAATGCTCGACGGCCAGCTCGCGCTGGCCAGTGAGGCGGTACACAGTCCCCAGCAGCCCGTGCGCCCGCGCAACTTCATCAGCCAGACTCAGCCGTTCAGCCATAGCCAGGCTCTCGGTGGCATAGCGAATCGCATCCTGGTGCTGCCCTAACTGCTGCGATACAACCGCCCGATCCAGCAGGTGGCGCACCTGGTCATCGCCGGTCGCAGCCGGACTCTGGGCAGCCAGGAGCGCCACCCGCTGATAAAGCCGATTCGCCTCGTGGAGCTTTCCTTCCTGGACATAGCGGCGGGAGAGCGCCGTAGCCCAGCGAATTTCCTGCTCGTTGTCCCCTGTGGCATGGGACAGGCGCAGCGCCTGGACAATCCAGCGGTGCCCTTCCGCCTCCCGCCCGGCAGCGATCTCGGCCTCTCCTAGCCGCCCCAGGACGGCGGGGAGCTGATACTGGGTGAGCTGATTCGCCTCCTCCAGCAGGCGGCGGGCGTAGCTGGCGTTGTTGTCAGCCAGGTAGAGATCGGCAAGGCCAGCCAGGATATGGGCTGTGAGCCTGGGATCGGTGCTCTGCCGGGCGTAGGAAAGGGCCTCTTCGAAGCTCTGCCGGGCCGCGGACGCGTCACCGCGGGCCAGCAAAGACTGCGAGCGATCGTTCAACACAGCCGCTAACAACATCGGATTATGCTGTTCCCGGGCGATCGCTACCGCCGTATTCAGGGCATTATCGGCTTCTTCCCAGCGCGCCTGGTCGGTATAAGTGGCCCCTATGTGGCCGAGGGCCGTCGCCTCCGCCACGCGGTCGCCAGCCTGCCGCGCTTCGGCCAGCACTCCCTCAAAGACGAGGAGCGCCGCGTCATACTGCTTCAGATGGCGTTTATGGGCGCCGTCAACCAGGATATCCTGCCAGCGCTGCATCTCAGTCGGGGGGGGCGGCGGCGTGTCGAACCCCAGCAGAATCTCAAAGAACTTACGAAAACCCATGTCCGGTCCTTAATCGCAAATCCGCTCGCCGGGTGCAGCACAGATGTGTGACCAGGCCCTTGCTCAGGGGACTCATTATAGCCCATTCATATGCAGGAATCATCCCGCATATCAGCCGTGCGGCCCTGATCGCCGCACCGTTAGGATACGCAAACCGGAGCGCTTTTTGCTTGACACAGCATCGCTTTCGACACATAATAGAACAAAAGTTCTAAACAGGAGTCTGGCATGTTTACACGAGCGCTTCATCGACCTGTGAGCCTGCCGCGCGGCGCGCTGTGGCTCTTGATCCTGCTGAGCGCGCTGGCGGCCTTTGAGCTGTTCAACTTCGCCACAACCGAATACGCCCTGGGGACGTTCTTCGGGGGTCAGAGCGCGCTCGGTGCGGTCAGATGGGCCACGATTCTGGCGGTAGCCTTTTGCGGCATCGATCTGGCCGGGCTATCGCGCCTGTCCACCCGGGGGAGCGCCTGGCGGCATGCCTCCAAAGAGGACTGGCTGCTGACGGCGGCCTGGTTCTTTGGAGCGTTGATGAACGCCGCGATGACATGGTGGGCGGTCGCCGCGACGCTGGCCGCTAACCCGGGCCTGGGCAATGAGCTGGTCACCCGCCAGCAGATTCTACAGATCGTGCCGCTGGCGGTAGCCGGCCTGGTCTGGCTGACACGAGTCACGCTGATCGGCAGCATCGCCGGAGGCAGCGATCATCTACTGAGTGGCAGCCCGCGCAGGGATATGCACGCCGGCGCCACAATCAGCGGGACGGCCAGATCTCTGGAGGCGGCACGATCCGGCAACCCCTCCCTCCCCCGTCCTGTTGAGAATCCAGCCCATGCCAGTTCGGCCAGAGCTTCTTCTGTTCGCAGCACTACGCCGCTATCGCGCCCGGCCGGGGATCGCTACCAGCCCGCTGCGTGGCAGGCATCCAGCTTCGCCGCCGGGCAGCGGCCTGCCTCCAGCCCGGCGGGCGAGCGCGCCGCTCAGACGGCCGCCCAGCACGAGCTAACTTATGTGAACCTCGATTGACGAAAGAGGTAACGCCCGACTCCCGTTTGGAGGAAGGAGGGCCTATCGAGCACTTCCCATTCAGACGATGTCCCCTCCTTGCCGGACTGGACACCCGGGCCAGGGGGGACATCGTCTTATTTCCGAAAGGCGCAGCGCGCAGCTTCAGTCCAGGCTGGGGTCGCAGTCGCCATCACCGCTGCTCAGATAAGCCCTGAGGTACTGCCCCGTGTAGCTCCCCTCAATGGCGGCCACTTCCTCCGGCGTGCCCAGAGCCACGACCTCACCGCCGCCGTCACCGCCTTCAGGTCCGAGATCGATCAGGTGGTCCGCCACTTTGATAATGTCGAGGTTGTGCTCAATGACAACGACGGTATTACCCTGGTTCACCAGTTCCTGCAGGACGGTGATCAGCCGCGCCACATCCGCCGCGTGCAGCCCCACTGAAGGCTCATCCAGCACGTACAGGGTCCGCCCTGTCGCCCGCTTGCTCAGCTCGCGGCTCAGCTTGACGCGCTGAGCTTCGCCGCCGCTCAGGGTCGTAGCCGGCTGGCCAATGCGGATATAGCCGAGGCCGACCGCCTGGAGCGTCCGCAGCTTGCTGACGATAGCCGGGATGCTCTCAAAGAACGCCAGCCCTTCGCTGACGGTCATATCCAGCACCTCGGCGATGCTCTTGCCTTTGTAAAGGACCTGCAGAGTCTCGCGGTTATAGCGCGCGCCGTGGCACACTTCGCAGGGGACGTAAATATCCGGCAGAAACTGCATCGAGATCAGGAGTTGCCCCTGCCCCTGACAGTTTTCGCAGCGCCCGCCCTTGACATTGAAGCTGAAGCGGCCGGGGCTGTACCCGCGCACCTTGCTCTCCGGGATTTCGGCGAAAAGCGACCGGATGGCGTCGAACATCTTGGTGTAGGTGGCCGGATTGCTGCGCGGCGTGCGGCCAATCGGACTTTGATCAATATCAATGATCTTGTCGATATATTCCAGACCGCCAATGGCGTCGTGATCGCCGGGGCGCTGACGGCTGCCGTGCAGAATCTGCGCCAGCCGCTTATAAAGAATCTCCACCACCAGCGTGCTCTTGCCGCTGCCGCTGACGCCGGTCACACACACGAGATTGCCCAGCGGAATCCGCACATCGATATTCTTGAGGTTGTTCTCCCGCGCCCCGCGAATCAGAAGGCTGCTGCCGTTGCCTTTGCGCCGCGCCTCCGGGATGGGCACGCATTTGCGACCGGAAAGGTAGGCCCCGGTCAGGCTGCGGGAATCCGCCATAATCTGCGCCAGAGTCCCCTGGGAGACAATCTGGCCGCCATGCTCCCCCGCGCCTGGCCCCAGGTCGATCACCCAGTCAGCGTGGCGGATAGTCTCATCATCGTGCTCGACGACGATCAGGGTGTTGCCCAGATCGCGCATCCCCTCCAGGGTGTGGATCAGGCGGGCGTTGTCACGCTGATGCAGGCCGATTGTCGGCTCGTCCAGCACGTACAGGACGCCAGTCAGGCGGCTGCCAATCTGGGTAGCCAGCCGGATGCGCTGGGCTTCGCCGCCGCTGAGCGTGCCTGACGCGCGCGACAATGTCAGATAATCCAGCCCGACATCAACCAGGAAGCCGACGCGCTCCTCAATTTCTTTGAGAATCTGGCCGGCGATCAACAGCTCCGTTTTACCCAGGCGCGGCGGCTGTCCGTCAGTGCCGCGCAGGGCGCGAATCCAGGGCAGGAGGTTTTTAACCGTCACCCCGGTGATATCAATGATGCTGCGATCCAGCACCGTCACCGCCAGCGCCTCAGGCCGCAGCCGCCGACCCTGGCACGCCGGACAGATCACCCCCGACATCAACGTTTCGTACTGCTCGCGCACGTAATCGGAGGAGGTCTCTGCATACCGCCGCTGCAGCGTCTCGACAATACCTTCCCACCGCCCGCGATATTCCCGCGCGTACCCCTGCGGCGTTATGAAAGTGCGCCGCACCGGCTTGTTGCGGGAGCCGTACATCACGATGTTGCGCTGCTCCTCAGATAGCTCCCGCCACGGGCGATCCGGCGGGACGCCCAGTTGGGCGACAGCCTCCACCATCCAGCGGACACTGTAGCCGTCCGTCGAGTTCCAACCGGGAGCGCAGATCGCGCCGTCGCTCAGAGACAGGTCAGGGTTGGGGACAAGCAGCCCCGGGTCGAACTCCAGCCTGGCCCCCAGCCCCTGACATTCCGGGCAGGCCCCGTTCGGCGTGTTGAAGCTGAAAAGGCGCGGCTCGATATCCGGCAGGCTGCCATGGCCGTTAACGCAGGCCAGATGTTCGCTGTACAGGGTATCCACCGGGTTGTCGCGATCGGTCACATCATTGATGATCGCCACGCCATCCCCATGTTTAAGCGCCGTCTCGACGGCATCGGTCAGGCGGCTGATAGCGGCGCGCGCTTCTTCGCTGGTCGGGTCATCAAACCGCTGCGTGATGAGCCGATCAACGACGATATCGATAGCGTGGATCTTGTACCGATCCAGCTCAATATCCTCGTTGACATCAACGATCTCGCCGTTCACGCGGGCGCGGACAAACCCGGACTGCCGGATATCGTCAAACACACGCTCGTGGCGCCCCTTGCGGCCCTTGATCACGGGCGCCAGGATATGAATACGCCGGCCGGATTCCATCTCCAGGATGTGGTTGACGATCTCCTCAGCGCTCTGCGCCACCACTTCTGCGCCACATTCCGGGCAGTGCGGGATGCCGATGCGGGCGTACAGCAGGCGCAGGTAGTCGTAAATCTCGGTCACCGTGCCCACTGTGGAGCGTGGATTGGCGCTGACGCCTTTCTGGTCAATCGAGATTGCCGGGCTTAGCCCCTCGATCTGATCAACATCGGGCTTCTCCATCTGGCCCAGAAACTGCCGGGCGTACGCGCTCAGACTCTCCACATAGCGCCGCTGGCCCTCGGCAAAGATCGTGTCAAACGCCAGCGAAGATTTGCCGGAGCCGGAGAGGCCGGTGATGACGACCAGCTTATCGCGGGGGATATCGACATCGACATTCTTGAGGTTATGCTCGCGTGCGCCGCGAACAATGATTTTATCTTGCATGGCTATCCCGCTGCTTCAATAGCACTAACGTTCTAGTATAGCATATCTGTTCGTCAACAACAACGGACGTACGAGTCTAACAAGTGGCCCGTGCCGAAACAAGATCAGTCACGCGAAAAACGGACAGCCCCCGCTAAATCGCCAGCACAAAGCGCCAGTCAGCGCCAGGACTCAGATGGAAGGTGTGCCACGCGGCAGATCTGGTCCCTCAAGGGGGAGCACCCCCTCGAACAGATCGCGCTCAATCGCCGCTCCGGGCCTCTCCGGCCAGGCGCGGTGGAAAGACTGCCAGCCGAACAACTGTCTGAGGAGTATGCGGGGCAGCGGCAGCAGGGACAGCGGCCCCTGCTGGCTGGCGTGGCAGGCCGATGCCCGCACCCAGGCGTCGTAATACGCCCGCAGATCCAGGCGAGCGTGATGGGGCAGCGCGGCATCCAGAAACGCCTGCATATCCAGATCGTGATTGCGGCCCATCCGGCGCGGGTCACGGCCCAGCAGGCGGAACAGCCGCACACCGATTCGCGCCCAGGTGCGCGGAAAAGTGGCGTAATACAGCTTCTGAGCCTGGAAAGGGGCAACGCCGTCGGTCAGTTGCTCCGGGAACTGGCTGGCATCGCCTGCTGCGTGGAAAGCCTGTAACGTGGCGCGGTGGACGGCAATGTGATCCGGATGGCCGTATCCGCCGTAGGGATCGAATGTGACAACGACCTGCGGGCGGACGCGGCGAATGATCTCCACAATCCGCCGCGCCACATCATCCTGATCGGCCTGCCACAGGCAGTCGGGGTGGGCATTCTCCGCCGAACCCATCATGCCGCTGTCCCGGTAGCCGAGGATATAAACGCGGCGGATGCCGAGCACATGCGCAGCACACTCCAACTCATCCAGCCGCACCCGGGCCACCGACCGCCCATTCAGCAAGGCCGGGTCCACTTCCCCCACGTCGCCGTTCGTGGCGCACACCAGATCGACTGCGACTCCTTCATGGGCATATCGCGCGATCGCACCCCCCAGGCCGAACGTCTCATCATCCGGATGGGCATAACATACCAGTAAGCGCCGTGAGGCTCCGGCAGAAGATGGCGGGATGGTCATCATAGTCGGCTCCTGTGTAAGCAACCGCCCTATTGTACCGCCAGTTGCCAGCGCGCCAGCTTTCGACTTGTCGGGCCGGAGCAGCCTGTTATAATCCCGGCGAACACTGGCAACCTGATAACCTGTGACAGACACAGCCCGGCGTGACTATGCAACAAACAATTTGCCTCATCCGGCACGGTGAAGTCGAAGGCAACATCCTGCTCCTGGATCGCCGTATCACAATCGGCGACTTCAACAATCTTGTGATCCGGATTCCCCATGAGCCGATCAATGAACGCGGCATTGAGCAGGTGCATTCGATCATTCCTCGCGTGGCCGATCTCGGCCTGACCAGTCTGTACTCAAGCCCGCTGCTCCGCGCCCGGCAAACGGCGCGGATTCTGGCGGAAGCTGTTCAGGTTCCGCTCCTGGTGCGCGATGACCTCTACGAGCTGCTCCCGGCACCATTACGAGGCCCACATCAGCGCGAGCATACCCTCAAGGGCGCCTACATCCGCTCCGGGATACGCCTGGGCAATCCGTTCACCCGCGATACCGAGACCGCCCTCCAGGCGTTCAGGCGCATTCGCCGCGCCTGGCAGGAAATGACGGACGCCACCCGCACGAACTTCGGCATCATCGGCCACCAGGGGATTTTCCGGCTGTTGTTCACGTGGTTGAAAGTTTCGCCGCGCTGGAAACTGGTGGAAGAGGACACCAGCAACAGCGGCATCTCCATCGTCACACGCGACAGGTAACCCTCCTCAGCAGTTCAGGGAGGAACCAATGCTCCGCGCAATAAATCTGGAAGCGATACTCCCGCGATGGGCGCGGCGCGAAAACGCCGTGGTCAGGCGCCACCTCGGTTTTGCCGGGCGCACCAACACCATCGACATCCGCCGTATTCTTATCGTGTCGCTACTGGAAGCCGCCCTGGTCGCGCTGACCTGGCCGCTGGGCAGCATTATCCGGGCGGGTATCAGCAGCCCTCACATTACGCTGGTTGTGCTTCCTCTGCTGGTCGTCGCATACGGATACGCCCTGGCCGCCGTGCTCATTCTGCCGCTCGGCCTGCTGCTCTACGCTTACATCATGGCCGTGGTCAGTCAGGGCGCGGTGGATCATATTTTCGATGAGCGGCAGGGCGATACGCTGACGCTGCTGCGCACAATCCCCCCTCCCCTGCAGGAAATCTTCCTCAGCAAGATTGCCAGCAGCATCTGGCGGCAGGTCGATAATCTGGATATCGTGCTGTGGGTTATAACCGTGTTCAGCCTGCCGATCATCATCCTCTACAACACTTTCCAGAATCAGGTGGTCAGCCCCGCCCCTCTGAGCCAGATCATGGTCATCATCGCGCTGGCCGTCTGCCTGATCCGACCTTTCGTGGAATTATTCATGGTTGGCGCCCTCGGGATACTGAGCGGGGCGGCGGTGTCGTTTCGGATTGCCGGCAACGCCGGGACAATCCTGCTGACGATCTCTTATTTTGCCCTGATCAACCTGGTGCGGCTGCTGCCGCTCAGCCCGTTCCTGCGGCTGGCGGTGGAATATGCGCTTCCCCTGCTCCTGCCCGTCGGCATCGGCTGGGCGGCGCTACATGCAGCCGAGTATCTGGTCACGCGTGCGGAAGAATAACGTCAGGAGACGTACTGCCCGCCATCGCCCATGAGCGGTATTCCGCCATATTGACGACGATTGATTCCAGCCGCGCCTTCTCCGCCGCAAAAGCGAGAAGATGGCTTTCCAGCGAAGCCCGCGCATCGGTCAGCGGTCGCTGCCCCTCGCCGCGCAGGACGGCCAGAAACTCGGCCATCAGCCGCTGATCGCCGCCGCCATGTCCGCCAGTCGCCATCTCAGGATGAATGATATCAGTCGCCCCGGTCCGGTGATCGGTGACGCGAATCTCCTGCCTCCGGTCTATGAATTCGCCCTCTAGTGTGGCCCGCGTACCATCAAGGCGCAGGGTACGCCCCTCAACATGGCTGTGCCCGTGCATGAAGAAGCCTATCGAAGTGCCGGCCTCGGTCTGCATGGTGACGATCTGCGTATCCACCACATCGTTGTCGCAGTGATAAACGCAGCGACCATAGGGGCCTTCCTCCAGCGCGCGGCGAATTGACTCCCGTCGGAGGTCACCATTCGCCAGTGTGGACATCGGCCACTCCAGAGTTGTGGAGAGATCCTGGTCATCAGCCAGACCCATCGAGCGCCAGGGGCGGAAGTCCAGGTAAATCCCCGGCGCGGAAAACGGGCAGTCCGCCTCGATCGGGCATCCATCCAGGCATCGGAGAGGGATATCCGGGCGCGGCGCCTGATCGGCGCGATAATGGCGCAGCGTCCCCACCGAGCTTAGCTGCGCCACCCGTTCGCCGAGAATCCAGTAAATCAGATCCAGATCGTGACAGGACTTCGCCAGAATCATCGGGCTGCTCTGGTCGGCCCTCCGCCAGTTGCCGCGCACGAAGCTGTGCGCCATATGATAGTATGAGACATTCTCCCGGTGCTGGTAGGTGACAACATCGCCCAGCCGCCCGGACTGCACGATATCGTGCACGCGGGTGAAGAAATCGGTATAGCGCAGGACATGGCAGATTTGCAGCACACGCCCGGCTTTTTCCGCGGCGACTGTCAGCGCCACACAGTCGGTCAGCGTAGTGGCCATAGGCTTCTCTAACAGCACATCGTATCCGGCTTCCAGGGCCGCCAGCGCCGGCGCAACATGCCCGGTATCCTGCGTGGCGATGATGACAGCATCGGCTCTCCGCGGCCCGGACAGCAGGTCCTCCCATGTGGAAAACTGCGCTTCTCCGGGCAGGTCGTACTGTCCGGAGAAGCGGGCGCGCCGCTCCGCGATCGGCTCAGCCACGGCGACGAATTCGACATCCGCATCATGCTCCAGCGCATACCGCCCGTACACATCAGCGCCGCGCTGTCCCGCCCCGACTGCGGCCAACCGGATTCGTGCTGCCATAATACGCACCTCGCATCTGATTCTTCACCCACGCCAGCCCCATTGTAACACCGCGGCGGTTCGGATAAACTACGCTCGCGACTTTCACCCGGGATACAACGATGACCGGCCACCCCACCAAACGCCTGGTTCAGCAGCAGTTCGGCAAAAATCCGACCGGCTACGTGACCAGCGTCACCCACGCTCACGGCAGCGACCTGGCCCGGCTGGTCGAGCTGATCCAGCCGCAGCCGGACTGGCTGATACTGGATGTTGCCACCGGCGGGGGGCACACCGCTGGCATCTTCGCCCCCTATGTGAAGCGGGTGATCGCCAGCGACCTTACGTTCAGCATGCTGGCCGCCGCCCGACAACACCTGTCCCGGCTCGACCTCAGGAATGTAGCCTGCCAGCAGCTCGACGCCGAAGCCATTCCCTGCAGGAATGGCAGCGTCGATCTGGTCACCTGTCGCGTAGCCGCTCATCACTTCCCGGCCCCGCAGCAGTTTGTCATAGAAGCCGCGCGCGTAACCCGGGTCGGCGGTCTGGTGGCCGTTATCGACCAGATCGTGCCGCCCGACCGCAAAGCTGCCCGCTACGTGAATGCGCTCGAACGGCTGCGCGATCCCAGCCATGCCTGGGCTTACAGCCTGTCGCGCTGGATGAAATTCTTCGCGGAAGCGGGCCTCGAAGTGACCCATACGGAGAGCTTCGAGCGCCGGCATCAGATCACCGAATGGGCGGATCGGATGCACTGCACGCCGGAGATCACGCTTCGGCTGCGGGTGATGCTCACCCAGGCCCCGGAGCGGGCGGCAGAGTGGCTGCGGCCGGAGCTGCATCCGCAGGGAGATGGGACGTTCTCGATTCACCAGGGCCTGTTGATTGGCCGCAAAGTGTGATCGTTGGGGTGCCTGACTACACGAATATCTTCATTGGCGCTCGACCAGCTCGATGAGGAGCCGCGCCGCTTCCGGCGGCCCGCCCAGCGCGGCGAATTCCCCGGCCAGCCGGCGCGCCGTATCGGCCACCTTCGCATCGGTCACCACGGCCCTGATCCCGCTCCCCAGCCGCCCCTGGCGCACATCGAAGGCGCTCAGGTTCAACCCCACCCTGGCCTGAGCCACGCGCCGCGCCTGCCCGCGCTGATCGGCGGCATGAGGCACGACCACCTGCGGAACGCCGTGCACAACAGCCGCGTGGGTGGTCCCCATGCCTCCGTGATGCACAATGATTTTAAGGTGGGGGAAAACATGGTCGTAATCCACCCAGGTCAGCAAGCGTGTCCCGCCGGGCAGCGCCGCCTGGAGCATGCGCTTTTCTTCAGCCTCCAACGGCCGGCCAAGCACGACCAGCGGGACCAGATCGGCGCGGGCCATCCCCTGCGCCGCCCAGGCGAAAAATCCCAGATCGCCAGTGAAGACTGTGCCCAGCGTGACCATCCCCAGCGGTGCGCCCTCCAGCGCGCGCAGCCATTCCGGCGGCTCTCCAGCCGGCGACGTCGGCATCCCGCCAACGAAATGTGTCTGGGGCAACGGCTCCGGATCGGACTGGTGCCAGAAGCGGCTGAAGTAGCTGATATGCAGGAGTTCGCTCTGTATGGCCGGGGTCGGCCCCTGGGCGAAATTCGTCCCGCGCAGTCCAAAACGCGCCGCCAGCCGCTCGATACGTCCCCGCGCATCATCCGCCAGAGACACCTGAACGGGCAGCAGCCCCTCCTCATCAGGAGGGCACAGCGCCGGCCAGCCGCAGACAGCCAGCGGCACATCGAATGCCTCCGCAGCCAGCGCCGATGCTGTCAGGAAGGGATCGGTGACCACGCAATCGGGCTGCCCGCGCTGCCGGGCCAGGGCCAGCAGCGCCTCCACCGCGGGAATAATCAGTTCCTCAGTCAGCCAGGTATCCAGCGCCCGCTGATACCGCAGCCGGATCGCCTGCTCCGGGGGCATGCTGGTAAAATCAGGCGGGGGCGGCAGCGGCCACAGCCAGCCCGTGTCAGGGATTTCCGCCAGCGGCAGCCCGGCTGCGGCCACCATATCGGATACTGCTGCCCCGCTGACCCAGAGCACCTCATGGCCTTCGGCCTGCAAAGCGCGGGCCGTCTTCAGGAAGCCGCCCCAGTCCAGATGTCCTGGCAGCGGCGCAGAGACAAACCAGAAACTCGCCACTTTTCCCCGTCCTAACCACTCTACCCTGCTAACATGCTTCTCGCCCCTCGTCCGGCCAGCCAGCGCGCCGTCCACAACAGCGCCGCGATCGTTTTCGCGTCGGCGATATCTCCGCTGTCGATCTGGCGGAGCGCCTCATCGAACGGCAGCGTTACCACTTCAAGAAATTCGTCCTGGTCGCCCGGCAGCCTGGAAGGAGTCAGGTCAGTAGCAACATAGAGGTGGATGTACTCGGAGCTATAGCCCGGCGCCAGGTAGACCCCTCCCAACCGCTCAAGCCGGCCCGGATACAGCCCGACCTCTTCCTGAAGCTCCCGCATCGCGCAGGCCAGCGGCTCTTCGCCGCGCTCCAGGCCGCCGGCCGGGATTTCCAGCAGGTCGCGCCGGACAGGCAGGCGATGCTGCCGCACCATCGTGATCTGCCCATCGCTGTGAAGCGGAATGACTGCGACCGCGCCGCCATGCCGGATCACTTCGCGGATAGCCGTCTTGCCGTCCGGGAGCTGCACGGTCTCCAGATAGAGATTGACCACCCGGCCTTCGTAGATCGTCTGCGTTTCGAGGATCGATTCTGCTGCCATGTCCGCACCTTTCCCGCCCATAAAAATCAGGGCGACCGTATGATCGCCCCGATTGTATCAAGCTGACCGGCTCCCCCGCGAGACAATTTACGAGCAGGGGATAACCAGGGTTCGTCCGGCCACAATATGGTGGATATTCGAGATATCGTTCGCGTGCTGCAGAGAGGCCAGCGACACGCCGAAGCGCAATGAAATCCGGTACAGGTTATCGCCGGGCTGAATGACGTAAGTCTGCTGCTGGCATCCGGGCGGCGGCGTAGCATCAGAGGGCGGGACGCCCGGGCCTGGAGTCGGGGTCTTGTTGCCGCAGCCGGGGATCGTCAGCTCCTGCCCCACATGAATGACCGACGGATTGGTCAGGCCATTGGCCTGGGCGATCTGATCGATGGTGACGCCGAACTGTGTCGCGACGCGGTAAGTCGTGTCGCCCCGCCTGACAACGTAAATGCAGTTTCCGGTCGGGTCCGGGGTAGGAGTCAGCGTAGGCATCTCAGGAGGCAGGAGAGTCGCGGTCGGCGGCAGAATGCCCAGCGCTGTGGCCGTCTCCGTAGCCCGGGCGAACGCGGTCTCAGTTGCGCCGAAAATCATGGCGGTGGCTGTCATTTCGCCGTCGAGCAGCGGCATCTCCAACTGCGGCGGCGTCGGCGTGCTGATGACAATAAAACCGCCGGGCGGGGTCTCCATACCGACGACTACGGGCGTCGGCAGCGCAGCCCCGGCGATAATCGCCGTCGCGGTCATGGCCGGCGCGGAAATCGCTGCCGCATCTATTGGCGGCTCGACCAGCACAAGTGTCTCTTTGGGGGCCTCGACAAACTCAAACGTCGCAGAAGGCTGCTCCATCATAGCCATATCAGCGGGCGATAATGTATACTCAGCCCCACCTATGCCTTCCTGAGGAGCAACATCCAGTGGCGGCTGTGTCGGCAGGACAAAAGGGGTATTGGTCATCATCACTGGTTCAGGCATAAAAGCCGTTGGGGATGGGGGCACCAGCGGGACGCCCCCAACCGGCGTCGGCTCGATGCCGGTCCCGGCCTCCTGAAAGCAACCGCTCAACCCCACTGCCGCCGCTGTCAGCGTCAGCAGCAACATGAACGAGCGCACTGTAATACGCATAAAGGCCTCCCCAAAACTGACCGCGGCATGAATCAGGAGATTCGTCACTCGCTTGCTTGCCTGAACGAAGTCTACCATCAGGGCGTGTCAGGAGCAAGCGCCGATTCACCGCTGCACAGCGTGATTACACACTCTGGCAAAGATTGGAGAAATCTCTTCCATGGCAGTATTGGCCCGGATCAGAACTACTTCGCGCGAGTTGAGTCTCTTTGCCGCGGCTTCGCTGGCCATAGGAATTGCCACCAGTGCATTCGACTCGACCTTCAACAACTTCCTCAATGAGAGCTTCACCCTCACCGGATTTCAGCGCTCCTTCCTGGAGTTTCCGCGCGAGCTGCCGGGCTTCCTGGTCGTATTTGTCTCGGCAGTGCTGTGGTTCCTGACAACCCGGCGGCTGGGCGTCGTTGCCATGGTGCTGGGGGCGGCCGGCGCCTTTTTGATCGGCTTCGCCTCCTCCAGCTACGCCATCATGGTGATCTGGCTGTTCATCTACAGCATGGGGCAGCATCTCTTCATGCCGCTGGCATCCGTCATCGGGATGGAGCTGGCGACGGACGGCAAAACGGGCCAGCGCCTGGGGCAGCTCAATGGGATACGAAATCTGGCCGTCATCATCGGCAGCGTCACTGTCGTCCTGGGATTCCGCCACCTGGGGTTCACCTTCCAGCATACCTTCATACTGACCACGCTGGCCCTGGCCGTGGCCGCGATCCTGCTGTTTTCCATGACACCGGAGACAACGCCCCGCCCTCGCCAGTACCTCCAGCTTCATCGCGAATACCGGTTGTACTACCTCCTCGCCATACTGGCCGGCTCCCGCAAGCAGCTTTTTGTCACATTTGCCCCCTGGGTGCTGGTCACGATTTTCGGGCAGCCGACGCAGATCCTCGCCACGCTGCTGACCGTCGGCGGTATCATCGGCATCCTGTTTCAGCCTATCCTCGGCTGGTCGATCGATCGCTTCGGCGAACGCCTTGTGCTGATGGCCGAAGCCTTCATCCTGATCTTCATCTGCCTGGGGTATGGCTTCGCCCGGGACTTGCTGCCGGAGGACACGGCCCTGCTGGTCATCTCCGTCTGTTATGTGGCGGACCAGATGATATTCTCAGTGGGGATGGCGCGCTCCACCTACATGAAGAAGATCGCGCGCCAGCCTGACCACGTGCAGCCCGCGCTCACGGCTTCTGTGACGATTGACCACATCTTCTCCATCAGCGCCGCGCTGGTCGGCGGGCTGATCTGGAATGCCTTCGGGTTTCAGTATGTATTCCTGCTGGGCATGGCGATCGCGCTGGTCAATCTGGTCGTTGCGCGGCATGTGCGCGTGCCCCGGGAAGAGACAGCCGCTCAGGCTGGCTGAGCGGCTGCCGGTAACCGCTATTCCTGGCGCAAGACGTTGCGCCGTCCGGCGCACCATGTCCGTTACTGCCGCGCCTGCCTGGCGCTCGCTGCACCCTCTCTCCACCCCTATCTTACAACCTTGAGCTGGAATATCGGCGTTTGCCAGAGTCCCATCAATCTGAGGTAGAGGGGCAGGAACATCTCGGGGCCGCGAGCGGAAGTGATATCGCCCAGATCGATGATATCTTGCCAGCCAAGAGAGCGGAGAAGCTCGCCCACCGCCGCCTTCGCCGTGGGATCGTTACCGCTGACAAATACGCTGTGGTCCCCATTCGCCAGCATCCCCGGGTTGATCATCAGGAGAGCATTCAACGTATTGAGCGTCTTCACCACCCTGGTATTCGGGAAAGCGTGCTGAATCTGCTCTCCCAGCGAATCGGTATTACTGATGAACAGAGACGGCGGCATGCCTCGGGAAAAATCAAGCGGGTTGCTGACATCAATCAGAATCTTCCCGCTCAGATTAACTTCTCCGGCGGACTGGAGAGCGCTAAGGGCGCCACCCCCATTGACGGCGTTGATCACAAGTTCGCCGTGCGCTGCTGCCTCCGCAAAAGTCCCCAGCTTCACACCTGGATTCTGCTGCGCCCATACGCTGAATGGCGGATTGCCCATAAAATCAGGGTCAGTACGGGCAAGCGTTGCCGCCGGGTCGCGCGTCCCAATCGTGACCTCGTGCCCAAGCTCGGCAAGCCGCCCCGCGAGCGTCCGTCCCACACCTCCCGTACCAAGTATCCCTATTTTCATCGCCAGTCTCCTGTGATAAATTAAACTGCCCGGTATCAGGGTACAGACCTATATCTCAAGAATCACATAATATCGGTCTGTATTGTCAGAAATCATATGATACAAATTTACAATATGTCAAGAGGCCAACTGTCGGGCGCTGCGGGGCGGTTGTTCCGGGCGGATAGCAGCCGCGTCACCGGGGCAGGCAGCAATCACACCCCCTAAAAACCATACAGACCGGCCAGCGGTCTGTATGGTTACCAGTTCTTCACTACCAGGTACAGGTCAGGACATCATCGGCCTGAATTTATATCCGTAGACGATAATGCCATGCTTGCCGTCGGTGCGCAGCTTGCGAGTGACCATCTCCACCTGCATGCCAATCTCAACAGGTCCATCCAGGTCGGTGAGCTGCGCCAGCACTGTCGGGCCTTCTTCCAGTTTTATCAGCCCCAGCGTATAAGGAGCCTGATTCTCAAAGCCCTCCGGAGCATCGTTGATGATGGTGTAGCTCACCACGGTCCCTTTCCCACCGGAAAGGTATGGCTGCTTTGCCTGCTGTGCCTTCGCCCGCGTATCCTGGACCATGCCAGCCCTCTCGCTTCTCCGATTCTGGTTATCGGGCTGCCGGTTCCAGGGCAACATTCACCGGAAGCACATGCTCAGCGACTCGCAAATCGGGGGTGTAGGCAGTCTCCTCTTTCGCCTCACAATAAGGACAGACTTCGCGCGGGGGGAAGATATTCGCTGCGCAGTTGGAGCAGACGACGCCCTGGAGGGCGTAGCGCTGAGAGTTCAAACGCCAGTGACGTGAAATACGCATAATCCGGTTCCTCCTGAGCCCGACATAGCTAAAGAGACGAACGGGGTCGGGCCTGCCTGTAAAATACTTCACGCATTATGCGCGATCCCCTCTCTCAAAAGCTATCAGGATAGCATTTGAGAGTCTATCTGAGTTCATTCTTCCCGTACGGCGAAGATACTGGCCGGTCCTCGCCGCCGGGTTTCGGCGCGTCGGGGCTTTGTATCTGCCGGCGCTGCCAGCCCACCCGACAGGCAAATCCGACGTCTGGTTATTCCTCCGGACCCCGGAGCATTGTATAAAATCGCGTGTGTTGATCCAGCAAATCGCTGACGCGCGATGCTGACCCCGGGCGCGGAGATACAACGTGCGCCGGCCGGGAATCCGCCCGATCTCGCACGGCATCAAGATCGCCGGACTGCAGATACAGCACACCGTGCGCCGTCGCTTCAGGCACATCGGCCAGCCTCAGCGGAACGCCCAGAACATCAGCGACGATCTGTCCCCAGGCCAGGGACCGCTCCAGGGCGCCGCCGCCCGCCAGCACGAACGCGCCGGGACGGCCCATCAGGTCGTAGATCAGCCGCAGGCGCAGCGCGACACCTTCCAGCAGGGCCTGCAGGATATCCAGCGGCGTTGTGTCCAGCCGCAGGCTATGAATCGCACCGGCCGCGCCAACGTAATAGCCGGGGCTGCGTTCCCCTGCCAGCAGGGGCAGGGCCGTCAGCCCGTGCGAGCCAACCTCACGGGCCAGCAATTCCTGCTCCACCGTGCCAGGGTCCAGCAGGAGCGTTCTTCGCGCCCAGGCGAAGATATTCCCCCCTTCGCTGGTTGCGCCGCCGGTGAGGTGCAGCCCTTCATTCACCCGGTAGGCCCACAAGCCGGCTGGCACCTCGCCAGGTTTATCGCTGACCAGGCGCATTGCCGCCGTCGTGCCCACCGTCAGCACCGGATGATCAGCATCAACACCGCCGTTGCCAATATTAGCGGCAGCCCCGTCGCCAACGGCCAGATAGAACGGAGTATCTCGCAAGGCCGGCCATCGCTCGCTATAAGTATCTGACAGGCCCTGTTGAAGCGTATCGAAATCGGCCAGCGTGGGGAGGCTCTCCTCCGCCACGCCCAGTTCTTCCAGCCAGTCTGCGTCCCAGACCAGCCGGTGCCTGTCCAGCAGGCCCGACCAGGACGCCACCGAATAGCTGCACGGCACGTCGTGCCCGAACCAGATTCTATAGCAGTAGGTGGCGAAATCGATCCAGCGGGCGACGCGGGCGAACAGATCGGGCCGGGTGCGGCGGAGCCAGTGCAAACGCACTGGCTGGTACGCGGTGTGCAGCGGGCAACCTGTGCGCTGATGGATTGCGTAGCGATCGATGCGACTGCTCAACAGCCTGACATCAAGCAGATCGCGCGTATCGACATAGGTATACAGCGGCGTGATCGGCTCACCGCGCTGATCGACACCGAGCAGGTTGCCGGCGAACGTGGCCACCCCCACCGTCTGAATGATCCGCGCGGCGGGGTGGCGCAGCACATCATCCAGGCAAGATTCCACCAGCCCGCGCAGCGTGACGGCGTCAGTCGTGCCGTCCGCATCAAAGCGATGCTCGCGCCGGGCGATCGTCCCCGGGATGAGCCGGCCTTCCCGGTCGAACAGCAGCGCCCGCACCGACGAACTGCCCACATCCACAATCAGCGCCGTCATGGCAGCCCGGTCCGCCGGAATACGCTGGCGCCCTACTCCAGCCTGATCTTGCCCCGGAAGCGGGCGTACATGGCGTAATCGATCTCAGTGCGGCGGCGGATATAGTCGCGCACTGTTGGCGCCCGGCCAACTGCTTCGGTAATCCGATCCGTTACCGTGATATCAAAGGCGTCCGAACCGGCGCCGCTGCCGTAGCTGACGGTGAGTATGCGATCGCCGGGACGTGCAATGTCCAGCGTGGCGGCCAGCCCGATCAGGCTGCTGCCGGAATAGGTGTTGCCGATCTCGCCGGAAAGCAGGCCCGGTTTGACCTGGGTATCGCTGAAACCGAGCATTTTGGCAGCGCGAGAAGGGAACTTGACATTGGGCTGGTGCAGAATCACGTACTGGTAATCGCGCGCCGTCGTCCCCATCTGCTCCATCATCGTCCTGGCTGCGCTGAGGACATGCCGGAAGTATGCCGGTTCGCCGGTGAAGCGGTCGCCGTGGCTGGGGTACATCTCGCCCTCGCGCCGCCAGAAATCGGGGGTGTCGGTCACATAGCTGTACGAACTGTTGATGACAGCCAGGGCCGTCTCAGCCGGCCCGATGATGTAACCCGCCCCGCCAGCCGCCGCCGTGTATTCCAGGGCGTCGCCCGGCCGCCCCTGGGCGGTATCCATCCCGATGCTCAGCGCATAGGTGGCCATCCCGCTCCCTACGAATCCGATCGCCGCCTGCATTGCCTCCGAACCGGCCTTACAGGCAAATTCCCAGTCCGCCGCCTGCACATTGGGCACCGCTCCGATACTTTCGGCCACAATGGTGCTGGTGGGCTTGACCGCATAGGGGTGGCTCTCCGATCCCACCCAGACCGCCCGCAGATCGCGCGGATCGATGCCCGCCCGCGCCATTGCATTCCGCGCCGCCTCAATTGACATGGTCACCACATCTTCATCGAGGCCGGGCACAGCTTTCTCGCGCACTGGCGACTCGCCCATACCGGCCGTCCAGATGCGGGCGATCTCCCTGCCGGGGAGGCGATAACGGGGCACATAGGCGCCGTAGCCAGTGATCCCGACCGGCCTGTCCGGCTTGAGCAAAAGTGACTTCTTCAGAAACGAAGCGGCATCATCGCTCATCACATTGTCTCCACAGTACAAAAACCGGTTGCGGGGCCACCCGACCGGGAGTTTCCAAAGCGTCCGAAAGGCTACAGGTCGTGCTCCGAAAGCAGCGGCAGCACGTAGATCACCGGCTCTTCATAAGGGTGGGCCTGTCGGATCGCCGCCGTAACTGCCCTGGCCCGGGCGCGCTCGCAAAAGGTCTCGATGCGCACCTCAGGCACGCTGTTGATCGCCCCCTTCTCGCCCACGTGAGGGTTGGCTGCCTCAGCCGGCTTGAAGCGCCCCAGCCCGGTGCTGGTGAAGGCGCAGTGGGTGTACTCCCCCACGACGCCGCCTCCGGCGTCCGCAATCGCTCCCAGCACTGTCTCTGCGTGTTCCGGCGGCACCCCTACCACAATCATGACGCGCTCGCCCATCTCAGTCCTTCATCTCTCTGACCAGTTCCTGTGCCCGATCCAGCCGGATGCTCCCCTCGGCGATCATGGCTTCCACAATCTGCTGCACCATCTCGCCGGAAGCCCCGGCCGCGACCGCCATCTGGCGGGCGTGCAGGCGCATATGCCCGGCCTGGATGCCAGTTGTTGCCAGCGCCCGGATAGCGGCCAGATTCTGCGCCAGCCCGACCGAAACCATGATCTCAGCCAGCTCGCGGGCGCTCTGAATGCCCAGAATTTTGAGGACAACTCCAGCAGCCGGGTGGACGCGCGTCGCGCCGCCAATCGTGCCCACCGCCACCGGCAGCCTGAGCCGGCCGCGCAAATTGTTCTCCCTATCCACCCACCATTCGCTCAGGCTGGAATACCGCCCGGAGCGAGCGGCGTAAGCGTGGGCGCCCGCTTCCAGGGCGCGCCAATCGTTACCTGTGGCGATACAGACGGCATCCATCCCGTTCATGATGCCCTTATTGTGGGTGGCGGCGCGGTAAGGATCAGCGGCGGCAAAAGCATAAGCCTCCACAATGCCGCGCACAACCTCCGGCCCGGGAAGTTCATCTGTCTCCAACTCATCGGGGTGGATGGTACATTCCGCCGTCGCCGTGCGATGATCGGCCAGATTGCTCAGAATACGCAGATTAACGCGCCCGCCCGTGGCACTCTCAATCATGGGCGCCAGCTTCTCACACGCGGTATTGACCGTGTTAGCGCCCATTGCGTCCCGCACATCATATAACAGGTGGACGATCAGCATCGGCCCCGCCGGCGTGTCGAGCAGCGGACGGACTTCCAGGCCGCGCGCGCCGCCGCCCAGGCCGACAATAGTCAGATCGCAGCAGTTCGCCTCCTCCAGCAGCTGCTCTTTAATCGCCATAACCTGCCCGGCAGCCACATACACATCGGGGACATCCAGCACCTGAATCTGCCCGATCATGACTGGATCGTCGCTGCTGGCGACGAAGCCACCCCCGTCCCGCGCCAGTCTGGCGGCGAAGCTTACCCCCGCCACAACAGACGGCTCCTCCACCGCCATCGGAATCAGGTAATCGCGCCCGTTAATGAGGAAGTTGGTGGCGATGCCCAGCGGCAGCGCGTAAACTCCGACTACATTTTCGATCAGGTGGTCGGCCCCGGTCGCATTCAGCCCGGCCATGCCGAGCAGCACCGCCTGATCGCTGGTATCAAGCCCGGCCCAGCGGCTGATCAGCGCGGCGCGTTCGGCCAGCGGCCGCTTGAAGAAGCCCGGCAACCGGGAGGATGGACGCTGCTGCACCATAAAATCCGCTTCCTCTGTTCGATTAGATTCGGATATTCTCGATGGCGCGCCTGATTCAGGGAGGCAGCCAGGCTCGCCGTCGCACGCGATCATGCTACCGGATAATCGCTCTCAAAAGCTATCAAACCCTCATCACCGATCCCCGGCGAAGACAGCCAGTCTCTGCCAGCACACCCCCGCCCCGCCGATCAGGCTCCACAATGCGGCTGCATCGTCCTGCGCCGGGGTATGGCCCGACACAGCGCGCTCGCGATTCAGCCACAGGACGTAGCTGTCGTCCGTCAGATCCAGCCGCAGCTCATCCGTCTCGCCGCTGACATGATGGAAAGGCCGGGTCTCCCCCGCGTGACGATAGTAGCCCGGCGGTAGCACCTCCCATCGGAGCGCCGATTCCCCGTGCCCTCGCTGAATTCCCCAGCCAGTCTGCTCCTCGCTACCCGGCAGCATCCGGGCCGCCAGAATAATTGTGAGCGGCATCCCTCCGGGAGAGCGCCACTTTGCCGCATCCAGACATTCCCGGCCGATCGCCACCTGCTCCCACGACAACGGAGCCAGCGGCGGCACATCCGCCCCGCCCAGGCTGAGCCACAGCGCCGCGCCTGCCGTCACCGCAAGCACTGCGCCGAGTAGAATCAGCAGCCCCCGCCACTGCCAGACGGGGAGCAGATCGGCGCCAGTCGGAGGCGAGTTATCGCTCTCCATAGCGCCAGCTTTCGATATCTGTCTCGGTCGGGTCATAGACGTAGGTAGCAGTCTGCCACAGGCTGAAACCGGCCAGGCCAACAGCCAGTACAAACAGCCCCAGGTAACCGATGACGCCCACCACCAGGCCCTGGACGATGGACAGATAAGCCACGCCGCCGATGATGGTATTGGATAGCCCCAGGTACAGGGGACGGCGTTCGGGAGGGGGGATATTCAGGTTCAGGGCCATGAATCCGATCATTCGCGTGCTGTTATGGGCCGCCAGCAGGATGAACACCATGAGGAAGTACAGGAAGGCTACCTCCATATCCATTTGCAGCCAGCCGGACAGCACGATCAGCCCGAAAGTAGCCAGACCCAGCCAGATCGAAATTAGCGCCAGCCTCCGACTCCCCACCCGCATGCTCAGCCACCCGCTCACTGCCACGGCAATAAGCCCCATCACGGTATCCGCAATCAGGTAGATAGCGGCAGCGTTGAGCGGCAGTCCGAAGCGGTTCCGCGCATAAACGATGATCAGCGGGGCCGTCGCCCCCGCTACCATCAGAGCGGCGTAAGCCAGGACGTAGTGGCGGAACAGCCGGTCGGCCTTCCAGGTCCGGGCCGCTTCCTGAAAGATTCCCCGCAGCCCCCGCCCGATCGGGGGGTGCGGCTCGGCGACCGGCTCGCGCAGCGCGCTGAACAAAAGGACGCCGATAATCACACAGATCATGGCAACCGCAAAAATCGCGGCGAAATTAGTCGGGAAGGGGAGCGGCGGATCCTCCGCAAGCGCCCGGTTCACCAGCCAGCCAGCTCCCAGCGCTACGACGCCGCCCAGCGCCTGTCGCCAGCTAAAAAGCAGCCCGCGCAGGTGGGGCGGGATTGTCTTACCCACGATTTCATAGAAGATCAGGGATGTCACACCCGATAACAGCGGATAGGCCACCAGAAAGAAAAGCAGGTTCACAACCAGCCAGGCCGGGTCGCGAATGAACAGCGTCCCGGCCACAAGCCCGATCCACAGGCCGATCCGGGCCACGCTCGCGCCGCGATAGACAGGCAGTATGCGCGCCCGCCGCTGGATATAACCGCTGGCCAGAAGCTGGGAAAGCATATCCCCGCCAGACCAGAGCGCCATCGGCATCCCCAGGATGATAGGGTTATCAGTCAACTGCGAAAGGAGCACCACCAGCACCAGGCTGGGGTGAACCAGCGAATCCACCTGCCTGAACATAACCCCGTTGAGGACGCCCAGCGAAAAGTTCCAGCGCAGGTTGGGATCGCCGGATGAGGCAGCAGAGAGAGGCAGCGCAAACCGCCGCATATTATGAGTGTCCCTTTCGTCCCCTGAGCTGCTCCTCGGAGCCGCCCCGCCCGGCTCCGACCGTGGCATAAATATCTTCTATGTCCCTGTTTTCAGAAAGCCACCGCCAGAATCAACCGTACCGGATTATTGGCAAAAACAACATCAATCAGCTAGAATGGACGTGAAAAGTCGAAAATACTCTGTCGGACTTGCAGGGAGGTCCTATGTCTTCGCTCAGTATACGGCGCATCATCACAGGCGTGTTATCTGTTGCCGTAGGTTTTATTGGTACTTTTGTGATCCTGCTGATTCTGGGGACCGATTTTGCCGAATTCGGGATTGAATCCGTGATCGTCGTGGTCGCCCTGTCGCTCGCCGCCATGATCTGGCTGGATTACTTCCTGAGCGCGGAAATATTACCCGAATAGCTCACCAGCCTGCCCCCACAAAATTGAACACCCCGCCGGGTATTGAAAAGCGGGGTGTTTTTGTTCACTGGCGCAGGCCGAAGCGTGGGCGAATATTACACACGCCCCCTGCCGCACGCCTGCTCCCGAATGACACGAATCAGCTCGTCGGTCTGGATATCCTTCAGCAAATACTGGCCAATGCCCAGGTGGAGCAGACTCAGGCGCTCATCCTCATTGGCAAAGCTGGTCAGAATAATGATAGCCGGATGCAGCGGGACTGCGAGCACCCGCTGGCAGAACGCGAGCGCCGTCCCGTCGCGCCGCTTACTTTCCAGAATCATGATGTCGGGTTTCTGATCGACAATCATGGCCAGGGCGCTGTCGAAGTCACCGGTGTCGCCAACAACCTGCAAGTCCTGGGCGCGGTTCAACCGGAGCACCAGGGCGCGTCGTACTGCCGCATTATCGTCCACCAACAGCAGGCGGACCGGACGTCCGGTCATGCGTCCTCCAAAGCCGACAAAGAAAACACAACAGGCACGATCGTGCCATGCTGTGTTCACTATAACAGGCCACTAATTCACACGGTCAGTGACGTTTATCCCCGCCTATACAGACAGGAATCATCGTAGCTATATTACCGGAGGGTGCCCTTTGCGGAGCGGCACTGTCGCCGTGAGCGTCGTGCCTTGCATCGGGGCGGATTCAACTTCCAGTTTTCCGCCAACAGACTGCGCCCGCAGCGACATATTGGAAAGGCCGTGACCGAGGAGCCGATCAGCCTGCCCCGGCTCGAATCCAACGCCATTATCGCTCACCTTCAGGCAGGCCTGCCGGTCAGCGCGGCCCAGTGTCACGTGAAGCTCGGTCGCGGCGGCGTGCTTGGCGGCGTTCGCCAGCGCCTCCTGTGCGATATGGAAAAGAGCCGTCGCGATTCCTTCATCCAGGAGCATCGCCACCTCAGGCTCCATCTCCAGCTTGATTTCTACCAGCGTGTTGGCCCTGAATTCATGCACAAGCTGCCGCAGGCTCTCCCCCAGGTCCTGGACCTTCATACGCTGTGGGCGTAAATCCATGATGTAGTTGCGAATATCGCGAATAGTCTGGTTCAGCGTATCAATCGCATAGCGCAGGCGTATCTTCGCCGCCTCGGAGTCCTCCTCCAGCAGCAGGCTGCTATGCTCCAGGGTGAGGCCGACCGCGTAAATCGACTGGATGATGCCGTCATGCAGGTCCATGCCGATCCGCTCGCGCTCCTCCAGGACAGCCAGCCGCCGCACCTGCTGGTACAGGCGCGCATTCTCAATGGCAACGGCGGCATAGGCAGCCAGCGACTCAATCAGCGCCTGATCCGACTCATCAAACAGCGTGCCGTCGGTCTTGTCACAGAGGTACAGGCTGCCCAGAACTTCCCCGCGCGACACAATCGGCACGCCCAGGAAGTTCACCATCCACGGGTGATTTTCGATAAAGCCCACTGAAAACGGCGATTCGTGAAGATTATCCAGCCGCATGCTGGTGGTTTGCTTGAGCAACTGGCCGAGCAGCCCCTTGCCTTCCGGCGGGTGGGCCATCGCCTGGCGCTCTTCCTCCGTGATGCCCTCGGTGATGAACTGCTCCAGCGAGCCGTAAGAACTGGGGACGCCCAGCGCCGCATAGCGGGCGTGAACCAGATCCCGGGCAGTCACGACAATCGTCTCCAGCACACGGGGCAGCGACAGCTCCGAGGTAATCGCCAGCGCTGCCCGATGTATAGATCGCAGTGTCTCATCAACCAGAATACCGGATTGTTCAGTCACAGTACCTCTCTCCCGATCATATTCCGCCACCAACTCACTCCTCGTCGGGCTGATGCGACTCCTGAAGCAGGAGACCGTCGTCGGCCCGATACGTAATATCGTCGGCCCGATACGCGGCGTTATCGGCCCGATACGCAGTATCATCGGCCCGATATGCAGTGTTATCGGCCCGATCCCATTCCCAGCCAAGCAGCGCAGCAAACATCGGCAGATCAGTCTCGCCGCTGATGCGCACCCGCCGCAGGAGATAAATGCTATCTGTCGTATGCTCAATACCGCCTTCGGTAACGACAGCGGCCCAGATTCCCACTTCCGGGAGTACCGCCAGAACATGCGCATCCCACCGGCCGCTGGGGTAAGCCAGCATGTGCGGCCGGTGGCCGGTATGCGCCTCTATGCTCTCCACGCTCCCCAGTATCTGGTAGATCAGAAAGTCGTTGTCGCGCTCGCGCAGGTTCGGATGATCTTTGGTGTGACTTTCGATGCTCATCCCTGCCGCCGCCATCTCAGCAGCCTGGGTCCAGGAAAGATAGGCCGGGTCACCCACATCCAGCCGTGTCGTGATCACGAAGAATGTCCCGGTGAAGCCGAACTCCTTCAGGACGGGAAAGGCATTTTCGTAGGCATCCCGATAACCGTCGTCGAAGGTTAGCACGACCGGGTCGGATGGCAGCGGCATCCCCTGACGGAGCGCGCGGGTGAGATCGTACAGGCTGATCGTGTGATAGCCGTTATCGGCCAGATACTGCATCTGCTGTCGGAAGGTCTCCGGGGTAACTGACAGGTCCTGACGGTAGATATCGGCATCTTCCGGGGGCGTGCTGATGTAGTGGTACATCAGCAGTGGGACCGCGATCCGCCGCAGCGTGCCATCGGCTTCTACGACTGCCGTCTGCGCCCGGACATGGGCCGTAAGCGCAAGGGCGCTGCCAATTATCAGAAACAACGACGCGATCGCCAGAGCGCGAATGAACTTCGAACGGAGCTGATGAGGGTGCAATGAAACAGCCATATTCATCAAAGGCAGCGAGCCAGGAACATGTTACACTGAACGAGTCTGGCCGGGCGTATTAAAAATCGATTATAGCCGACTGCGCGGCATGTCACCAAGGGGCCGGACGATGCTCACGCCGCGACAAGGAGAATCTCCCGCACACTGCCATGCTGAACGAATACGACAGATCCGATCCCAAGCAGGAGCGTCCTGCCGCCCCTTCCCCATACGAGCCAACGATTCCCTCAGAGTCGCCAGCGCCGGGCGGCGGCGCCAGGCCGCCCGCTCCGCCGCTCGTCGTCCGCCAGCCGATCCACCCGGACGCCATGGCGCGCCTGGGGATCGCGCTCGGCATCGCCATGATCCTGATAGCCATCTTATGGGTCAATATCCTGACTGGCGACGATATCTGGGCGCTTCTGCAGCCCGCCGACATCTGGCTGTTGCTGCCGGGGCTGGCTATCGGGGCTGCCTTCGCCCTGGTCATCTGGACTGCCGGCAGGCGCACCACGGCCAGCCGCGAGATCGTGCGGATGCTCAGCCAGACGCTCAACCTGAATGCAGTCCGCTTCTGGCATGTTTTGCTGTTCAGCCTGACAGCGGCGATCCCGGAAGAAATACTGTTCCGGGGGGCCGTGCAGATGCAGATCGGCCTGGTGCTGGCCTCGATCGTCTTTGGTGTCCTGCATGCTCTGACCCGCGCCTATTTTCTCTACGCGACTCTGGCCGGGCTGATGCTGGGCGCTCTGTTGATTATCAGCGGGAGTTTGTGGCTGCCCATCGGGGCCCATTTCGCCGTCGATCTGGTCATGTTCATGCTCCTGCTGCGCCGCCAGCCGCGCTCCCTGGATCGATCGGACTCGTGATCAGGGAGATTGCCCGGCCTGCGCCGCGAATCGTTGCCAGTCGGTGGAGAAAAGGGTATCCTCTCCCATCACTTATCCGTCGCAAGTACAGACAAGAGAGAAAACGAGCTGATGAGCAAAGTGCGTGTCGCCATCATCGGCGTGGGCAACTGCGCCAATGCGTTAGTTCAGGGCGTCCATTTCTATCAGAATGCCGCTGATGATGAGATCATCCCCGGCCTGATGCATGTCAACCTGGGCGGATATCACATTCGCGATATTGAGTTTTCCGCCGCCATCGATATTGACGTGGAAAAGGTCGGCAAGGATCTGGGCGAGGCCATCTGGGCAGGACAGAACAATACGATTAAGTTCGCTGAAGTGCCGCGCAATCTCGGTGTCCCCGTCATCCGCGGGATGACGCATGACGGCCTCGGCCCTTACCTGTCGCAGAAGATCACCAAAGCGCCCGGCTCCACTGCCAACATCACCGAAATTCTCAAGGAAACCCGGACCGATGTCGTGGTGAATTTCCTGCCAGTGGGCAGTGAGCAGGCCACAAAATGGTATGTCGAACAAATTCTCAATGCTGGCTGCGCCTTCGTCAACGGCATCCCGGTGTTCATCGCTCGCGAGCCGTACTGGCAGCAGCGCTTTGCCGAGCGCGGGCTGCCCCTGATTGGCGACGATGTCAAGAGCCAGGTCGGCGCCACGATCGTGCACCGGGTCCTGACCAGCCTGTTCAAGGATCGCGGCGTCAAGCTGGTGCGCACCAGCCAGCTTAATGTGGGCGGCAACATGGACTTTTACAACATGCTGGACCGCACCCGCCTGCAAAGCAAGAAGGAGAGCAAGACCAATGCGGTCACCAGTATGCTCCCCTACACCCTGCCGCCGGACAACGTCTATATCGGCCCCAGCGATTACGTGCCGTGGCTGACCGATCGCAAGTGGGCCTATATCCGGCTGGAAGGGGAGACCTTCGGCAATGTGCCGCTGAATGTCGAGCTTAAGCTGGAAGTCTGGGACAGCCCCAACAGCGCCGGCGTGATTATCGACGCTATCCGCTGCGCCAAGATCGGCCTGGATCGCGGCCTCTCCGGCACGCTGGAAGCGCCCAGCTCCTACTTCATGAAGTCCCCGCCCGTTCAGCGCCCGGACGATATCGCCCGCGACATGGTGGAAGCCTTCATTCGGGGTGATATAGGCAGCAGACTGCCGGACTGACACAGGCGGGCTGGCGGCTGGCTTAAGCTGCCCGATGAATAACAAAACGGGGGCGTCCATCATCGTGAACGCCCCCGTTGTTCATTCTTACAGCGCTGGCCCCGGCCGGGCTAGTCCAGCGTGTTCTCCTGAGGAATGAGGTCCAGGTTGTGCCCCACCGTCTCGAACGCCTTGAGCGCCCGGTCGAGATGCTCTTTCTCGTGGGTAGCCATATAGCTCGTGCGCAGCAGACTCCCGTTCGGCGGGACGCCGGGCGGGATGACCGGATTGGTGTAGACGCCTTCTTCCACAAGCGCCGCCCAGGTCAGCACCGTGCGATACTCGTCGCCGATGATGATGGGGATAATCGGGGTGTTGCTCTTGCCGGTGTTGTAGCCCAGCTTGTGGAAGCCGGCGCGCATATATTCGGCATTGCGCCAGAGCTTCTGAACCAGCTCCGGCTCGTTCTCAATGATTTCCACAGCCGCGTGCACCGCCATTGCGTTCGGCGCGGGCAGCGCGGCGCTGAAGATCAGGGAGCGAGCGTGATGCTGAATGTAGTGAACAATCTCGGCGTTCCCGGCGATAAAGCCGCCAATGGAGGCGAAGCTCTTGCTGAACGTCCCCATGATGAGATCGACTTCATCGGTGACGCCAAAATGCTCCGCCGTGCCGCGGCCATTCCCCAGCACGCCGATGCTGTGCGCATCATCAACCATAATCCGCGCCCCATGGCGGCGACAGATCTCAATGATCTCCGGCAGCGGGGCAATATCCCCCGCCATGCTGTAGACCCCATCCACGACCACCAGTTTGCCCGCGTTACGCGGCACTTTGCTCAGGACATAAGCCAGGCTGTCCAGATCGTTGTGGTTGAAGCGCTTCATCTCGCCGCGCGACATAATGCAGCCATCGACAATGCTGGCGTGATCCTCCTTGTCGATGATGACGTAATCCCCCTTGCCCACCACCGCTGTGAGTGTCCCGACATTCGTCTGGTAACCGGTGGGGAAGACCAGGGCAGCCTCTTTGCGGACGAAGTTCGCCAGCGCGCGGTCGAGGTCCAGATGTAACTGGAGCGTCCCGTTCAGGAACCGCGAGCCGGTGACACTCGTGCCGTAGCGATCGATGGCGTCCTTCGCAGCCTGACGCACCCGGGGATCGGTCGTCAGCCCCAGATAGTTATTAGAGCCAATCATGACCACTTCTTTGCCTTCGAAGCGCGCAATAGTGCCCTCGGTATCGTTGAGCGCCCGGAAGAACGGGTACAACCCCAGCTCCATCGCCTCCCTGGCGCGGGTGAACTTGCTCGCTTTCTCAAAGATATCGGGCATCGGGCCGGCGGTATCTTCCACCGGGATGGTGGCTTCGTTGGTGCTGGCAGGAACGTCAATTGAGTCAGTCATCAGGTATCCCTTCAACTCAGTCTCTCAGCAATGAGGACAGGGTCAGGTGGCTGGCGAAAATAAGAATCGCAAAAAGTCCAGGACAAGAATGAGAACAAAGTGCAATTGTAACAGCTTGCTGCCCAAACAGGCAATTCGAATTCGTAATTCCGGGCCGAATTTGTACAAACTGTCACCAGGCCGATTCGCCCATTAACCGGTATCCGGCCAGGATTGCGGGCGAGGCCAGATATAGGACCACACCGATCCAATCATGCTGTATCCGAGCGACTCGTACAACAACAGCGCCGGATTGCCCACCGTCACGCCCAGCAAAGCCTCAGTCAGGCCGTCGGCGGCGAATACAGCGTGCGCCTGATGCATCAGGGCACGAGCCAGCCCCTGCCGGCGATATTCCGGCAGCACACAGATTTCCGCCGTGAACCCCTGCCCGCCGCGCCGCCGGGTCGCCAGACTGGCGGCGACAACCTGTCCATCAGCTTCGACAATGCCGCTGGCCGCCCGATCAAACGCGCCATAGCGGCCCTGCAGCGACTGGCGCACGATGCACAGAGTGGAATCCGGCGTGCTCAATTCCGGGATGATCAGGGCGTCCAGCGTCCCGATATTGGCGCGATAAATCACCTGAGCAGCCTGCTCTACTCGCTCGTCGCGCCACGCCGACAGGGTATAGCCGCAGGGGAGCCGTATCACAGGCCATTCCCCCCGCCCCACCAGATCAATCTGCATCAGCCAGCGTTGCACCCCGACAAAACCTTCCGCAGTCAGGGCTGCATCCACAACTGTCTGCACTGGCGGCAGCTCCGCATAGATGCTGTCACCTCGCCCCCTCCGGCGCAGATCATCCATCGCATAGCGCAGGAGGGCGTGCGCTACCTCCGGGGATACTTCCGGCAGAACGTAAAGGAGGTCGAGGACGCCGACGCCGTGTTCCGGATACCACGCCGCCACACCGACCGCTTCCCGGGATGTTACCGCGGCCAGCGCCTGAACAGCGCCGCGCCGCGCCGCAGCTTTCAGATATTCCAGAATCCGCCAATCTTCCGGCAAGCTCATGCCGGTTGCAGCCCGGTAAGCCGCCAGGCCCGCCGACAGGCGGCTACAGGAGACGGTCTGCATATCCTCAAGAGGGATGAAATCGACCACGGGAACTCCCCGCCTAATCGCGGCGGAGCGATTCCAGCGCCATGACGAGGCTGAAAGCCGCCAGCGCGACGCCATAAGCACGTCGCAGCGCCAGCACTACCGCGGCCAGCCCTCCCAGTACCACGGAAGCTCCCAGGCCGGCTGTCTGCACGACCCGCGCAGCCCGGCGCAGATCCCCGGTCCGGGCGGCGACGGCCCACTTCAACAACGCCCCACCGTCAAAACTGCCGCCGGGCAGCAAAGCAGCGCCGCCAACCAGAGCGTTAAACAACGCGAAGGCATCGGCCAGATCGCGGCCAAACGGCCCGGGGGGAAGGATGCGCCGAAGCAGTTGGGCGAACAGGATACCGGTCAGATTCGCCAGCGGGCCGCCCGCCGCGCGCCCGAGATGCGATCGCGGCGACACGCCGTCGTTATAGTAAAGCGTGATCCAGTGCACGGCGTTGATCACCAGGACGTCCATAGGAGCGCCGGCGGCCCGCGCGCTGATAACATGCCCGGCGCTGTGCAGAACAAACACAGCCAGCAGCAGGATCGTCCACAGGAGACACACCGGGATGCGGAGCAGCAGCGATCGCCCCGGGTAGCGCCCCGCCACCAGCAGCCAGCACAGCACAAGCGCGCCCGCCCCATTCAGCGGCGCGGTAACATCGGCCTGGACAGGCGTCCCGGCGACGATCAGCAGGGTGCGGGGTGGGCGCGGTACAGAAATTCCCAACGTGAGCTTTCACCAGTAACCAGAAGTGCTGCGGTATCAGAGAGCAGCTTATCCGATCATAGCACAGAAAAACAAAAGCCCCACTCAGGCAAAGTGGGGCGTCAGTTCAGCCGGCCAAAACTCAGAACCAGAATCCTTCAACCCAGTCCAGCAAACCCGTCAGGACATCAGGCGTCATCCGGGCAGCCGCTTCAAAGCCATGTGCCGAAAATGCATATGCCCGGACGTTGTACCGGCGCACCACGAAGATCATGTAGTCGCGCTCCCAGCGGGCGCGGCTCCACAGGAAAGCGATGCCCTGTTCGCGGCGCTTCAGCTCCAGCCACCGGCGCCGATCGACCTCCGGCAGATTATTCAGCTCAAACCGCAGCGACAGCATCGATCCCAGGGTGAAGCTCAGCTCAATCACGCCGTTGATCTGGTTGATGTCCGCCGTCAGCGTCGCATTGCCGTCCTGCGAGATCATCTCCGCCGTGCCGCGCGGCGACGACCCGGCCTGGCCGGGGCGGTAGCTAATCGAGGAGAGCAGCGGCGCGTTGTTGAAGCGCTTGCTCAGCTCGGCATCCAGATCAATCTCGCCGGTGAAAAAGCGCTGTAAGACCACCGGCGCCGAATTCTGAATGGTGTACTGATGCCCGGACAGAGTCAGCTCGCGCTGGAGAAGCTCCAGATTTTGTTCCGTCTGGCAGACATGCACATCAACTTCCTGTGTGCCAGTCCAGAACAGAGACGAGTCCTGCGTGAGTGCGGTAATAAACAGATCAGTCATGAGATAGACGCATCCGCGCTATTTCGGTTTGTATCCATTATACGCCCAAACCGGTTCCACGAAAGTGGACAATGTTCCTAACCGGCAGCCGGGGGTTGCGCGCCAGGCGCTTCGCCGGAGGCAAGGTCACCCTCACTGGCGGCCGCCGGCTGTCCCCCGAACTGCTTGTCGTACATCCGGTAGCGCTTATAGATTTCCGCTTCCAGCATAGCCCCGATCTGATTCATGGCCAGATTGTTATCCAGAATCCAGCCGAAGTCCGCCACCTGGATTCCATCTCGCACGGCCGGCTCAACAACCGACATATAGAGCATCGGGTCGATCCCCAATCCCTGGTGCTGGGGGACCACACCGAGCAGCGGGACGCGAGTCCGCGTGATCTTGGAGCGGATTTTCCAGTGCCAGAACGTCTTGAGCAGGGTAATCCATTCCGGCGTGTCGGGGTGAGGGCGGGCGTGCGCCAGTGCCTGATTCAGATCGGGCAGCAGCGCGATAAAGCCCGCCGGCTCCCCGTTAATCTCGGCGATCGCCACATATTCAGATTTCACAAATCGCTTGAACTGCGCGATCATCGCGTCCGCCTCAGCCCGTGTCGGTGGCACAAAGCCCCAGTTGTCCTCCCAGGCAGATTTATACAGCTCAAAGAGGACATCCATATCCTTCTCAAAATGCTTCATGTCAGGGTTGCGGATAGTGATCTTGCGGCGCTGTCTGACTTTCTCCATGACACGGAGAATCTTGGGTGGGATATTCTCGCCAACCACCCGTGTCGCGTTCATTCGGTAGGACACCATATCCATCACGCCCACAAACCCCGCCTCTTCGAGATATGTCTTGTAGTACGGCGGGTTATAGGGCATCAGGATGACATGCGGCGCGCCAAAGCCTTCCACCTGCAGCCCGAACTCATCCAGGTCGCCGAAGCTGGCCGGGCCACGAATGCCGTCATACCCCTTCGAGCGCACCCATTCCTCAGCCGTCTGCAGCAAAGCCAGCGCGGCCTCGCGGTCATCCAGCACGTCGAACAGACCAAACCAGCCGATATGCTCGTGGTGAAACGTGTTGTGGTGGTGGTTGATATAAGCCGCTATGCAGCCCACCGCTTCTTCACCGCGCCAGGCGATGAAATATTCCAGGTCCAGATGCTCATACATCGGATTCCCCTGCGGTTCCAGCTTGTCCCGCCGGGAAGAAACCAGCGGCGGCACCCAGTCGGGGTCATGGGCGAATACCTTCCAGGGCAACCGCAGAAACGTATCTTTATCTGCCCGTGAGGACATACGGCGAACGGACACACTTGCACTCATAGATAGCCATCCTTTTTCCTGAAGGGCAGGGCGTCTGGCTGCCCCTGGCAGCGCCCGTGCGATACCAGCCTCTGAAATTATAGCAGCAGCCGGCCGGTTGGGGCGCGCAAGAGTGTCAGAAATACCATCTCCCATTATAAGTGAGACTTAAAAGGTGTAAATAATCCTATTATAGATCACTTAAGACTGCCATTGACACAACAAAGGGGAAGGGCTAAAGTAAGTTCTCCGCCGGGCCGTTTTATTATCAAAGAGTCCTTTTGGGGGTGCCTTATGAGGCCGCACAAAAATCAGATGTATCGCATGCCGTGGTCGTTGAACGACAACCCGATCGGGTGGCTGGAGATCACGGATAAGTGCAACATCTATTGTCGGGGCTGTTATCGTCGCAACATATCAGGCCACAAGCCGCTCGAACAGATTAAGGAAGAGCTTCGCTTCTTCAAGGAATGGCGCAACTGCGACAACATCTCCATCGCTGGCGGCGAGCCGCTGATCCACCCCGATATCGTGGAAATTGTCGCCTTCATCCGGCAGTTGGGCATGAAGCCGCTGATCCTCACCAATGGCGTCAAACTGACCGATAACCGCCCGCTGATCGAAGAACTCAAACAGGCCGGAGCGCTGGGCTTCACCCTGCATATCGACAGCGAGCAGCAGCGCCCTCACTGGAAGGGCAAAACAGAGGAAGACCTTCTGGACCTTCGGCTGGAATATGCGAAGCTCATTCACGACGTGGGCGGGTTGCATTGCAGCATCGGGGCTACTGTGTACCCCTCAACCCTGCCGG
>JARKNX010000113.1 GCA_029976025.1 Aggregatilineales bacterium | reverse complement strand
AGTCGGCGCAGATCATAGGCGTTCGCGGCCGGGCTGCGCTCAGCGAAGACGATCTGGCGCCCGTCCGGGCTGACGCCGAAATCGTAGACGCCGCTTTCGCTGAACGTAATTTGCTGCGGCGGGGCCAGCGTCTCCGGGTCCGCCAGGTAAATGTTGTGCGGCGCGCCGCCAGCGGGGGCCAGGAAGGCGACGCGGGCCGGCCCGGGGGCCGGCGCCTGCGCGGCTGCCGCGCCGGTGAGCAGCAGGGGGATGCTGGCGATAAAAAGGCACGAGAGCGGGCGCAACATAGGGTTTCCTTCAGGGGTGGCTGTTTCGGCGCGAGGCCGACCGACATCCGCCCGGAGGGCAATGCTCAGGCGCTACCCGGCAGGTCCGGCTGGAGCGCGGCCATCCGGGCTTCCAGCAAGGCCCTGATCTCGCCCGGCTCGGCGTGACGCTTCAGGGCTTTCTTGGAGAACAGAAGCTCCCCGTTAACCGCAAATTCAAACACACCACCTTTGCTGGGGATCAATGTCCAGCTTGCAATATGAATTTCCAGATGGCGTACACCCAGGATTTCCTCCGTCAACCTGACGGCGCGAGGGGTGTACCCTCACATGGCGCAGTATTCGAGCGTAATCTGCAGCTCGAGCATAAGTGACCTTCCTCCTGTAGGCGAAATAAACTGACTGTAGTATAACGAACTCTGACAGAAGCGTCCGGCGAATCTTGCGAGGAGCAGCAATCTTTGGGAGAATTTCACGCCGGCCAGCGGAAGTCCGATGTACAATAGCAGCATAAATATGTGACCGCTCGACTCCCCTCAGATATGAGCGGCCAGTCGGGCCAGGCAAAAAGGAAACTGTGACGTGGTTGATTCGGGTTCTACACGGCCCAAGCTGCCCGGGGTGACGGAGATTTTCGCGGAATACGTCCGGCTTCGCCAGCGTGGCAGCGGCCAGCAGGACGCGCTGAATTACCTCAAGCCGATGCTGGAGCGGCTGAACCTTGACGCGCGCCAGCAGCTTGTCGCGCTCCTGCGAAGCTGGGAAGCTCGCGAAGGGGGCAAATATCAACTCCGGCCCAAAGCGGCCGCTTTTGAAGAGGCGAGTGACCTCGTGGCCCCGCCGCGCGCCGACGAAGATACGAGCTGGCTGGCTGATGTGCAGTCCGCACCGCCGCCGGGGGCTGCCCCGGCTGCCCCGGCCCTGAACGTGAATGCGCCGGTGCATCCGGCCATCAGCGAGCCGTCGACCACCATCCGGATGCCTCCGCTGCCGGCCCAGCCGCCCGCGCCGCCTGCAGCTTCGGAGCAGCAGAGCGTCTTTTATTGCCCTGCCTGTGGCAAAGCCAACCGGCTGGGGGATGCCTACTGTTACGCCTGTGGCTCGCTGCTCAATGTCGCCAGCGTGCAGACGCGCAGCCTGGAACAGGCCGAAGCCGATCTGGTGCAGGCCGGGCAGGCGTACTTCGGACAGTCATCGTCGCTGCTCCTGAATGTGCGCGGCGCCGAACGTCCGATCTATGTCAAGCTGCAGGATGGCCAGGACGTGGTGCTGGGGCGCACCTCCAGCCACACTGGCGCGCTGCCCGATATCGATCTGACCCCTTATCGCGCGGCGGAGCAGGGCGTCTCCCGTTCGCACGCGCGCCTGCGCTGCCAGGACAACGCGATCACGATCACCGATCTGGGCAGCGTCAACTACACCTACGTTAACGGCCAGCGGCTGTACCAGAATGAGGTGCGCGTCCTGCGCGACGGAGACGAAGTCCGCCTGGGCCGGCTGGTGGTGCACGTGGCGTTCCACCACACCGTCAGCCGCCTCAAGTAACCGCCCCCATCCCCGGTCCTTCCCCCGGGATGAGGGAAGGAAGCAAGACGCCCGGAGTGGGGGAATCGAGCCTGTTTCCCCCTCGCTGCCGGCTGAGGGGGCAGGAGGTGAGGTTAAAGGGCGCGGAGCAGGGCTGCCGCCTCATCCACGAGGGCGTCGAACAGCCGCGCCATCACCTCATCGGAGACCTGGTACGCTCCGCCGAAGCTGCCATCCCCCAGCACTGAGCGCACCGGCCCGCTTTCGGGCAGGGCGACCTTTGGCTTGACCTCCGCCGGGACTTCGGTCACTCGCGTGAAGAGGAAGTTCTCCAGCCAGTTGGCATGATCCGGCTCCTGGCCGATCTCGGCGGCGATCCGCGTCACGGCCTCGCCCAGCCACCACGAGTACCAGGTGACGCGCATCCCGTCCGTCTCCTCCTGAAGCGTTTCGATAGCGGCGGGCAGGGCATTGCCGCCGTGCCCGTTCATGATCAGGAAGCGCCGGAAGCCGTGCGTCACCAGGCTCTGGACGATCTCCGTCAGCACCCGGTCGAAGGTCGGCCCGCTGAGCGTGATTGTGCCGGGGTATTCCATGAAGTAATCCGAACAGCCGAAGTTGAGCGACGGCGCGACCAGCACGTGCTCCCGCTCAGCCACTGCGTCGGCCAGCGCTGTGGGGATTTTGATGTCAGTGAACAGGCTCAGGTAGCCGTGCTGCTCGGTGGCTCCGGTGACCAGGATGATCCGGTCCTCCACACGCAGGTAGCGTTCCACTTCCATCCAGTTGAGATCGGCCAGACGCATCGGGGGGTATCCTCTCCTGGCAGGCGGCGCTGCGCAGGGAGTGTAGCGCCGGCCTGCTCGCCGGGCAAGGGCGGGGGAGGAGCGGGGTACAGACAGCACGGGAAAAGCGGGGACCGTCGGGGGCGCGTTCGTCCGGGCGATATTGTGCGGCTGCTCCGTTTTTATACAATGGGGGTAGTCCTGGCTCTCACCCGAAAGGTGGCGCGATGTCCCAATTCCTGACGTTTGATGTGGGCAACTCCAGCGTGCGGACGATGCTGGTGACGCTGCAGGACGGGGCGCTGACGCTGCAGGAGCTGGGACGCACCCCTAACGAAGCCGTATTTGTGCGCGGCACGCTGTACTGGGACATCCTCTCCATCTGGCGCGGCGTCCTGAGCGGGCTGGCGGCCTGGCGGCGGACCGGCCCGGCGCCGATCGTGAGTATGGCGCTGGACACCTGGGCGGTGGATTTCGTCCTGCTGGATGAAGCGGGCGCGCTGCTGGATAACCCCGTCTCCAACCGCGACACGCGCACGGATGGCATCATGGGCCGGCTGCACGCAATCATCCCCCGCGAGGAGCTGTACGCGCGCACCGGCATCCAGATGATGCAGGGCAACACAATCTACCAGCTTTACGCCATGCGGCTGGCCGGGGCGCCGGCGCTGCGCTACGCGGCGACCTTCCTGACCGTGGCCGATGTGCTCAACTACTGGCTGACCGGACGGCAGGTCGTGGAGTTCACCAGCGCCACCGCCACCCAGTTTTACGATCCCCGCGCCGGGGACTGGACCCGTGACCTGCTGGAGCGGCTGGACATCCCGACGCGGATGCTGCCGGAGATCGTCCAGCCGGGGACGGTCCTGGGGCCGCTGGACCTGGGGGGAGGGGCGGCGGAGTTGCCGCCGGTCCCGGTAGTGGCCGTCGCCAGCCATGATACTGGCTCGGCGGTGGCCGCCGTCCCTGCTGAGGAGGGCGCTCGCTTCGCCTATATCAGCTCCGGCACGTGGTCGCTGATGGGCGCGGAGGTGCTCGCGCCGGTGATCACGGAAACCAGCCTGCGCTACAACTTCACCAACGAAGGCGGCGCGGCGGGGACATTCCGTCTGCTCAAAAATCTGCTGGGGATGTGGCCGCTGCAGGTCTGCCTGGAAGTCTGGGAGGCGGAGGAGCGGGCTTACTCCTGGGCAGAAGTGCTGGAGATGGCGGCGGCGACTCCGCCGTTCGGGCCGCTGCTCGATCTTGGCCCCAACAGCCCGGACTTCCGCGGGCCGGGCGATATGCCGGGCCGTATCCGCGCTTTTTGCGCCCGGACAGACCAGCCCGTGCCGGAGACAAAAGGCGCGATTGTGCGCTGTATTCTGGAAAGCCTGGCCCTGAAGTATCGCCAGACGCTGGAGCAGTTGGAGGAGGTGCTTGGCCACCGCCTGGATGTGATCCACATTGTCGGCGGCGGGTCGCGCAACACGCTGCTCAACCAGATGACGGCGGACGCGACCGGCCGCCCCGTGCTGGCCGGGCCGGCGGAGGCGGCGACGATGGGCAATGTCATCGTCCAGGCTATGACGGCCGGACAGGTGGAGTCGCTGGCTGCCGGGCGGGCGATAGTGCGGCGCTCCGCGCCTCTCGCCCATTACGAGCCGCATCCTGCCGCCGGCTGGGACCGGGCGTATGAGCGTTTTCTGACTCTGGCCGGGCCGTGATACAGGGGCGTTCGCCCCGCGCCCGGCTGTTTCGCCCGGCTCTGGCGGACCGCCCCGGCCCTACTGAGCCGCCTCGATCCAGTATTCCGAGCTGCTGCCGCTGGCCGTCCAGCCGACAGTGCCGTTGTAGCTGACCTGCCACCAGGTGTAGCCGTCGGCACAGGTTGGCCCGCCGACCACGGCGAACGTCGCCCCGCCGGGGATGCTGCCGATTTCCGCCGCGGTGGTGGAAGGCTGGCTGCGCAGCTTGTTGGGCAGGCCCGGCGTCACCCGGCCCATCCCGCCGATAGTCAGCGATGCGGACAGGACGCCCGGGCAGGTCCCGCCGCTGGCGGGGGCGGCTGGCGAAACCGGGACCGGGGCGGTATCCGCGCCCGAAGCCAGCGGCGCCGCGCCGGGCACGCCGGTCGGCGCGGAGGGCATGCCGCCGTCGTACAGCACCTGTCGCCAGAGCTGGTCGAGCACGTGCAGGGCGGTCAGGTTGCGCATGGTGTAACCATAGCGCAGATGCTCGGCATCGAAGATCGTGGCCCGGTCGTCCGGCGGGGTGGAGGGGTGGACGCCGTCGGCTCCCATGCCCTGATTGGGCAGGGAGCTGATCGCCAGCCGGTAGTTCCACAGCGGGATATCGTACTGGCGGGCTGTGCTGGTGATGATGGTGTTGTAAGCGTCGATGACGTTGTTGCTGCCGGGGTTATCCAGGCGCGGCGGCAGGGTGCTGAGCACCGGGATCACCCCCATCTCAATGGAAATCTCCACGATTCGCCGCAGGTTGGCCGCGTACTGATCGGGTGAAATGCCGCCGGAGTCGTTCGTACCGAGCATGATCAGGGCCACTGAGGGCCGGACCAGCCGGTATTCGCAGTGCAGGGGGGTCTCGCCGGGGGCGCAGACGGACGGATCGGCCTTGCCGGCGTCGAGCATATCGATCGTGCTCCAGCCCGGTGCAGCGGCCAGATGGGGCGGGTCCAGGGTGAGGTGACCGCGGCCATTACGGCTGTTCCACCAGTTGACCGCCGCCTGATAGTAGGTGTAGTCGCCCAGGTTATAGCGCCCACCGGACATCTGGGTCATGAAGGAGGCGCTGGCGGTGATGCTGTCCCCCACCGCCGAAAAGACATTGAAGATATTGCCCTTGCGCTGGCCGTCCAGGAAGATCTGGCGGGCGTGGCCCGTGATCCCGGTCACGATCTGCGCCATCGGCGGCGCGCCAGCGGGCAGGGGGACGGCGGCGGCGGGCCCCAGAGCGTACGATACGGCAGGCCCGCTGTTCTGGACCTCGCCAGTTACCGGATAACGATCCGCGGCATCGCCGAGGACGGCGTATTCGGCGGCGATCCAGCCGGATGTGCCGTCCGGCGTCGTGACCTGAAGCCACCCGCTGTCGGCGGTGCGACCGGTGACGCGCAGCGCAGTGTTGGCGTCCAGATAGTCGATGACGATCCCCGCCGGGCCGGGCGACTGGCGCAGCCGCAGCCCGCCACAGGTCGGGCAGACGCGGGCCGGGTTGCTGGCTACCGCCACTTCCAGCGCCCCGGCATCCTCAGCGGTGGCGAAGGGGGTGGCGCTGGCGCCCGCCGCGCCCGTCGGCAGGAAGAGCTGGATCGGCGTGGCAGTGGGGCCGGCCAGCTCATTCGGGGTGGGGGAAGCGGTCGGTGTGTTGGTCACCACAATGTAGACCGGGGTCGGGGTGGGCGGCAGGAAAGTGGCCGTGATGACGCGCGGCGTGATGGTCAGCGTTGGCGTGGGCGGCGGCGCGAAGTTGCACCCCCCCAGCGCGAGCAGAATAAGTAGGATGAGAATCGGCCACCGGCGAAACATCACTCTGGAACTCCTGCCTCCTCAGGCTCAGCAGCCGGCTATTCTACCACAACCGGGAGGGGAGGTGGGCAGTTTCAGGCATAGGGCTGGGCTTCGCCTTGAATGCGGAGGCAGGGTGTGCCGGACAGTAAGAGGACTCAAGCTGCGTTAGCAGGGGGCTTAAGTATCTTGTCTGCTCACCCCCCACTCATACGGCCAAGAACTAGCAGGTGCTATCGGAATGGGAGTCCCACACCCAGCGGTGCCGGGCGACCATGGTATCGGAGCGGCCGGTTTCCGTCGTCCAGAAGTCGCGATCGGGCAATCCTCTGACCGCAACCACGACTTTGTGGATGGTGTATTTGCTCAGCAGGCCGGGGTAAGACCAGGAATAACGGACGATCTCCTGTTGTTCGTGGGAGTCATCCAGGATGTGGTAGCTGCCGGGGCGGAGGTTGAGTTCGTCATGCAGGCAGCGCCGGGCGGCATCCAGATAGCCCTCACCCCGGAGCATTTTCTCCGAAGGGGGCAGGTTACGCTGGCGGCGGCGGTTATCGTGGAAGATCTGCTCGGCTTCGATCAGCATTCGCCCGTCACGCTGCCGGATGATAACCTGCACCACGCCGGCGAGCACCCGGCACAGCGGATCGCGCTGGAGGCTGGTCTCGCCCGCTACAATTTCGGCCCACAGGCTTTCGACGGTCTTGGCCTCCCCGACGCCCCAGGTCGAGAGCGGGATGCCATGCGCGATCAATGAACGCCGCAGGGTTTCCGGGCTGTCGATGTGGTATTCGGGCGAAGGGTCGATGACCGTGCTGACCATGACTGTTGTTGTGCTTTCTGTCTACTCACTATTAAAGGCAGGTCTGGCCGAATGTCAACCGGCCGGGCGTTAAAAGGGCGTAAATCTGCCCGGCGCCGCACGCGTGCCGCGATCTTTAACGCATTCGCGCCACCAGGGTTGCACGATCGGGCCGGGGAAAATTCAGAGCGCGGCAGGTTTGCGATCTGCCGCGCCCCGGTCTCACCGCTGCGCTAGATGACGATGTTGACCATGCCGCGCTCGGCGACATAGATCACCTTGCGCGGCGGCCTGCCGTCCAGGTGACGCTGCGCCCCTTCGGTCTGCAGCGCGATAGCTCTGGCGTCTTCTTCGCTGATGCCCGCCGGCACTTCCACCCGGTCGCGCAGCTTGCCGTTGACCTGCACAATCAGGGTTATGACCTGCTCGGCAGCGGCGGCGGCGTCATAGACCGGCCACGGCTGGCTGTGGATGCTGTACGGGTACCCGGCCCGTGCCCACAGCTCTTCCGCGATGTGCGGTGTGAAAGGCGCCATCAGCCGCAGGATGACGCTCCGCGCCTCATCCCAGGCCGGGCTGTTGACAACCGGCGTCTTGCGCAGTTCCTGCAGGACATTTTTCAACGACATCAGGCTGGAGATAGCCGTATTAAAGGTGAAGCCCTCCAATCCGTCAGTGACCTGCTTGATCGTCTGGTGAACGCGGCGGCGCAGGTCGGCCACCTGATCAGCGCTTGGCGCCGTCGCGCTCTGCGCCTCGTCGCCTGGCGTCGCGGCGACCTGCGGAGCATCCGCGAACAGCGCCCATACGTCGTTCAGCCAGCGGATCGGACCCTGGATGCCCTGGCTGTCCCACGGGCCGCCCTGATCCCAGCGAAAAGCGAACATCAGGTAGGCGCGGACAGTGTCGGCGCCGAACTCGGCGACCAGGTCATCCGGGTCAATCACATTCCCGCGCGACTTGCTCATCTTCTCGCGGTCCTCGCCCAGGATCATGCCCTGGTTGAACAGGGCCAGCATCGGCTCGTCAAACTGGCCGTCGGGAGACCGCCCGATCCGCTCCATTTCAGCGATAGTCGGCGCGAAGATGCCGCAGTCGCGCATGGCTTTAGTGAAGAAGCGCGTGTACATCAGATGCATGGTGGCATGTTCGATGCCGCCCGTGTACTGGTCCACTGGCAGCCAGTAAGCTGCCTCCGCCGGGTCGAATGGCCCCCGGTCGTAGTGCGGACTCAGGTAGCGATACTGATACCACGATGAGCACATAAACGTGTCCATCGTGTCTGTCTCGCGCTCGGCAGGCCCGCCGCACTGCGGGCAGGTGGTCTTGCGAAAGCCGTCGTGGAATCGCAGCGGCGACTCGCCGGTCGGCATGAATTCCACATCCTCCGGCAGCAAGACGGGCAGATCCGCCTCAGGCACGGGGACAATCCCGCAGGACGGGCAGTAGATGATGGGAATCGGCGCGCCCCAGTAGCGCTGGCGGCTGATCAGCCAGTCGCGCAGGCGGTAGTTGACCGCTTCCTGGCCGATGCCCTGCGCCTCCAGCCAGTCGATGACGGCGCTGATGCCGGGGTTCTTGCGGCCTTTGTCCTCGGTCACATACGTGCCGTCGAACGGGCCGCTGTTGACCATCACGCCGGCGCCAGGCGCGGCGGCGGACATCGTCGCCCCGTCCAGAGGCTCGCCCTCCGGCTGGATCACGACGCGCACCTCGATGCCGTACTTGCGGGCGAACTCAAAGTCGCGCTGATCGTGGGCCGGCACGGCCATGATCGCGCCGCTGCCGTAGCCCATCAGGACGTAGTCGGCGATCCAGATCGGGATGCGTTCCTTGTTGACAGGGTTGATGGCATAGGCTCCGCTGAAGACGCCGGATTTTTCCTTGCCTTCGGCGGTGCGGTCGATCTCCGACTTGTGGGCGGCCTCGGCGACATACGTCCTGACGGCGGCGGCCTGTTCGGGCCGGGTCAGGCGATCCACCAGCGGATGCTCCGGAGCCAGGACCATGAAAGTCGCGCCCCACAGCGTATCGGGCCGGGTGGTGAAGACCTCCAGCGCGTCGCCGTCTTCGGTGTGAAAGGTCACATGGGCGCCTTCGCTGCGCCCGATCCAGTTAGTCTGCATCAGCCTGACCTTATCCGGCCAGTTGATGTGACTGTGGTCCAGCAGCTCGTCGGCGTACTTCGTGATACGGAAGAACCACTGCTCCAGGTCCTTCTTGATCACGGGCGTGCCGCAGCGCTCGCAGTGGCGATCCTCGCCCCAGACCTGCTCACGGGCCAGCGTGGTGTTGCAGTGCGGGCAAAAATCCACCGCCGCTTCAGCCCGGTAAGCCAGGCCGTGCCGGTAGAACTGCAGGAAGAACCACTGCGTCCAGCGGTAGTACTCCGGGTCGCTGGAGATCGCTTCGCGCTCCCAGTCGAACATGGCCCCCATGCTGCGCTGCTGCTGGCGCATCTTTTCGATATTGGCGTAGGTCCACTTCTTGGGGTGGACACCGCGCTTGATGGCTGCGTTTTCGGCGGGCAGGCCGAAGGCGTCGTAGCCCATCGGGAACAGGACGTTGTAGCCCTTCATACGCATATAGCGGGCGCGCGCGTCGGAAGGCGCCATAGCGTACCAGTGCCCGATGTGCAGGTCACCGGACGGATAAGGCAGCATAGTCAGCGCGTAATGCTTGGGCCGGTCCGGATCAACAGTCTGGCGGTACAGCTCATCATCGGCCCAGCGCTGTTGCCAGCGCGGCTCGATTTCTTGCGGTGAATACTTCTCAGCCATGGGTGATGCGTGCTCCTTGCGAAAGAGGTATCAGGCGCCTGTGCTCACAGGCGTGAACGAAGACCGTACACCGGCAGGGGTCACCGCGGCTCCGGGCGGAGGGCGAGGAGGCAGCGCACACCGCAGCGGGTGGTGGCCGACACAGGACAGCCAGTCATAAGTTCCCTCCTCCTTCCGTAATTTGTCCCGGCAGTTTGCCCGTGCCGGATAGCCGCGCCCCGGGGCGCGGCCCGGACACGCCAAATAAAAAGTCGGTAAGCACCTGAGGGCTTACCGACCCGGGATACGTCAGCGGTTGCCTGCGTTAACGCAGGCGCGGCTCGCGCCGCACGGGGATCGGTACAGGCACAGGCGCCGGCCTGGGGGCCTCAGGGCTAAGAAGTCGATCAAGCTGCGTGAGTATATCACGGATTCGGTCTGCCAGGGTGTTCTTCTGCTTCTTGGACATTCCGCTCTGCCTTCCTGTAAAATCAGCGCTTGCCCCCCAATATTCAAAGACGGCAGTATTTATCTTATTATCAGGGTAGCATACTTTTGTATGCTTTTTCAAGAGCCTGCGGCCCTGCCTGGCTGTTTCTTACCAGTTTTTTACGCAGCCGGGCGGGGCATCTTTGATGCTGGAAGTGTTGTATCACGGGTCCGACCGGCCCGTATACAGGACCATGGTCTTATCCGCCGGGCTGCGCCAACCCACCCCGACTGGCGCTCGCCGCATCTGTGCGGATTGCCCTCTCACTTCCTATACGAGATTCCCGGCGGATAGTTGCGGCGTAGCGGGATTACGAAAGTTATACCAGGCCCCAGAACAACGCCATCCCGACCATGAGCATCACGAAGCAGGCGATGGTCAGCCGCCAGCCCAGATGGAAGAAATCCGTGAATGTATAATTGCCGGGGCCGATCATGAGGAGATTGACGGGGTGGGCAATCGGCGTGATGAAGGAAGCCGAGCAGCCGATCGCCGCTGCGACTGCGATCGCCTGGGGGCTGACGTTGAGCTGGATCGCGCTGCTGATGACGATTGGCCCGGTGACCAGCATGGAGACCTGCCCGCCGATGATCTGGGTCAGCCCCGCAGTGAGCAGATACGCCCCGGCTGCGAGGCCGAGCGGGCCGAATGGCAGCACGAACCTGATCACCTGCTGCCCGATCAGATCGGCCAGCCCGGTGTTGACCATCGCCAGGCTGACCGCGTACATGCCGGCGATCAGGAAAATAGCCTGCCATTCCACCGTGCGGTAAGCGTCTTCAACCGGCAGCAGCCCGAGGATGAAAACGAGCAGAACTGCCGCCAGCATAGCCAGGAATACCGGCATGCCGAAGATAGAAGCCGCGATCGCCCCGAATACGATGGCGACGGAGAGGCTGGCGCGGACGATATCAATCGGCTGGTCGCTGTAATCCGGCTCTATGACGACGAAATCCGGGTTGGCCTGCAGGCTTTTCAGGCGATCAGCCCTCCCCACAGTCAGCAGCGAATCCCCCGGTTGCAGTTTTATGTCGGCGACATTCGTCCGGTAGCTGCGGTTATCGCGCAGCAGCGCCACCACCGTCAGCCCGTGCTGTTCCCGAAACGCAAGCTCGCGCAGGGTGTTGCCCTGGGCCTGCGAGTGCGGAGACAGCACGACTTCCGCGAAGCGGACGCCGCGCGCGCTCATACAGACGTTGTCGCTATTGCGCCCCACCTTGAAGCCTTCGATGCCTAACTGGTTAACCTGCTCTTCGCGCCCGATGGTGAGGAGGATATCGCCGCTGGCGACCACCTGATCCTGTGTCGGGGCGAAGATTGCCTTCCGCCCGCGCCATATTGCCGCTACCGTGATCCCCAGCCGCTGCCCTAACTGGAGATCGGACAGCGTTTTGCCCACAGCGGTCGTGCCGGCGGGGACAACGACTTCCCACAGGCGTTCATCGAGCCGGTAAACATCTTCCAGCTCGCTGCCGGTCCGCCGCGCTATTGTCTGTTCCAGCCGGGGAGGGCGGTCTGGCAGCAGGCGCGGCCCGAGCCACGCCTGCAGAACGATCCCGGTCAGGGCGATCAGGCCGCCTGTCGGGGTGAAATCGAGGACATGCAGCGGCGCCTGGGGCGGCTGAGCGGTGGTCAGCAGATCGCTGGCAATGATATTGGCCGTTGTGAAGTACGTTGCCGATCCGCCCAGCAGACTGCCATAAGCGACGGGGATGAGCAGCTTGCTCGGGCGAATCCCGGAACGGCGGGAGACATCGACCGCGCTCGGCAGCATCAACGCGCCTGCGGCGAGGTTGTTCATGAATAAGGAGAGCAGGGCGGTTGCCGCGGTGAACAGGAGAATCAGCCGCGCCTCCGATTGTCCCCCGACCACAAGAATTCGGCGGGTGATCCAGCGGGTGACGCCCGTCCTGTCCAGGCAGCGCGTCACAATGAACAGGGAGAGCAGCGTGACGACTACTGGCTGGCTCAACCCCTCAATGGCTCTGATCGCCCCGGCTGGCGTCTGCGGAGCGCCCAGCACCCCCAGGCCGAAGAACTGCGCAATGCCGAGCAGGAGCGCCATCAACAGCGCCGCGACATCGATGCGGAGGCGATTCCGGATGACCAGTATGATTGGAATCAGGACGACGATAACGACCAAAATCTGTGTGGCAGACACTGTCAGCTCCGGTGGGTATCTGTGCAATATTCCTTCAACAAATGTGCGCTCAGGGGGCAACCTGGTTGTTTATGTTACCCGGGTCGCCAGCACAGGGGGTATCTGGACTTTTGTCAGCGCTTCCCTGTACAATGAGATCAGGGCTGGTTTAATTGCGAGAATTAAGGAATATGATAGTGCATCGCCGTGTCACCTGGTCCCTCACCCACCGCGATTATGGGCCGGTTGGTGCCCCCGCGATCACGGACTTTTCCCCGGCTCTGCCCCCACGGCGACTCAATATCGCCTATCCGCGTGGCGAAATCAACCCTCGCATCCCTGCCCTGTAGGTTACCCGATTTCTGCGAAACTACTGCCTGTCCTGTTTTTCCTGTTGTTATCTTGAAGAAAAAGTTGTTTGCGTATCGCTGTTGAAGCTCATGACTAACGGGCGGCTGACCCGGGCTATCGTCAGGCAGCAGCTCCTGACATAGCAATGCGGAAGGGCACCCTGCTCAATGACCGGATGGAGGATAGTGCGGGCGGTATGTCCCCACCGGAGCCGCGCAGCCCTGACGGCGCGTACAGCCAGGACGGGCATCCTCCGCTTGAGAGTTCAGGAGAATATCCTGTGGAAAAAGCCATTTACATCACCAGCCTCGATATGGAACGGCTGCGAAGCCTGTTCGACGACCCGGGCCTGCTGCAGCAAAGGCCCTATTTACGGGAACTGGAACAAAAGATAAACTGGGCAGTTGAAGTGCTGCCAGCGGAGATTCCGCCTGACATTATCACCATGAACTCAACCGCACGGCTCATCGATCTCGCTACAGATGAGGAGATGACCCTCACACTGGTCTATCCGGATCAGGCGAATATCGGGGAAGGGAGAATCTCGGTCCTTGCACCTATCGGGACGGCGATGCTGGGCTGCCGGGAGGGAGAGACGATCGAATGGGAGATGCCGGATGGCACCCAGACTATGAAGATCGGCCGTATCCTTCACCAGCCGGAGGCAGCGGGGGAGTCCCTGTAGCAGCGGCAATTTCCAGGATCGATACGATTGAAATCCGGACGCCACGGCGTCCGGATTGTGGCGATCGGAGGCACGATGACACAGCAACCTTCAGGCACTATCCGGCAGGCGCTTCGCCAGGTCAGGCTGCTGGAAGGGCTGGATGACGCGGCCCTGACGACGGTGGAGGAGCTGCTTGAAGTGGCCGAGTACCAGCCTCAGCAGTACCTGTTCCATGAACACGCCCCCCGGGAATCGATGATGATTATCGAGAGCGGCTATGTCGTGGTCACGACCGGGATCGGGCAGCGCCCGATTCCGCTGGCGACGCTAGGCCCTGGCGCGCTGCTGGGGGAACGCCTGCTGCTGGGCAGCCCGACTCATGTTGCGTCGGCCTATGCCAAGACGGAAGTGCGCGGGCTGCAGCTTTCGCGGGGGGCGCTGGATCAACTGGCCGAAAAACGTCCGGATATTTACCAGCAGCTCGTCACGGCGGCGGCCGAAACCCTGAGCGAGCGGCTGATGTATTCGGCGGCGCAGCAGGCCGGGGGCAGCGCCCTCCCGCTTTCCGGCGGCTACCGGACTGAGCAGGATTCGCTGGGCGAGCGGCGCGTCCCTGACGAAGCCTATTACGGCGTACAAACCGTGCGCGCGGTCGAAAACTTCCCCATCTCGGATATCCCTATCAGCAAATACCCCGTTCTGATCGGGGCGTTAGGCTGTATCAAACAGGCGGCGGCGATGGCGAACCGGGATCTGGGTCTGCTCGATCCGGAAGTGGCCGGGGCGATCATCGCGGCGGCGGAAGAAGTCCGACAGGGGATGTGGACCGGCCACTTCGTGGTGGATGCGATTCAGGGCGGGGCAGGCACCTCAACTAACATGAACGCCAACGAGGTGATCGCCAACCGCGCTCTGGAGATGCTCAACCACCACCGGGGGGAGTACACCTTCATCCACCCGCTCAACCATGTGAATTTGTCCCAGAGCACCAACGACGTATACCCCACGGCGATCCGGATTGCGCTGTACTTTGCCATCAATGATCTGTTGCAGGCGATGGGCGAGCTGCGCGACGGCTTCGCGGCTAAGGCGGCTGAATTTGCGGATGTGATCAAAATGGGGCGCACCCAGCTTCAGGACGCCGTGCCGATGACGCTGGGGCAGGAATTCAGCACCTATGCCGTGATGCTGGAGGAGGACATGGATCGCCTGCGCGAAGCGGCGCAGCTCATTGTCGAGATCAACATGGGCGCCACGGCCATCGGCACCGGCATCAACGCCCACCCTGATTTTGCGGCGCGCGTGTGCGAGCATCTGCGGGCGCTGACCGGGATTCCGCTGGTGATCTCGCCGAACCTGGTCGAAGCCACGCAGGATACGGGTGTCTTTGTGCAGTTGTCGGGCGTGCTCAAGCGTATCGCGGTGAAGCTGTCCAAGACGGCCAACGATCTGCGCCTGCTTTCATCCGGGCCGCGCACGGGCCTGTATGAGATTAACCTGCCCGCGGTGCAGCCCGGCTCGTCAATCATGCCCGGCAAGGTGAACCCGGTCATCCCTGAGGTTGTCAACCAGGTCGCGTTCGACGTGATCGGGAATGACGTGACGGTGACAATGGCGGCGCAGGCCGGGCAACTCCAGTTGAATGTGATGGAGCCGGTGATTGCCTACGCGCTGTTCAACAGCCTCACCCATTTGCGCAACGCCTGCCGGGTGTTCCTGACGCGCTGCGTGGAGGGCATCACCGCCAACCGCGAGCATTTGCGCCAGATGGTGGAAAACTCGATCGGGATTGTGACCGCGCTCAACCCTTATATCGGATACGACCAGTCGGCGGCGATTGCCAAAGAGGCGCTGGACAGCGGGCGCGGCGTGGTCGAGCTGGTGCTGGAGCATGGCCTGCTCACGCGTGAGCAGGTGGATGAGATTCTCAAGCCGGAGAATATGGTCGCGCCGCGCTGGAAAGCGACGTGATCGCGCGGGCGGCCAGATGGTGCAGCGGCTTCTATTCGCGTGGGTGCAACAACAGGAGAGGATGATGTTTCCCGTCAAGTGGTGTGAAAATAAGCAGGTGAGTGCCGGGCACAGCGATGCCGTCAGCCGGGTCTTCCCCGCCGGTGTTTCGCGTCTTGTGCGCGACTTTCACCAGCAGATTCCGGGGTACCAGATCAGCCCGTTGAAGAATTTGTCGCATCTGGCCGCGATGCTGGGGCTGGGCGGCATCTGGGTGAAGGATGAATCCGTGCGGCTGGGCCTCAACGCCTTCAAGATTCTCGGCGGCTCCTACGCTATTTACCAGGTTGTCAAATCCATGCTGGGTCTGGAGCAGCAGGAGCTATCCTTTGAGCAGCTTACATCCAGCGAAGTGCGGACCAGGCTGGGGGACCTCACCTTCGCGGCGGCCACCGATGGTAACCACGGGCGCGGCGTGGCCTGGGCCGCCAACGCGATGAACCTGCGTTCGGTGATCTATGTCCATAAGTTCACCAGCAAGGCGCGCATTGATGCGATCGCAAGCCTGGGGGCTGATGTGCGGGTGGTGGATGGGACTTATGATGACGCGGTGCGCCAGGCGGATATTGATTCCCGACAGAACGGCTGGCAGGTCATTTCCGACACCTCCTGGGAGGGGTATGAGGATGTGCCGCGCTGGGTGATGCAGGGCTATGCCACCATGTGCAGCGAAGCCCAGGAACAGCTTGCCGGGCAGGGGATTGTCAGACCTACGCATGTTTTTACCCAGGCGGGTGTGGGCGCGATGGCTGCTTCTGTGATCGGGTTTTATCGCCAGTTGTTCGGAGCGGACGATCCGGTGGCGGCCGTGGTGGAGCCAGATAAGGCTGCCTGCCTTTATCATTCGGCCCAGATTGGCGACGGCCAGCCGCACAGCTTCCCGGGCGACCTCGACACGATCATGGCCGGTCTGGCCTGCGGCGATCCCAGCCCGTTAGCCTGGGGTATTCTGCGCGACTGCGCCGATGTATTCCTGTCATGCCCCGATTATGTGGCGGCCAGGGGTATGCGCGTCTATGGCGCGCCGCTCAAGGGCGACCCGTCCGTCGTGTCAGGCGAATCGGGCGCTGTGGCCCTGGGATCGTTGATGTTCATCATGGAGCGCCCGGAACTGAAGGAGCTGCGGGAACGCCTCCGCCTGAATCGGGAATCGCAGGTGCTGCTGATCAACTCGGAGGGCAATACCGACCCTGACCATTACCGGCAGGTGGTCTGGGATGGGGCCGATCCGGTTCCCGGTGAATACATGGGCTGCAAGTAGGCGCGGGGCGGCGGGGCGATCCTGCGGCTCGACGGATTAACCTCCGCCAACATTTGCGGACTGGGGCGCGAAACAGCATCCGGTTTCGCGCCCTTCCGATCAAGGCGGGGTAAGCTCGGCGCTTTCCATGCTAAAATAATCTGCGCAGGATGGTGTATTCCTGGGATGAATGAGGTTTAGCCGATGATCCCTGATGCTCCAGCGATGACTGTCCCTTTACGAGCAGATGAACATGGCGCGATTCGTATCGACAAAACATGCGTCCTGCTCAATACTCTCGGATAATGATAAAGCCTGACTGAACACAGGAGACATCTATGAAGGCTGCGGAAATCATTGAAGCGCTGACATACCATACCGCTTATCCCTATGAAGCGGTCGCGGCCGCCATAGACCAGCCTGACGAAGTTATCCCCGGGCTGCTGGAGGTTCTGGAAGCGGCTATTGAGGACCTGTCTTCGGTGGCTGACGACCTGGATAACATAGGCTACATTTACGCTATGTATCTGCTGGCGCAGTTTCGGGAGCCGCGCGCCTACCCGCTGCTAGTCCGATTCTTCTCACTGCCGCAGCAAGAGACGCTGATGCGAATCACCGGCGATCTGGTCACGGAAGACCTGGGCCGGATGCTTGCGAGTACTTGCGGCGGCGATATCGGGTTGATCCAGGCGATGCTCGAGGACAGAACCCTCGATGAATTTATTCGCAGCGCGGCGATGTCGGCCCTGGTGGTGCTGGTGGCCCAGGGAGTCAAATCCCGCGAGGAGATTCTGACGTACTTCCAGACTCTCTTCCGCGAGAAGCTGCCGCGCGAAAACTGTACCGAGGTCGATGCGTACATCTGGGGCTCGCTGGTCAGCAACAGCCTGGACCTGTACCCCGATATGGTGATAGAAGATATCCGGCAGGCGTATGCCGAGGACCTGGTCGATGAGACGATTCTCGATCTGGCTTATGTTGAGGAAGAGATGGAGCGGGGCAAGGCGGCCCGCCTGAATAAGTTGCAAAACGACCGCCACTACACCTTCATCAATGACACAGTTGCGGAGACGAAATGGTGGGCGATGTATCAGGAGAAGACCCCGCCGCGAGCTACCACAATGCCTGTGCTGGTGACCAGGCGGACCGGGCAGGTCGTCCGGGTCGGGGGGAAGGTCGGACGCAATGACCTGTGTCCGTGCGGCAGCGGCAAGAAGTACAAACACTGCTGCGGCAGGTCAGGCGGCAACGCTTAACGGGCGACTCAATCGGTGCAATAAAACAGACACCCCGCCAGACGCGGGGTGTTTCTGTGGACCTGAGGGGGCTCGAACCCCTGACCTCCACAATGCCATTGTGGCGCTCACCCAATCGCGCTACAGGCCCTTATGACTTCGCATTTTAGCCGGGCGACGGGCCGTTCTCAAGGTGAAGTCGCCAGCGCCGGCCGGCGCGAAGCTGAAATGCTCCGGCGGGAGCAGTGTGTTATGATCCGGGCATTGGCCGGCCCGTCCGAAGGAGCGTCTATGGTACTGGCGACTGGAAACGCCGCTAAAGTCTACTGCCTGAACTGGCTGGAGGCCGCGATAACGGCCCGCGCCCCCGCGCCATTCACAATTCTCGATATGGGGTGCGGCCGCGCCGGCGCTTTTGTCAGGCTGCTGAGCCTGTATCCGCAGGTGAGCTATGTCGGGATCGAGCCGTCCGCGCCGGCCTGTGAAGCGGCGCGGCAGCAGCTGGCCGGGCGAAACGCCGTCATTCATCAGGGATGGGCTTATGACGTAGCAGGCCGCCTGGTGCAGGAGCAGTTCGACGCGGTGATCTCCTTCAGCGTGCTGGAGCATGTCGTGCAGCGCCAGCGTTATGTGGACAGTATGCGCGATTGTCTGAAGGACGACGGCCATATCCTGATCAACTATGACGCCGGGCACTTCGTCGCCCCGGCCACCACCCGCGAGCGCCTCAAAAACTTGATCGGCCCTCTGCTCGCCGCAGTCGGCATCGAGCGCTACTACCAGCGCTTCGTCAGGGAGGACGACTTTCGGCAGATGGTCCGCAGCGCCGGGCTGCATATTGTGGAGGACAAGTTCTTCAACACCCGGCTGAAAGGGGTGCACAAGCATATCCCGGCTGAATATGCCGATGAACACATGCAGCGGTGGCTGGACTACGAACTCTGGCTGAATACGCTGGGCATCCGCTATGATGACGCCAGAGCCAGGACCTGGTTCAGCCGGAACTTCATCCTGCAAAAGGAGACGCCGTCGCCCTGACCGGGCCGTGAAGCTGACAGACGCCGGCTCTCGCTGTCGGCGAGCTATCAGCCCTCTGGCGGGAAGCAGCGGGGCGGGATGTTATAATTGGAGCATTGCACAGGCAGATATGGATGAGGCCCTCAGGAGGCACTGGTTATGTCATTCAGCGATTTGCTTGGTTTCGTGGCTTTGTTGGGCTGGGTGGCCATTATCGCCGGTATCGCGCTGGCGATCGTCTCTGCCTCGCAGAATCGGTCTCCGCGCAACGGCGTTATTCTGGCCGTTATCGGCCTGGTGGTAGGCGTGATCTTCACTGTGGTCAGCCAGGGGGTGCTGATTGTGCAGCCCAATGAAGTGGCGGTGGTGTTCGACACGGTGAGCGGCGAGCTGCTGACACCGAAAGGCCCTGGCTTCAACCTTGTGATTCCGATCGTCCAGGAGGCTACGCTGTATCCGACCTCCCAGCAGGAATACACCATGTCGAATATCCTCCACGAAGGGGCGTACCAGGGCAATGATGCCGTTGTCGCCCGCACGCTGGACGGACAGCAGGTGACGATTGACGCCACCATCATCTATTCCATCGATCCGAGCAATGTCAACCTGCTGCACCGGCGCTGGCAGAACCGCTACGAAAACGAGCTGGTCCGCCCGACGGTGCGCGGCGTCATTCGCGATGAGGTCTCCCGATACCGAATCGAGGATATCTATAGCATCGAGCACGGCGCGCTGCGGCAGGGAGTTGAGGATAGCATCATCGACCGGTTTCAGGACGAAGGGCTGCTGGTCTCCGACTTCCTGATCCGCGATATCCAGTTCAGCGATGAGTATGCGCAGTCCGTCGAACAGAAGCAGATCGCCGAACAGGATCGGCTGCGCGCCGAGCAGGAGGCCGAGCGGCTGCGCGTTCAGGCCGCTGGCGAGCGCGACGCCGCGGTGGAGCGCGCCACTGGCGAGGCGGACTCACTGCGTTTGCGGGCGCAGGCTGAAGCGGACGCCATCCTGCTGCGCGCTCAGGCCGATGCACAGGCGCTGGCCCTGATCCGCGAGCAGTTATCACAGGACCCGAACCTGGTCAACTGGCGCTACGTGGATACGCTGGCGGACAACGTGCGTATCATTGTGCTCCCCAGCAACAGCCCGTATCTCTTCGACGCGGAGAGCCTGCTGTCGGCGGCGGGCGTGCCCGCCGCCCCGGGCGCTGAGCGGTAGACCGGCCGCCTGGCGAAAGTGAAGCCGGACTTCCCGGAGGAGTCCGGCTTTTTTATCCCGCTGCCGCCCGTATGAGTCTTATAAGAAACGGCGCAGGAAAGTTGACAAAGACAGGCTTAGATTTTAAGATAGTGCCAAATTGAAGATTCGCGCAATCTGACGCGGGGCATGCTGAAGAAGCGGCCGCGCGCGTGTGATCGAGTGAGCAATGGCCGGTTACAAAGACTACTACAAGACGCTGGGTGTCAGCCGTAACGCCAGCGAAAAAGATATCAAGAAGGCCTACCGTAAGCTGGCCCGGCAGTATCACCCCGATGTGAACCCCGGCGATCGGGCTGCTGAGGAGCGCTTCAAGGAGATTAACGAGGCCAACGAAGTCCTGGCCGACCCGGAGAAGCGCGCGCAGTACGACCGCCTGGGCAACCAGTATCAGGAATGGCAGCACATGGGCGGGCAGGGCAATGTGCCCTGGGAAGACCTGATCCGCCAGGCGGGCGGCGGGAGCGGCGGCCAGTACCAGTATGAGTTCAGCGGCGGAGACAGCTTCTTCGATATCCTGAGCTCCATGTTCGGCGGCGGCGGCCGGCAGCAGGCCCGCCAGACCCGGATGCCGATCAAGGGCCGCGATATCGAGCAGGAGGTCACCGTCACGCTGGAAGAAGCGTACCACGGCACCACGCGCGAGTTCATGCTCGGCGGGCATCGGTTGTCGGTCAAGATTCCCAAAGGCGCCCGCACCGGGACTCGCGTCCGCGTCGGGGGCAAGGGGGAGTCTGGCTACGCTGGCGGCCCGCCCGGCGATCTCTACCTGATTGTCCGGGTGCAGGATCACCCTGACTATGCGCGCGAAGGCGACGCCCTGGTGCTCGACCTGCCGGTAGACCTTTATACTGCTGTGCTGGGCGGCGAGATCGAAGTCCCTACCCTCAGCGGTAAGGTCCGCCTCAAGGTGCCGGCCGGCACGCAATCCGGTCAGAAATTCCGGCTGGCCGGGCGGGGGATGCCCCCTCTGCGGGGCGACCGGCACGGGGATCTCTACGTGCGCGTGATGATTCATGTGCCGCGCAGCCTTTCGGGACAGGAGCGAGAGCTCTTTGAAAAACTGGCGGCGATGCGTTCCAATAAGCCCTGATGGCATCGTTTCAGCCCGCCGGGCGGGTCGCAGCCCGGGGCGCTGAACGCAGGACGGAGTCGTAGTATGAAGAGGCGTTGGGTGTTACTGCTGCTGGCCGGGGCCGGGGTGTTTGCGCTGGGCATGGCGGTGGCCGCCGTACTGCTGACCGGCTCGCTACCGATGGCGCCGCGCGCCGGGGCCGGGCTGCCCCGGCTTATGGCGCATCAGGTGGAGTTGCCGGCGGGGGCGGGGATAGCCGAATTACAGCCGACGCCCAGCCCACTGCCCCCGGAAGTTGTCGCCGCTTCGGAGGCGGAATATCTGCTGCTGCGGAATATCTACCACCGGGTATCCCCTTCCGTGGTCAACATTGATGTGGCGATCGCGTTTGGCGAGGGGACAACCTCCGGACCGGTTGATTTCGCCAGCGGCTCTGGCTTCGTTTACGATCTGGCCGGCCATATCCTGACCAATTCCCATGTCGTGCGCGACGCAGACCGTATCCTGGTGACCTTCCGCGATGGTTATGTCGCCGAAGCCCGGGTTGTCGGCCTCGATGACTTCAGCGATCTGGCGGTGATCCGGGTGGATGTAACCGCGGCGCACCTGGTCCCGGTTGAGATGGGCAGCTCAGATGACCTGTATGTCGGCCAGCGCGTGGTTGCCATCGGCAACCCCTTCGGGCTGGCCAGCTCCCTGACGACCGGCGTGATCAGCGCCCTGGGCCGCACCTTGCCTTCAGCGGAGCTGATAGACCCGACCCGGCAGCCCTTTCAGAACCCGTCGATTATCCAGGTCGATGCGGAGATTAACCCCGGCAATTCCGGAGGGCCACTGCTGGATTCCTACGGGCGCGTGATCGGCGTCAACACGGCCATCCGCACCCGGACCGGCCAGTTTCAGGGCGTTGGCTTCGCCGTGCCGGCCAGCACGATCACCCGTATCGCGCCGGAGCTGATCGAGAAAGGCCGGATGGACTACTCCTGGCTGGGCATTTCTTCTCTCTCGCCGGAGGGAGGCTTCAGCCTGACTGCGCTTGCTGAAACGCTCAACCTGCCGGTGACATCCGGCGTGCTGATTCAGACTATCACGCCCGGCTCGCCGGCTGATATGGCCGGTCTGCAGGGCGGCTTCGACAACAATACCCGGGTCCGGGGCACCGACGTCCTGGTTGGCGGCGATATCATCGTCGCTATCGACGGGGTATTTGTGGACAGTATGGATGAGCTGGTCGGCTACCTGGTCGTGAATACCCGCCCCGGCGATGAAGTGAAGCTGACCGTTGTCCGCGGCGACCGGACGCTGGAGATCCCGGTGCTGCTGGGCAGCCGGCCTGATTAAGGATAGTCCGTCCGCCCGGCGGATGGAACCGAGCGGGGCAGAATCCTATGAGCCTCTACGAACAACCCGACCTGGACGAGCCGCGCTACACGATCAGCGTGGTAGCCCGGCTGGTGGCGCTCCATCCTCAGACCCTGCGCAACTATGAGGAAGCCGGGCTGGTCACCCCGCAGCGCACGCCGGGCAACTTCCGCCTGTACACCGAGCGCGACGTGCTCCGCCTGCGCAAGATCGTGCGGCTGACCGAGCTGGGGGTCAACCTGGCCGGCGTCGAGATCATCCTCAACCTGACCGAGCGCGTGGAAAATCTTCAGGAGCAGGTGGAGGCGCTGGAAGCCCGGCTGGAGGTGTTGATCGCGGGCGACGGGCGGCGGCCGTGATCCGCGCCGCCGCGCCCGCGGCTGGCCTGTGTTGCCAGAATTTCCCGGGTAAGGGGCGCGCCCGTTCGTCAGCGGCTTCGGCCAACTTCTGCTACACTGTACGTGATGTACCGTGATTCCACCCGTGCCGGAGGTTATCCATGACTGACCGCGAGACGGTGAACCTGCCCGATCTGCTGGGGGCTATCACCAGCGGCGAGCGCGTGAATATGGATGTCGTGCAGGTGGCGCTGGGCGTGCGCCCGCGCAGCACCCCCGCGGGGCGCCCGTTCGACGTTATCGTGCTCCTGCAGAACGCCGCCGATATCGAAGTCGATGTCGCCGTTCAGATGCGATTCCCTGACCGGGATTCCAAAAAGACTCGCAATCCGTTCGTGTACAGGCAGGACCGTGTGCTGGTTGGTATGCACCCGGCGGAGGTGGGGTATCTGGTCCTGCCGGTGAACAGCAACCCGCGCACGGCCCCCGGGGCCGGCTATAAGGTCACCGTCGAGCTGACGGTCAAACGGGCCGGCAAGGATAAACCCCGCCGCGTGCGCGATAAAGAGGGTGGCGGCCTTTTTGTCGAGACGGAGCTGCCGGAAGTTGTGCAGGAGCAGTTCTGGGGGCTTCAGCAAATGGTGTTTTCGGTGGAGCGGGCCGGGAAGGCCGCGCTCAGCGCCGATTTCACCGTCGCTAAAACCGAGATCGGCAAGGTGGCCGACCTCGCTCCCAGGTGGCATACGCTGTGGACAATGCGCGACCATGTCGATGAGGGCGTGCTGGTGGACCGCGTTCGCGACCGGCTGGAGGTGCTGCTGCCGCTCATCAAGCGCGACACCGTATACTTCCCGCTGCTGGACGCGGTGCAGACGCACTTCCGCAACGCGGGATATCCGCTGCGCGCCGGCGAGGCGGTGTTCATCGCCAAGGCCATGATGGTTGCGCTGGAGCAGAGCATGCCGGACCTGGAAGAAGACGCGGCGGGGCACTACCCGGAGTGGTTTATCCGCACCTGCCGCATCCTCTTCGAGCAGCCGGAGATAGCCAGTAACGCGGGCGCTCTGCTTGCGGGGCCGGTCTTTCAGGACCTGCTGCGGGATGCCATCCACCAGAGCTTCATGATGGTGTCCACCGTCACCGGCGACGACTGCGGGGGCGAAGCCGGGCAGGAAGCGTACCGCCGCGAAATCATGAACTGCCTGAACGGCGGGATGGACTTTGCCCACGCGTATCTGCCGCTGGTGATGGGCGGGTTGATTGTCAATACGCGGGTGACGTTTGATCGGGAGCAGCCGCTTGAGACGGTCGGGCTGCTCGACAAAGCCCTGCAGCTTCGCGCCCCCGAGCAGA
>JARKNX010000088.1 GCA_029976025.1 Aggregatilineales bacterium | reverse complement strand
GCCGTCATGAGCGAGAAGGGCATCGAGATCGAATACAAGTTCGGCACGATGATCGAGATTCCGCGCGCCTGTCTGACCGCGGACGAGATCGCCGGGGTGGCTCAGTTCTTCAGCTTTGGCACCAACGACCTGACCCAGATGACCTTCGGTATCAGCCGTGACGATGCCGAGCGCAAGTTCCTGCTGCGCTATGCCGACGAAGGTGACCTGAATATCCTGCCCAAGAATCCGTTCCAGACGCTGGATGAGCGCGGTGTCGGGCAGCTTCTGTTCATGGGCGTCGAGCGGGGCCGCAAGACACGTCCGGACCTCGAGGTGGGCATCTGCGGTGAGCACGGCGGCGATCCTGAGTCAATCGAGATCTGTCACCGCGCCGGCCTGAATTATGTGAGCTGCTCGCCGTTCCGCGTCCCGGTGGCGCGTCTGGCGGCGGCCCATGCGGCCATCAAGAACAAGGGTCACTAGACCGAACAACTGAAATGTAGAACGGACGCGGGGAACACCTGGTTCCCCGCGTCTTTTGTTTATATCGAGGCAGCGCCGCCCCCGGGCGGGCTTTCTCAGCCAGCCGCAGATATGGAAGCGAGAATCTCAGGCGCTCAGCAGTTGGAGGACTTCCTCGCGGGTGGGCATGGATTCAGCCGCGCCAGCCCGCGTGACGCTGATAGCGCCGGTCGCATTGGCAAAACGGATGGCGTCGGCCAGCGGCTTACCTTCGGCCAGCGCCACGGCCAGGCCGCCGTTGAAGGCGTCGCCCGCTCCGGTCGTATCGACGACCTGGGGCACCTTGAAAGCCGGGAAAGCCCGCGGCCCATCTTCATCAAAAAGCAGCACACCCTGGCTGCCCAGGGTCATCACAATCGTCCTGGCCCCGCGCTCACGAAGGGCGCGACAGGCGTTCCCGGCATCCCCTCCAGTGATCCCGGTGATGATCTCTGCTTCAGTCTGATTGGGAGTGAGAATATCTGCCAGCGCCAGTATCTCAGGGGAAAGCGGTTGCCCCGGCGCCGGATTCAGGATGGTGGTAACCCCGTGATGGCGCGCTATCTCAAGGCCACGTCGGACAGATTCCAGCGGCGTCTCAAGCTGAGTGAGGAAAACCTTGCTGCTGGCGATGACCTGTTCCGCCTGATCCAGATCGGCGGGCGAAACGGCCCAGTTAGCACCTGAGGCAACGACGATTATATTTTCGCCATGCTCGTCTACGATGATAGAAGCTACGCCGGTCGGGTGCTGCGCGCTCTGGATCACATCGGCGGTATCGATTCCGGCTTCTTGCCAGGCTTTCAGGGCCATATCGCCGAACATATCCTGACCGATCTGGCCGATGAAGCTCACGGCAGCGCCCAGCCGCGCGGCGGCAATAGCCTGGTTCGAACCTTTGCCGCCCGGACCTGTCTTGAAGCCCGTCCCCAGGATGGTTTCGCCGGGCTGAGGGATGCGCGGGGAAAATGTGACCAGGTCGGTATTGTAACTGCCCAGGACCGTGATGCGAGATGGTGTCACGAAAAGTCGCTCCTTGTGTATCAGCCTGAACCAGTAGAATGTATACCGCTATCGGCCCGGTTGTGCAACGACGCACAGCCTCGCCGATGGCGACTTGCCGGCCCCCTTACAGGTTTGCATGACAGAATGACCCCCTGCATATTAGCCCAAAATTTACTAAATGCAGAAGAATCGGTTCTGTGATACCATGCTGATCAGACGGATGTGCTATCTGAAAGTATCTGTTTCACAGGGAAAGGGCGCCGTTTGCGTCCCTGGTTGTTCAGTGACTGGCTCCTGCGTGTTTGCGATTAAAGGATCGAAGTATGGGTGACGAAGCAGGATTGCCCTGGGTGCTCGAGTTGCGTATCCCAAGTGCGCCGGGCGTAGCCAAACTCAAGGTATCGGGCCGGACGATTATTGGTCGGGCGGATAGAGAAAAGGGGTTGTACCCTGACCTCGATCTGACGCCCTGGGGAGCGATGGAACTCGGCGTAGCGGCGGAGCATGTTGCTATTTACCCGGTCGAGGATCGCCTGATGATCATCGATCTCGGCTCCGGGAAGCCGTCTCTGCTGAATAACGAACGCCTGGGCAGCGAGCCGCGCGTGTTATCTCATGGCGATGATGTCCAGCTTGGCGTGCTGCACTTGCAGATATCCGTGATCGCTTCCCCTACTCAGGGCAGCATTGTGCGCCACCAGTCCGCCGTCGCGCTTGCTGAGGAGTCCGACCCCAGGCCCGGCACCGGGCAGGTCATTCTGATTGTTGAGGATGAGCCTGAAACTTCGGAGATCTTCCGGCTGATTATGGAGCGGGCCGGGTACACGGTGCACACCTGCCGCGAAGTAGTGAGCGCTATTCGCGTGCTTAATTCGGAGTCGCCCAGCGCCATTATCCTGGATCTCATGCTGCCCGATATCCACGGCCTTGAGCTTTGTCGTTACGTGCGGCGCGATATCGCCCAGCACGATATCCCGATCGTCGTCGTCAGCGCGGCTGTCACGCAGGCCACTATCAATCAGACGATGGAGGTCGGCGCTGACGTATTCCTGGGCAAGCCGGTCAGCATGAAGCAACTGGTACAGGTGGTATCTTCGCTGGTCAAATGGCATGAGGGACGCCGACCCACATTTCAGACCAAGCGGCTGGATGGCACGGCCAAGCTGCGCGCAATGCCCGCTGATATCCGCCAGGATGCCATTGTCCTCTTTATCTCCGGCTACCAGGAGCCGATCGCTGTGGTGGTGCCCTCCCGCATCACTATCGGCAGGCGCAGCGGTGGCAGCGCCTCGCGGCGGCCTCATGTGGACCTCGACCGGTACGGGGCCTTTGATGCCGGGGTGTCGCGCGTACATGCGGCGATTTACCGCGAACCCGAAGGCTTCTATATCGAGGATCTGGAGAGCAGCAACGGGACCTTCATTGATAACACGCAGATCGCGCCAAATACGCGGTATCCCCTGAAGAATGCCGCCGAAGTCTCCTTTGGCAATCTGCATGCCCGGATCTTCTTCTTCGACGAGACTGAGGACGCCCTGCTGACGGACGCTGTTGTGCCACCGCGTCCCAAGCCATCCCCGGAATGAATCAGCCGCATACTCTGAAATAATGATGAGGCTTTAGCCCCGGACAGACTGCATAGCGCGGCCTGTTCGGCCTGCCACCCGCCTTTGCCCTTGTATGTGGGGGCCGGGAAAGGTAGTATGGTGTCCAGTTTTGCGCGGGGCACCACTATACCTGACCATGACGGAGCGCCCATTACATGTGGACTTATGACGAGGCTCTTGAGTATCTGTATGGATTCATCAACTATGAAATCCGGCGCGAGGTGCGCTATGCTCCGGAGGTCATGAGTCTGGAACGTCCGCTCCGGCTGCTGGAGGCGGCAGGCAATCCACACAGGCAGTATCCGATCATCCACATCACCGGGACCAAAGGCAAAGGCTCAGTGGGGGCATACTGCCTGGCGGCGCTCCGATCGGCGGGTCAGCGGGCCGGCCTGTATTCGTCCCCCCATTTGCAGGATTTTCGGGAACGTTTCCGGATTAACGATGATCTGATACCCCGCGAAACATTCGCCGCCATACTGGCCGATCTGAAACCTGTGATTGATCAGATGCCCGACCTGACATGGTTCGAGATCACGACGGCGCTGGCGATGCTCTACTTCGCCCGCGAGCGGGTAGATGCTGTTGTGCTGGAAGTCGGGTTAGGGGGGCGGCTGGATGCCACAAATATCGTGACTCCTCTGGTGTCGGTCATCACCAGTCTGAGTTATGACCACACCCATCTGCTTGGCAATACTCTGGCGCAGATCGCCGGGGAGAAGGCGGGCATCATCAAGCCGGGCGTGCCGGTGGTCAGCGCTCCGCAGGAGCAGGAAGCGGCCGAGGTGCTGGAACGAGTTGCCGCCGAGCGCGGATCGCCCCTGATTGTAGTGGGGCGCGACTGGCAGGTCACCGCCGGGCTGAGCACTATTCAGGGGCAGGAGTTCCAGGCCGGGCCAGCCGGCGCCATGCGCAGCTACTGGACGCCGCTGATTGGGCCGCATCAGGCGATTAATGGCGCGGTGGCGCTGGCGGCGCTGGATCAGGCGCGGCGGGGGGGATTGGATTTGCCGGCGTCTCTGGTGTCCGATGGGCGTCTGGAGGCTGACTGGCCGGGGCGCTTCGAAATTGTGAACGGCGACCCGCCGATGGTGCTGGATGCTGCCCACAACGAGGCGTCTGCCATTTGCCTGCGGGAGGCGCTGGATGAAGTCTTCCCGACCCGGCGGGGTAGAGCGCTGGTCTTTGGGGCATCAGCGGATAAGGACGTTGCCGGCATGTTCCGGTCGCTGCTGCCAGCGATAGATCACCTGGTTCTGGCGCAGGCTGAGCATCCTCGCGCCCTGCCAGCGGATGAATTGGCCGCCCAGGCGAAAGCCGCCGGATTTACCGGGACAGTCGAAGAGATGCCGGTTGTGGGCGAAGCGCTGTCGCGCGCTCGTGATCTGGCTGGCTCCGAAGGGCTGGTCGTTGTCACCGGCTCGTTGTTCATTGTTGGAGAGGTGCGCGATATCCTGGGTCTCAGGCCGGGCCATGCGGTGAATCGTCTGGCCGGGGAGCAGCAGGTGGTGCGCGAGCCGGCAGTTCACCCGGAGCACTGGCCCGCCCAGGGCAAGAGTACACAGGTGCCGTGACCATGTTCATAATGGGCTATGGGGAAAACGACTTCTATGATGTCCGGGATAGCGAGCAGGATGAGGATGGCCTGATTGAGGCTCCTCTGATTCCACTGCGCGATCTGGTCGTGTATCCGAACATGGTTACGCCGTTGTTCGTAGAGCGCGAGTCCTCTCTGCTGGCCATTCAGGCGGCACAGGCTGAGGGGCGAACAGTGATCGGAGCGGCGCAGCTCGATCCGAATATCGCTATCCCCACCCCCGGCGATCTCCACCTGCTGGGGACTGAAATAGCGATGGGGCGGGTGATGCGTATGCCGGATGGGACAGTCAGCGTGCTGGCCCAGGGCCGCCGGCGCGTGGAAATTGTCGAATTCCTCAGCAGCAAGCCCTTTATGCGCGTCCGGGCGCGCCCGATTGAAGAAGACTCTGACAAGGCAATTTCCCGACAGATGCAGGCGCATATGCGGGCAGTTCTGGCCCTGTTTGAAAAGTGCGTTCATCTGAATCACAACATTTCTGAGGAAGCGTATGTTTACGCGCTAAATATTGATGAGCCGGGCTGGCTGGCTGATGCGATCGCCTCCACCCTCAACCTGTCGCTGGCTGAGCGCCAGACTATCCTCGGCCTGATTAACCCGGCGGAAAGACTGCGCAAGGTAGGGGTCTTCCTCGGCCGTGAGCTGGATGTGCTCCAGCTTGAGGATGAGATTCAGATGCAGGTGCAGCAGGAAGTCGACCGCGGCCAGCGAGAGATGCTCCTGCGGGAACAGATGCGCGTCATCCAGAGCGAGCTGGGGGAGATAGATGTCTTCCAGCAGGAGATGAGCGATCTTGAGCAGCAGATCGCTCAATCGGATATGCCCGACGAGATTGCCGAAAAGGCTCGCAAGGAACTCGGCCGCCTGACTTTTCTTTCGCCCATGGCTCCGGAAGTTGGCGTTATTCGGACCTATCTGGACTGGCTGCTCAGCCTGCCCTGGCAGCATACCAGCGAGGATAATCTGGATATCGCCCATGCCAGCGCGGTGCTGGATAGCGAGCATTACGGACTGCCCAAAGCCAAAGAGCGCGTGCTGGAACATATCGCCGTACGTAAGATCGCGCCAGATAAGGTCAAGAGTCCCGTCCTGTGCTTTGTGGGGCCGCCCGGGACCGGGAAGACTTCCCTGGGGCGGAGCATCGCCGCGGCGCTGGGTCGGGAGTTCATCCGGGTCAGCCTGGGCGGCGTGCGCGATGAGGCGGAGATTCGCGGCCACCGCCGCACGTATATCGGGGCGATGCCGGGGCGGATCGTCCAGACGATGCGCCGCGTCAAGACAGTCAACCCCGTGTTTATGCTCGATGAAGTGGACAAGCTGGGGCAGGACTTCCGGGGCGATCCGGCTGCCGCGCTGCTGGAAGTGCTGGACCCGGAGCAAAATCACGCCTACAGCGATCACTATCTTGAAGTGCCTTACGATCTGTCGCGGGTGATGTTCGTCACTACAGCCAACTATCTCGATCCGCTGCCGCCGGCGCTGCTGGATCGGCTGGAAGTGATTGAATTCTCTGGCTACACCGAAGAAGATAAGCTGGCGATCGCCCGGAAATTCCTGCTGCCCAAGCAATACGAGGCCCACGGCCTGACCGGCCTACATATTCAATTCGAGCAGGAAGCGCTTCAAAAGACTATACGCGAGTACACCTATGAGGCCGGGGTACGCAATCTCGATCGCGAGATTGCCAACATCTGTCGTAAGATCGCTCGCCGGGTGGCTGAGGGCAAGAAACACCCTCACCGTATACAGGCCGGCGCACTCGATCGCTATCTCGGCCCGCCGCGCTTCGACCATATCCATGCGGAAGAACACGACCAGATTGGCGTGGCCTGCGGCGTAGCCTGGACAGAGGCCGGCGGCGATATCATGGTTGTCGAGGCGGCGCTGATGCCCGGCAAGGGTGAATTACAGCTCACCGGCCAGCTCGGCGAGGTGATGCGCGAATCCTGTCAGGCTGCGCTGACCTACATCCGCTCCCGGGCGGCGGAACTGGGCATTGACCCGAGCCGGTTCGATGAGACGGATATCCATATTCACGTGCCGGAGGGCGCCATCCCCAAAGATGGGCCGTCCGCCGGGATCACGATGACGGTGGCGCTGGTGTCCGCTTTCACCCGCCGCCCCGTCCGGCGCGACGCGGCAATGTCCGGCGAGATCACGCTGCGGGGCAGGGTGCTCCCGGTGGGTGGAGTCAGGGAAAAGCTGCTCACTGCGCATCGGGCCGGGCTAAGGCTCTTCCTGCTGCCCACCAGAAATAAGAGCGATTTGCAGGATATTCCCCGCCGCGTCCTCAAGGATCTGGAGCTGGTCCTGATCGATCACGTTGATGCCGTGCTTGAGAAAGTGCTGCTTCCTGCGGTAGACTCAGAGGATGGGGGCGACGACGAGCCTGATGCCGCCGATGACCCCGGCGAGGGGGAAGAAGTGCAGGCGGCAACGGAAGAAGGAGCATCAGCGGGGCGGTAGCCGATGGTAGACGCGCAGGATATCCAGCGACTGATCAGCGCAGGGCGGCAGGCTGATGTAGACTGGCTGCCGGGCCGCGCCCCGGTAGAGGATATTGCCCCGATCCTGGTGGCGATGGCTAACAGCAGCGGCGGCACTTTGCTCCTGGGAGTCGCGCCACGCACAGATGTCATCGCCGGCGTGGATGATGCTGAAGCGGCAATCGAGCGTGTCCTGCGGGCGACGCTGGCGACCACGCCGCCGCTGATTATCCCCCTGGCAGAAAAGGCGACTATCGGTCAGTTCTCGCTGGTGGTGGTTGATGTGCCCCGGGGGCTGCCACATATTTACGCCTATGACGGACGGTTTCTGATCCGAGAAGGCGTACAGAATCGGGCGCTTGATGCGCGCGGTCTGCGCGCCCTGCTGATTCAGCGCGGCGATGTCAGCTTTGAGGAGGAGGTAGCGACCAGCGCCTCCCGGGATGATCTCGACTGGGACCTGGTGGAAGCCTACGCCGCCGATCTCAAGGGCTTTGGCGGCCTGGCGCCGGAGGAAGTTTTGCTCAAGCGCGGTTGTCTGGTCAAAGATGCTGAGGGCGTCCTCCGGCCAACGCATGCCGGAATCCTGTTGTTTGGCAAGGCTCCCCAGGAGATCATCCGGGGGTCGGATATCACTGCGGCGCGGTTCGCCGGCACAGTTATGAGCGACACCTTCACCCGGCAGGATATCGGCGGGACGCTGCCGGCGCAGCTTCGGCGCGCCCAGACTTTCCTGGTGGACAACCTGCGCAAGCAGGTGCAGATGGGGGCGACCATGGCCCGCGATGAGCAGTTTGAATATCCCATGGAAGCCGCCCGCGAAGTGGTGGTGAACGCAGTTGCGCATCGGGATTACAGCATCCAGGGGGATGGGGTCAGGTTGTACATCTTCGCTGATCGCATGGAGGTCAGCAGTCCCGGCGAGCTGCCCGGTCCGGTGACGGTGGACAACATCGTCGATGAACGATTCTCGCGCAATCCGATCATTGTGCAGGTGCTCTCCGACATGGGGTTCATCGAGCGGCTCGGTTACGGGATCGATCGCGTTATCGCGTTGATGAAAGCGCAAAGCCTGCCCGCGCCAAAATTTGAGGAAACGGCGGGTGGCGTCCGCGTGACCCTTCGCAGCGATCGGCAGGAAGAGGCCCCTGTGGAGCAAGGGGTGCTGCCGGCGGGCTTCGATGGGCAGTATCGCGGTCTGGAAGTCAACCCGCGGCAAGAGTACGCGCTGGACTTCCTGATTAACCGGGGGAACCCACGTATCACAAACAAAGACTTGCAGGAATTGTGCCCCGACGTGCATGCCGAAACCCTCCGCCGCGATTTCGCCGATCTGGTCAATAAGGGCATCCTGATCAAGATGGGTCAGAAGCGTGGCTCCTATTACGTGCTGAAGAAATAGATCAGCCCGGTTCAGTTCTTGTTTCCATTCAGAGTCCTGATGCCTATGCGATTCAAATACCCTGAAGTTGCCTCTGGCAAGACGCTCCTGTATGGGGTCAGCCTGACTGTCCTTCTGGCTGTGCTGGGGGGGTGCGCATCGCCCACAGCTACGCCGACCCCGACCCTCACTGCGACCGCCAGTGTTACGCCTTCGCCGACGGTGACGGTCACTCCCTCCGCGACGGCTACGCCATCGGCAACGGCCACGTCCACCGCTACCCCGTCGATCACCCCGACTGCCAGTCTGACGCCGCCCCCTTCGGCGACGCCCTGGCCATCTCTGGCTTTTGCCGGGGATCGCTGGACCATAGTGGATGTTTCGGGGCCGCTGGGGGCGCCTTTGCCTGAACCCTGGGTATCTTTCGTAAACATCAACGATCGCGATGGGATCGGGGATCCGCGCACGCCGCAGCCCGAAACTAACGTTGAGACATTGTATCTGGTGAACCCGCGCTCCGGTCAGAGCGTCTCCGTCCTCAACCTGCCCGCCAGCACGGATAATCGCATCTACTGGGACCCTACAGGTCAGCGCGTAGCTTACTTTCGGGATGATCCGGCCGCGCCACAGACTAACGGCCTCTACGTACTGGACCTCACGACCGGCGTCAACTCGCGGATTCTGCAGATGTTCAGCCTGACCCAGCGGGGAATCCTCAGCACGCCGCAGTGGTCTCCTGACGGCAGCCAGATTGTCATCGCTGCCGATTCGGGATATGACCTGGATCTCTATGGGATGAATCCTGATGGCACCGATCTGCGCAACCTGACCGTCAGCGGGTCCTTCGACTTCTGGCCGGCCTGGTCTCCCGACGGGCGCTCTATCGCTTTTGTCTCTGACCGCGCGGAATGTCTGACCTGGGAGCCAGGCTCGGCATGCTTCGAGAGCGAAGCCGGGGGCGCTACCGGCGGGCAGCTATACCTGCTTGACATGGATAGCGGGGCTGTGCGGCAGCTCAGCCAGGAGCGGCTATCTGAACCGCCGTACTGGATTACCGATCGTCTGGTTGGCTTCACTACCGGTGACTCGTTCCGGGGAGATAACTTCCGCTACCTGTGGCAGGCGGATATCGAAAGCGGCGAGGCCCGGCGTATCACCCTGCAGGACGAGCCTGATCTGGCGTACTACCTCAGCGAGAGGTGGAGCCCGGATGGTGAGCAGGTTGTCTTCCAGCGGGCGGCTGATGCGACGGAAATCACCCTTATGGATGCGAGCGGGCGGCGGCTGGGGACGCTGAGCCAGTATAATTTCGCCCGGTATGCCCTTCACCCGGCCTGGTCAGAGGACGGCTCCCGGATTGCCCTGGGTGGGCATCTGGGTCAGTGCCCGCATGGACTGGTTGTCACAACCGGCAATCTGGAGATCGTCAGCAGCAACAATCCGCCGCCAACGGCCTGCGATCCGGTGTTCTCACCGGATGGAGTCTGGATCGCTTATTCCGGCATCAATCCGCGTGTTGATGGCCGGCTGGACCTGTACGTCGCCAATGCCAATGGATACAGCGCGGTGAATCTGACCGCAAACTTACGCGGACAGATCAGGGTGCTGGGGTGGGTAGGGGGCTGACCGGCCCCTTTGCCCGCTGAACGGCCTCCTGATCAGGATGCTCTTGCCTGTGCAGTGCACTTCCGTCCCCCTGCGGGAAGGAGAATGATATGCCAATACCACGCCTGCTGACCGTCCTGGTGGCACTTCTGGCGGTAGCTGCGATGCTGGTGATCGGGATGTTCCTGCTGCAACCGCCACGGCCGCTCCTGGAAGCGGCGGGCTTCGATCTGGAGACTATCACGCCCAATGCGGACGGTGAGAATGACCTGGCGGTTTTCAGCTACCGGTTGAATGACAGCGCGACAGTGACGCTCACCCTCCGCGATGAGCAGGAGCGTCTCTACACCTTTCGCGATCAGGAGCCGCGCGTGGCCGATACTTACAGCGCGCTGTTTGGCGGCGTTGTGAACGGGTTTATCCTCCCGGAAGAAACAGTGCAGAGTGAGGTTGAACGCCGGCTGCTGATGGATGGGACGTATACCTGGACGCTGACCGCGGTCGCCCATGACGGCGAGGTTGGCGAGGCAAGCGGCACGATCACAATCGCCGAAAGCGATTCGCAGCTTCCTGATATCTCAGGCTTTTCGCTGTCGCCGCGGGAGTTCACCCCCAATCAGGATGGCCTCTCCGATCGTGTCGATATTCAGGTTTATGTGAGCAAGCCTGCTGTCCTGACTATGTACCTGGTGGATAGAGCGGGCCAGCGCGAATACATCACCGAGCGCAATGAGGGGCGCGCGCTGGGCGATGCTGGCGCCCATGTCTTTGATTACGACGGCGGTATTGATGCCGGCAAGGAGCCGCCGCCGGATGGAGATTATCTGGTTGTGGTCGAAGCGCAGGATGCCGTAGGGCAGCGGGTGCGGCGGACGGATACGCTGACTATCCGCGACGGCGGTTTTCCGCTGGGGGCGATCTTCCCGCAGCCGACCGGTACAACTGTATTCTATGACACCATGCCGTATGACGACCGTTATGCCACTGAGTATGGCCAGCCGGGAGCGCTGATCCCCATTCCGCAGGGGGTTGAATCAACCATCAGCGATAGCGAAGTGGTGCTTCAAGGGGATATGCTGGTCTTCCGCCTGACCATCACCAATGATGGGACGGTGGGGCTGCGCACTACCGGGCCGGCGCCGGGCACGGTTTACCAGCAGGATCAGCGCGCCAGCGGAATCGGCTGGTATGATGAATCGGGCGCCTGGCGCGTTGGTCTGGAGTGTGACACCGTCAAGAGTAGTTACCCCTGGCGCTGGGCTATCGGCTCGATGGATGATCTGGTAGCCGTCGAAGAAGGTGGGCAGACCTTCTACTACCTGCCGCCGGGCGCGCAGGCTGTGGTATGGGGGGCGGTGCGGCTGACCGACATCCTGCCGCAGCGCAACCCGCAGCCATGCTGGATTGGCCTGATCCACGAGGACGTGGCGGTTGTCCAGGCCAACGTCGATCGCCGCTGGGTGGAGATCCAGCCCGGGCCTGGCAGCGTCGCAACGACTCAACCGGCGCAGTCCGCTCCGTAGCGATATATCCAAATTAGAGGCGGAAAAGCGAAAACTGCCGGCGGCCTGGCGTCTCAACCCTCTTTTCGTCCGGGATGTTGCGAGCGGCGGGGATCGGTTTGCCGCCCGGCCCGATTGATTGTACTATACGCGCAGCGTCCTTGGTGTTGTGCGATTCATGCTGTAATCGCGCTGCTGCCTGAGGGGTGAGAGGCTATCCATGAGAACTCATTCGTTTTCTCTGGGGACTGTGCTGATGATACTGCTGACCGGCCTGATGCTGGTTTCCTGTGGAGAGCCGCCGGCGCCGACGCCCACCCCCCTCCCGACGGCGACTGCTACCCCGCGCTCGACGCCGCTGCCGGAGGTGCCGACCGCTATACCGCTGGCATCGGAGGACCGCCCGCTCACTATCCTGATGCTGCCGCAGGGAACTCGCCGGCAGGCGGCGTCGGCGGTCGAAGATCTGGATGCGCTGATCCGGGATCTGTCCGGGTTGAATGTTGAGGTTCAGCTTGTCAACAGCTACGGCGAGATTGTGTCCCAGCTCTGCAGCGCCAACCCGGTCGTCGGGTGGTTGGATGGCATCGCCTACACTGTAGCCGAAACGCAGGGATGCGCTGACCCGGCACTGTGGGTGAAGCGCGGCGGGAATGCCGGCTTCCGGGTGGACCTGCTGATGGACGCGGCCCATACAGGCGACAGACCCGATCCAACGGATGTCAGCCGGTTATCTGACGGGGTGCTGTGCCGCGTCTCCGATGAGGATCAGGTGAACTGGCAGGTGGCGGAGCTTATGCTGAGGGCCGGCGGGATCAACCCGCTCACCGATCTTAGCAGCATCCTCGAGGTGGCAGATTACGACGCCCTGGTGCAGGCCATCTACGATGGCGAGTGTGACGGCGGAGTCGTCCCGAAGGGTTATCTGGCCGATGGCATAGGGGCGGATCTGAAAGCCGTTGAGGACCTGCGCGAAAAAGTTGTGGTCGTGACCACATCGCCAGAGATTCCGTACAATGTGATGGTTTACCCGCAGATCGTACCGCTGAACGTGCGTATCCCGCTCACCGATGTATTTGTCCAGATCAGCGCCGATCGGCAGAATGCCCGTGTGCTGGCTAATATCCTCAGGCAAGACACGGTGCAGCGCGTGAGTCGAAGTGACTTCGAGGACTTCTCGGCCTTCATGGAGTCCACTGGTCTGGATTTTGCCGCTCTCGGAGAGTGAGTGTGGACCTTGCCATCGTCATTGTGACCTGGCATGTGCGCGATCTGGTGCTGGATGCTCTCCGAACGCTCTATGTCGATGTCACCCGCCACGGCCCGGATGCGCAGGTCTGGGTTGTAGATAACGCCTCCGCTGACGGTACAGCGGAGGCGATTGCGGATACCTTTCCGCAGGTGCACCTGATCGCCAGCCCGGAGAACCTCGGCTTCGGGGCCGGGAACAATCTGGCGCTCCGCGCGATCGGCTTTGGCGGCGGGAAGCCCGCCAATCAGCTCCCGCGCGCGGTTTTTTTGCTCAACCCGGATACTCTGATCCAGGAGCGGGCGATCCGTACTCTGTATGAGGCGCTCTTCGCGGCGTCTGATATCGGGCTGGTGGGAGCGCGCCTTTTCTACGGAGACGGGGCGCCCCAGCACAGCGCCTTCGCCTTTCCCGGCATCTGGCAGACATGGATCGACCTGCTGCCGGCCCCCGGGCGCTTCTACGAGTCGGCCCGTAACGGACGCTATTCGAATGATCTGTATGAGGGTCCGGAGCCGTTTGCCGCGGATCATGTGCTCGGCGCGACAATGATGCTGCGCCGCGAAGTTATCGAACAGGTTGGCATGTTCGATGAACAGTTCTTCATGTACTGCGAAGAGGTGGATTGGGCGATGCGTATGCGTCAGGCGGGCTGGCGTATTTTGTGTGTGCCGGAGGCGCACGTGATTCATCTGGAGGGGAAGAGCACCTCACAGGTCCGCCCGGAGAGTTATCTCAACTTGTGGCGCAGCCGTTTCGCGCTGTACGGCAAGCATTATCCGGCCTGGAAGGTGGCCGTTATCCGGCGAATTGTGCGGGCGGGGATGTGGCGTAAGATCAGACAGATTCAGGCGGATGCTGCGCTTGCCCCCACCCAGCGGGAAGCCCTGATTGCCGCCTGCCGGGAGGTTGCGACTCTGTGACACCTTTGATGCTGACGGCGATCATCCTGTGTTGTGATGAACTTGAGCATCTGCCGGCCTGTATTGACTCAGTGCGGTTTGCTGATGATATTCTGGTCTGGGTGGACGCCAACAGTCCCGCTCTGGGAGAGGTGCTCAGGCTGGCCGAGTCCTGCGGCGCACGGACCGGGCAGCGTCCTTTCGACAACTGGGCCGATCACCGTAATGCCGCCCTGGCGGCCGTCGACTCGGAATGGGTGTTGTTTGTCGATGTGGACGAACGCATCACGCCGGACCTGGCTCAGGAAGTGCGGCAGGTCATCCAGGCCGGCGCCGCGGACGGCTATGGCATTCCGCGCCATAACTATATCTTCGGCCGGCTGACGCTCCATACCGGCTGGTATCCCGATTATCAGACACGTCTGCTGCGCCGCATTCGCGCCCGTTACGATCGCGCGCACCCTGTCCATGAGGTGGTGGTGCTGGAGGGTCAGCGCGGGGTGCTTCAGCACCCCATGATTCATTACAACTATCACGATGTGGCTCATTTTGTAGCCAAGCAGCGCCGTTACGCCGAGCTGGACGCCGGAATTCTTTACAGTCAGGGTGTCCGACCCCGGCTCCGGAACTTCGTCTTGCAGCCGCTACGCCAGTTCCGCTGGCGTTTCGTCACCTTGCAGGGATACAAGGATGGGCTGCACGGCCTGCGCCTCAGCCTGCTGATGGCCTGGTACGAATGGCTCAAGTACCGGCGGCTGGCGCAGCGCTGGCGGAGCGACGCCTGACTGTCGGGCTACTCCTGCCGCTGCCTGACGATCTCGATAAGGGCGTGCAGACCGCCGCCAACAACGTTATGCCCCCCGAGCAGGATCGGAATCGGCGCTTCCAGTGCGGCGGCGGTAAACTCTCGTAGCCAGACATCCTTCACCTGATCGGGCAGGAGCAGGTCGGAAGCGAAGCGGTCGGCGTCGTCCGGCCAGCATCCCTGAGAAGCGATCAGCGGACGGCTGTCGATGATGGCCGCGTCAGCCATTTGCGCCAGCGTGTTGAAGAAGTGACGCGGGCCTTCGCGCCGGATCATTTCGCCCAGCAAAGACCGCACTTCGCCCCGTTCCAGACGCCCGCTGGCGATCATTCCCCGTTCTTCAGCAAAGACGCGCACCCAGCACGACGTGGCGCCGTTGAGGGCCTGCCAGGCTGCTGGCGAGACGCGCCCGATCAACGCCAGAGTGGAACCGTCACGAAGGAGCGTATCGAGAACGGCCTGGATCGGCGGCCGGCTGAGCAGTGCCATGTTCTGGGAGATAACGGTGGCCAGTTGGGGACGAATACCGGGGTGATGCAGGATGAGGGCCAGATCGGCGGGGGTGTCCAGATCGAAGCCCGCCGCCGGTCGCATCCGTGTGATAGTCCGCACATCGTATTCGCCGCTCTGTTCCAGCAGCCAGGCCAGGCTGTTGTCGCGCTCAGAATCTGCCAGCGCAGCGAGCGCGGCGGCGCTCGTTGCACAGGTCAGGGCCAGCCAGTCGCTGGAATGCTTGTTGTTGGTGAGGACGACATGGGAGGGGATGCTGCCCGCGCCCGCGCCGGTCAGGATGCCGGTGATCAGGGTCAGCATATCCGAATCCAGGAGTGGAGTGCTGCCGCCTCCGAAGTACAGCAGGGTGCTCAGCCGGTGCTCCTGGATGATTCCGGACAGCCGGCGACCGAAATGAAAGCGCTGCCCGGGCTGGTCTGGCTCGCGGATAACTGGCCGATCAGCGGGCAGCCATTCCAACGCGGGCGAGGCCACAACAATTGGATCGATCTCGTGATCGTGCAGGAGGGCGATAAGGTCCAGGACACTGGCCTGCTGCGCCTGAAGCATTATACGCTCGATGGGGTCGCCCCCCCCGGCACTCACCATAATGACAGCGCTAATCGGGGGCATGAGTTCCTCAGATGATGATAAGCCGGGGGCGGCGCGCACCGCCCCCGGCAGAGCTAACTCAGATTTTGCTGTACTGGCATTGTGAGTAAATCAGTCGCGCTGCGGCTCCAGAATGCCGTAGTTGCCGTCTTCGCGCAGGTAGGCGATGCTGACCTCCCCGGTCTCCTGGCTGAGGAAGACGAAGAAGTCATGGCCGAGCAGTTCCATCTGTTCGATGGCATCTTCCTCATGCATTGGGGTGACCCGAATCTGCTTGCGGCGGACAATCTCCAGTTTCTTCTCCGGCTCTTCGCCCGTCTCACCGGGGACAGGCTCGGCAGCGGCCAGAACCGGCCGTATCTCTTCGTAGCGATCCCCGGGCCGCTGCAGGCGCTTCCCTTTGTAGCTACGAATGCGCCGGTACAGCTTGTCCAGCACAATATCCACGGCGGCGGTCATGTCCGACTGGCTCTTGTCTTCGGCGCGGAGAATCGTCCCCCGCCCATCGCGCACTGTAATCTGCGCGATAGCCCGATTGCCTCCCTGCTTCTGGTGCTGGCTGGTGAGGTCAACCCGCGCTTCGGTGATATTTGGCATGTAGCGGTCCAGCTTGCTCACTTTCTTTTCGATGTGCTCGCGCAGACGTGGGTTGATATCCACATTCCTGGCATGGATTTGGACCTCCATAGCTTGCTCCTTTCGCGCACAGGCGATTAGCACTGGTGACCTCAGGGCCAAGAACCATTCCGATCGCGCCGTTGGCGACTGTTTGCGGCACGATCAGCCTAAGCCGGTTTTACCAACTACAAAAGCGCGCACGGCGCCGGCCCCCGCCGCGGCGAGCACACTGGCGCACTCGCGGATTGTAGCGCCAGTGGTATACACGTCATCTACCAGAATGATGCTCCTGTCCTGAAGAGATTCTGGCGATGCCAGTGCAAAGGCATCGCGAACGTTTTCCTGCCGCGCCTGGTGATCCAGCCCGACCTGGCTGTGTGTGGCGCGCATACGGCTCAGCAGATCATCCCGGTACGGCCACCCGAGGGCGGAAGCCGCGGCGCGGGCGAGGAGCGCGGCCTGGTTGTAGCCGCGCGTCGCCAGTCGATGTTGGTGGAGAGGGACGGGCACAAAGACACCCGGCTCCCAGGCGGCGTCAGCGATCCGCCGGGCCATCTGCTGCCCCAGGGGGGTGGCCAGCGCTGTCGCTCCCTCGTATTTCAATGCCTGAACAGCTCTCTGTAAGAGGCCCTCATATCTGCCAACCGCGCCCAGGGCTTCTAATGGGGCGAGATCGGGCTGGTGATGGAACTCGACGGGCCTGATAGTAGCCAGGCAGGGATCGCACAGCAGGATGCCCACGCGCCCACATCCCGCACATGCTGGTGGGAACACCAGATCGAGCAGGGGGGTGAGCAGATGCTGTTGGACGAATGTCCAGCCGGTAGGAATGGCGAACACTCGCCGACCCGCTTGGGCAGCCGTGAACTGGCGCACGCGACAATCCGATTTTAGAAGCTGATGTTGGTTTCCAAAAGAATGATGACGGATGGGCCGAGCAGCACAATCCAGATTGACGGGAAGATCAGCAGCACCATCGGGATCATCATCTTGACAGGAGCCTGCTGCGCTTTTTCCTGCGCCCTCTGGCGGCGCTTGACTCGCATCTGGTCTGACTGGACGCGCAGAATCTTGGCCATGCTCACACCGAGCTGGTCAGCCTGGATGATGGCGGCCACGAAACTGGTTACGTCCGGCACATCCATGCCGTCTGCCATATCGCGAAGCGCTTCACGGCGGAGCTTGCCAAGCTGAATCTCCTGCAGGACGCGCCCGAAAGCGGTAGACAGATCGTCATCCCACTTCTCATATACTTTGCCCATGGCGGCATCGAAGCCCAGGCCGGCTTCCACGCAGATGGTCAGCAGATCCAGGGCGTCGGGCAGTTTCTTGACGATAGCTTCCTGACGCTTGCTAATCTGGCTCTTCAGCCACAGCGAAGGGAAGAAGTAACCCAGCCCCGCCGCGCCAACGATGAACAGGAAGGCGTTGTTCTGGGGAGCAACGACGACGAATAACAGAAACGCCATGATTGCCAGCACCACAGTCGCCCCGACTCGTACACCGAGGAAGGTCGTGGCATCCAGATTGTTAGGATTGCCAGCCAGTTGAAGCTGGCGGCTGGTCTGCTCAAGCTGGCGCTGTGGCGTGAAGCGGATGACTATGTCGGCGAGCTTCTTGAAGGCTGGCTGGAGGACACGCTGCTGGAATGGCAGTGACAGCTCAACTTCTTCGAGAGATGAAGGTAATTCCCGATCCCCTAGCTCACCCAGCCGTTCCTGAAGCGGATCGCGGTCGCTGTCATCCCGCATACCATAGTAAACCAGCCCGCCAATGATGAATACGCCCAGAAAGATCAGCGCTCCGATTCCGATTATTTCACCAGACATAGTGCGCTCCTGAAGATTCCGTTTGCTCGCTAGTAGTCAATGTCTACGATACGCTGGATCGCCGCCGTGCCCAGGCCGATCATGCCCAGGGCGATGCCAATCATGGGCCAGCCGCACATCCGATTCTCGAACAGACCTCCCATATAGTTGGGGTTGACCACCATCAGGAACAGGGCCAGCACGATCGGCAGACCGCTGATCAGGTAACCGGTATAGCGACCCTGCGAGGTCAGCACGCGAATTTCACCCTTCAGTTTGATCCGCTCGCGGATGGTATGGCCGATCACCTCGAGGATTTCCGCCAGGTTACCGCCGACCTCGCGCTGGATATTGACGGCGGTGACGATCAGGTCGAGGTCCTCACTTTCCACACGTTGAAGCATGTGGTCGAGGCCGTCTTCCATGGAAATGCCGAGCTGAACTTCCTGCACTACGCGCCGGAACTCGGTGCTCGTGGGTTCTGGCGACTCTTTGGCGATGGCTTCCATAGCCTGCATAACGCTGTAGCCGGACCGCAGGCCGTTCACCCACAGGCTGACCGTGTCCGGCAACTGAGTCTCGAACTTGAGCAGACGCTTATTCTGCCGCCGGTTCACATAGATGCGAGGGGCGAAAAAGCCAACGGCGCCTGCCACGACCCCGAGGATGATGCCCCGGAACAGGGTTACCAGCGCAAAGGCTCCCACGGTTGTGATGACCTGTAAGGCGAAGTATTCGGCAACAGTGATCTTGAGATCGGCCTTGGCCAGGGCGATTTTGATCTTCTTGCCGAACTCACGCTCGGTGAGTTTTTTATCGAGCGATTTAGTGAGCTGGCTGGGTTCTTTGGGGCCTTCTTCAGCCACCTCCGGCACGACGTATTCGTTGAAGTCCGTGAAGCGCCCCAGACGATCTGCGATTTCATCCTGGCGCGCGCTGCGCATACTGACAACGCCCGCAATCAGGATGATGATTGAGATCAGCCCGGCTACAATGGCGATGATGAGGGTCGTATCCATGGATTAGCTTCCCCGATACTCACTTGCACCGATCGTCGTTCAATTCTTCCGCGCGATCAAAGCCTGCCGATTCCATTATAGCATAGCTTCAAAAGGCGTTCTGTACATCCCGGCCAGGCGCATCAATAGCGAGAAGCCGAACACAGGGACAGGGTTCGGCTTCTCATCAATCCTGGTTCGGGCTAGTAGCGCTGGCCGACACCGAACACCGAGGGTGGCAGATGCTGGCCGGCTGCTTCCAGCTTCTCCATGAACTTGGGCCGCAGGCCGGTCGGCTTGAGCCGGCCAATTACCTTGCCTGCTTCAATACCCGTCTGCTCAAACTCAAAGATGTCGGAAAGCACGACGACATCGCCTTCCATGCCCTGAACTTCGGTTACTTTGGTGATCTTGCGCGACCCGTCACGCAGGCGCTCCTGATGGCAGATCAGGTCCACCGCCGAGGCGATCTGCTCGCGGATCGCGCGCACTGGCAAGTCCATCCCCGACATCAGGCACATCACTTCCAGACGGGCGATCGTGTCGCGCGGGCTGTTGGAGTGGGCGGTGGTCAGCGAGCCATCGTGGCCCGTATTCATGGCCTGGAGCATGTCCAGGGCCTCGCCCGAACGGCACTCCCCGACCACGATCCGGTCGGGACGCATACGCAGACAGTTCACCACCAGGTCCTGGATGGTGATCTCGCCCTTACCTTCGATATTGGGGGGGCGGCTTTCCAGCGTGACCACGTGCTCCTGGCGAAGCTGAAGCTCCGCCGCGTTCTCCACTGTGACGATACGCTCATCGTTAGGGATGAAGCTCGACAACACATTGAGCAGGGTGGTCTTGCCAGAGCCGGTGCCGCCGCTCACGATGATATTCAGGCGGGAGATTACGCAGGCGCGCAGGAATTCCACGATTGCCGGCGTGATTGTCCCAAAGCGGATCAGGTCCTCAATGGTGAGCGGCTGCTTGGAGAACTTACGGATAGTGATCACCGGACCGACCAGCGAGATCGGTCGGATGACGGCGTTCACGCGGGAGCCATCGGCGAGACGGGCGTCCACGTAGGGCTGGCTCTCATCAATACGCCGTCCCAGGGGGGCCACAATGCGATCCAGAATGCGCAGCACATGATCTTCGCTTTCGAAGGTCACGTTGACCCGGTGCAGCGTACCCTTGCGCTCTATGTAGAGATTCTTGGGGCCGTTCACCATGATCTCGGTGATGCTTTCGTCGGCGAGCAGGGGTTCCAGGGGGCCGAGGCCCAGAATTTCGGCCACGATCTGGTCGAACAATCGCTGCCGCTCAGCGCGACTGAGCACGATGTTCTCCTCCGCCAGAATGGTCGTGAAAAGCTCTTCCATTGTGGCGCGAATCTCAGTGTGCTGTCGATTCATGTCCATCGAAGGGTCGAGTTCAGCCAGCAGTTTCGTCTGAACCCGGCTCTTGATGTCCATATAGCTTTCGCGCGCCGCAGCGGCGCTGGTTGGCGCAGCGCGCTGGCGGACTCGCATCTGCGCCAGCTTGGATTGTTCGTCGGCGCTATCCGCGTCAGACGGGAGAGGTGTACCCCCCGTACCGCCCGGGCCCCCGGCGCCGCCCTCACCACCGGACTTGTAGCCTTTTTCAATGCGTCGTAACAGAGACACGGATTCCTCCCGAAAACACTACCTCTAAGCCCAGTTTTCAATGACGACGGAACCGGCCAAACCCGGACTGCTGTTTGGTCTCTTCCTCTGATTTGTCGGCCTGCTCACCGAGCAGCGCCCGGCGAACCTGTTCGGCCATGTCGAGGAGTTCCTTGATCGGGGAGCGGTTGCGCTCTTTAGTGATAGCGATGACGGGCACTCCCCGGTTTACCGCGTGGAGCACAACACGTTCCTCCAGCGGAATCTCGGCTATGGCCTGCATCTTGAGATTTTTCTCGATCAGCTCTGTCGCAATCGTGACGCGGTTGCTTTTGTTCTGATCCTTGATCGACTGGTTAATCACCAGCATCGTCCGTTCGATCGGGTAATCTGTTTCGTCGAACAGGCGGAGCAACGCTCGCACATTCCGCACGCCGGACAGGGTGGGGGGGCAGACGAGCAGAACCCGGCTGGCGATGTCGAACAACTCCGCTGTCACCTCGTCAACGGTTGAGCCGGTATCGACAACGATGAAATCGTAGCCATCGGCAATTTTGCTGATAACCCCGGCGACATCCTTGCCTTTGAGAGGGGAGGTGATTGCGGCAGGGTCAGGCTCAGGAGCCAGCAGCACGCGCAGACCGCTGTCATGGGTGACGAGCACGTTCTCCACCAGCTCCATATCCATGTCTTCGACGCTGCTGCACAGATCGGCAAGGGTGGTCGGTGACTTGAGGTTGAGGAAGACCCCTACATCGCCGAACTGAGATTTGGCGTCTACCAGGAGCACCCTGGTGCCTTCTTTCATCAGGCCGGCGGCCAGATTGGTCGCTATCGTGGTGCAGCCAGACCCACCTTTAGGGCTGTAGACCACGATTACATGGCCAAGCCGTGCTTCGGCTGACTGCACGCCCCGGCGGACAGGCCCGGCCGCTTCGCCCGGCGCTGCTGCAGGCACGGGGAGCTGGCGGATCATGGTCTGCTTACGTTCATGTACCTTGCGCAGCGTGCTGTAGAGATCATCCCCAGAAACAGGTTTGGTCAGGAAGTCGCTGGCGCCGGCCAACATCGCCCGCCGCAGGTAGTCTGCCTCGCTCTGCACTGACATCATCACCACTGCGGCAGAGGGGACAGCAGTGGAAATCTGCTCGGTGGCCTGGATGCCGTCCATGTCCGGCATGTTAATGTCCATCAGGATGATATTAGGCTGGGTCTTCTTGGCCTCTTCGACTCCTTCACGTCCGGTGGCCGCCGTCCCCACGACATCAATATCAGGCTCGAACATCAACAACTTCTTGATCTGTTCCCGCGTTTCTGGAATATCATCGACAATCAGGACGCGGATTTTCTCTTCACCGGCCATAAGACAATCCCTGTTTCTGTCTGTTTTCTTTCTGGTCTGGATACTGCGCGGAGGCAGCACACTTACGGTACATCGATCTTTCCGGTGTGCTCCCCCCGCGCGTATTGTTCAGGAACGTCTCTCACTACCGAGGCACAGCACTTTCTGACTGGTTGAGCGTGATGTCCCGCAGGAGGACCTGACGAATGCTGCGCAACGGCGGCTCAAGCGCGTACGGCAGGCGATCGGGCACCGTCATGTTGAAGGTGCTCATCATGTATTCCAGGGTGACGGGCTGGGTCGGGACCTGGGAGATGTCGGTAGCTGAGCGCAGGGCCAGCGTAATCGGGATATGCGACTCAATTGCCCAGACCAGCACCAGCGCATCCTGAGGCGAAACAGCCAGCGTGATAATGTCAGGGGCCGGCTTGGGGGTAGGAGCGGCAGGAGGCCGATCTTCAGCCGGAGCCTGACCCTCTGCAGCAGCCGGTGTTGGCGTAGGCAGCGGCGTCGGTGTGGCGCCAATGTAGCTCCCCTCAATCGGGAAGTCGCCAACGCGCAGCACCCAGGCGCTCTGAACAGTGCGCTGAGTCATCAGGCGCGGACGCTGTGGCTCGCTCGGGCTTACAAATACCGGAGCGCCGCCAATGCCGACGTCCAGCCGTCCGTCAACGGGCGCGGCCGGGGCCATATTCCCCTTATCATCAATGCTCACCAGCGTCACGGCGTTGGGGAGGATGGAGTTGAATTCCTCATCCACGTCCACGAAGAGCATGGAGAGGATCACGTCCACATAGTCCCCTTCGCGGAGGGCATAGGCTACTCCGGTCAGCCGGTCCATCGGCATCGAGATCGCCTCCAGGCCTGGCGGCATCACGGCGGCAGCATCAGAGCCAACGCGGCCCCGCTGGGTCAGTTCCTGGAGGTTGTCAACCAGATAGGTTGAAAGGACCGGCGCCTCACGCGGGATGTCAATGCGGGCGATCTTGCCGATGACGTCATCGACATTCTGCAAGGCGTTGAAAGGAGCGGATTCGGCAGGCCAGTTTCGTAGCTGCACCGCATTTTCCGCGGGGATACGGATGCCGCGCGGCAATTCCTGAACGGCGACTACGATCTGAACCATTGGGATAGGGGTCGCGGTGGGAATTATTTCTTGAGCGCGGGGGAGTTCTTCGCCACCCCCGTTGATTGCGCCCCCTCCTCCGTCGCTACCGGTCATTTGTGGTAGCACAAAAACGACGACAATTACGGCCAGGAGAATGATTAGCCCGACCAATATGAGCAAGCGGCCACGTCGCATAGAGTCCTCCACTCCTGTTGAGTTCTGCCTTTTAGTGTAGTCTTTCGGGGGCAAAAGTCAAACAGGCTCAAGGTCCTAAGAAGCCTGATGCGTTCCTCCGGATGCCCCCCTTACAACAGATTTACAACCGTCCTGTAGCTAGATGCTCATCAGATACTCCGTCAGCTCATCCGGGGCGGGCTGCCAGCCGGAATGCGTAATGTGATCTTGGAGCCATGCCCTTCTTCGCTCTCGACCTTCAGAGAGCCCCGGATCAGTTCCAGACGCTCACGCATGGTCTTCAGCCCACGCGCCTTATTTTCCGGCGTATGCTCCAGCTCTTCCCCGGTAAAAAGGCGCTCCGGATTAAACCCCTGTCCGTTATCTTCCACAGTGCAGGAGATGGTATCTGTCCCCATATCGAGCGTGATTGTGATCTGGGTCGCCTTCCCGTGTTCGCGAGCATTGCTCAGCAGCTCCTGGAGGCTGCGAAACACAATGACCTCGCGGTGTGACTCCAGCCGCCGCTCATCACCCAGGACGTGCAGGTTGATGCTGATACCGCTCTTCTCTTCCGTCGCTTCCACATAGCGACGGGTGGTCGGGATCAGGCCCAGGTCGTCCAGCATCATCGGGCGCAGATCGAAGATGAAGTCACGAATCTTCTGGAAGGTTCCGCTGGCAGCGGTTTTGAGGTTATTTAACTCCTCAGCAGCGCGGTCCGGATTGCGGTCAAAGAGGCGCTGGCAGATTTCTGCCTGGAGGATGAAATTGGTCATCGACTGGGCCGGGCCATCGTGCATCTGGCGGGCCAGACGGTACCGTTCGCTTTCCTGCGCTTCGATGATGCGAATGATTGTTGCGCCGGCGGGCGAAACTTCCTGGCTGGGGGCGCTTTCGATCTGGAAAGTGGCCGGGGAAAGCCCCTCTATTTTGGACAGAATCTGGGACAGCAACTCCGCGGTATTCGTCAGCTGGCGCTGATCGCTTTGCAGCTTCTCCAGGTTGCCGCGCATGGTTAACAGCCGGCTGCGCGTATCAATAGCTTCGTTGTAAGCCACGCGGATATCCTGCCGGGGCACGCTGTCGAAATTCGATTCGATCTGGTGCATCCGGTTGGTGATCATTGCGTTCTTTTGCTGTAAGCGCTCCACTTCGTTGTGAGTTTGCTCAATGAGGGTCTTCAGCTCTTTCATCTGATTATTGGCTTTATCAAACTCATCATGAAGAAGCGTTAGCAGCTCGTCGCGTGGGACATCTGCGCTTTGTGCCTTATCAGCCATAGTTGTTCCCTGTAGTGTGCAAAACGACTACCAGCTAATTATCCTCTGACTCCGAGAGCGTATCCTGCATCCGGACCCAGCCGCGCCGTAAGGCGTAGACGGCTGCCTGAGTACGATCTTCGACATCCAGTTTTTTGAGGATGGAGGTCATATGGTTCTTGACCGTCTGGTGGCTGATGCCCAGCTCCAGGGCGATCTGTTTGTTGCTCATCCCACGAGTCACGAACTGGAGTATCTCCATCTCTCGCGGGCTGAGCGGAACAAAGTGTTCGTTCGGGTCCATCATATACGGGCCAGTGGCGGCTTCTACGCCGGCATCCAGCCAGTTGCGCAGGCCAATTTCATCGAAGACGCGGTCATCGACAATGTAGTATCCCTGCACCGCCTGCCGAACGACATCAATCAGGGTAGCCGGTTCCACATCTTTCGGATAGTAGGCGGATGCGCCGGCGCGCATGGCATGAAGGACCTGCTCCTGATCGTGATAAGCCGTCAGGGTAATGATAGCAATACCGGTGCGATCAGTTTTGAGCTGGCGGGCGACTTGCAGGCCGTTCATAGAGGGCAGATTGATATCAATAACGACTACGTCCGGCTGGACTTCGCGCGCGACTGCCAGCGCCTTTTCGCCATCGGCCTCCTGGGCCACGACGACTATGTCGTCTTCCAGCGAAAAGACCTTCACCAGACCCTCGCGGAATACCGGATGGTCGTCCACGATCATTAAAGTGATTTTATTCAGGTCGCCTGCCTGTCTTTGCTGTGCCATTGGAGTCCTCAATAATGGAGGGTGTTACTTTTGGAGACCGCCCCCGCAATTATGAATGCAGTATACCACAAACAATTGGATGAAAGATGCTGGATCTCCGTCCGAACCCGTGCCGTTATTTTGCCCAAATCATATATCACCTGAAAAGTCTGCACAAACTGACTTAACACCAATAAATGGCAACGCTCCCCGGCGCAGTTGACGGCCTTTAAGCGCGGGTTGCAGATGCGGATGAACTAGGGTGTAGGACTGCCGGCCCGATCAGGCAATCGGTATAGAGGAGGCCGTTATAAGCGCTGTTAACGCCGGCCGGTGGTTGCTGCTCCCGGGGCGATGTGCGTCAGGCGAAAACCGGCTGACGATGCTGGCCTCTGCTGATACATCGGGCCGTGCTTCAGTCAGCCGGTCTTTAATAAGGAGGCTATGTAAGCTAGACTGCCAGGCCACCTTGATGTCGCCTTTCGGCCAGCCTCAGGCCGGAGAGCCTCACCAGCGATATTCTCCTGCCGGCGGGCCCGGGATGGCACGCATCTCCGCCTGTTATTCGCGGAAAAGATTTACGGCAGGCGTTTGCTATTCCTGATGCCCCAGTTTGCCCCCTGTCTTTCCTGGCCGGGTTGTTGGAATGCCGTGCAAAAAGCTGACAAACACCAGAGGCTCATCGGTAGCCCTGAGCGCATGGTTCTCGGCGGGATCAAAAATCAGCAGTGTATTGGGGCCGCATACCTGTTCTGTGCCATCCCCTCCCTTGAACACACCGTGACCTTGCAGCACCACAACATAAAACGGGGAGTCCGGAACATTGTGGTCGATGATGCTCTGGCCAGGCTTCAGCGTAAAACGGAGGACGCGACCATGTTCGTCCACGAACAGCGGTTCCGCATAAGGATTGTCGTCGTGGAACTCGAGTTCTTCCAGCAAGTGTTCTATCCGCATAACTCTCTCCTTTATATAGATATAGATCAAGCCAGGGCGGGCGCTTCCCCGGCCAGCTTGCCTATTCCGGGCTGCTTTCCAGATATTCCTTCAGGACAACCGCATCATTGTGTTCTTCATCCCTGGCCGCGTAAACCAGAGTCACTTTTCCCTGGGCGAGCTGCTCCCTGAGGAGCGAGAGGGAGGCTTCATTCTGCTGCAGTTCTTCCCGATATCTTCGTTTGAACTCAGCCCATTTGGCCGGGTCATGGTTAAACCATGTTCTCAACTCTGCTGAAGGGGCTATCGCTTTGAGCCAGAGGTCAACCTTCGCCTTCTGTTTGGTCAACCCGCGCGGCCAAAGCCTGTCGATCAGAATACGGTAACCGTCTGACGCATCAGGTTCTTCATAGACTCTTTTGATCTGTACGCTCATGAGATTTATCCGAAAGCAGATATCACAGATAGAGATGGGCGATATTTATCCTCGCGCAGGAGATTAACTCCGGAAGCCGTATCTGGCAACTGTCCGCATTCTTTCAGAGCAGTTGCCACTCTATTTATGATACGGATATCTGCACTTCCTTAAAATCTGGCCGGGTGAACGGGGATTGTCACGCTGCCAGCTCACCGGAATGATCGGCCCGGTGGCGTATTGATAGCAGGAAGGACAGTGAGCGGGCTGTCAGATACATCAGCGTGATTCCACCAATACCGGCTGCGATCTTGGTGCGATTGGACATAGACTGAACGCGCCGCGTTGGCGCGGCCATCCAGCTCCACCAGGCATGGCGTACCTGCTGCTCGCGGATGAGCTGACGGTACAGGCTGGCAACGAACTCCGGCGCGGGGGATACTTCGATCAGGATGCCCCTGAGCTGATCGGTCAGTTGGACCATACTGCTGACATCCTGATAGGACAGATCATACTGGAGCAAAAGAGTTTCCAGCGGGGCCACGCCATCCGCGTAGTCGCTGAGGAAATCGGCAATGCGAGCGTCCTGAGGGGTGGGGTTGAGGTCCATTCTGTGCTTTCGCTCTGCTACTCATCATCAAGCTGAATCGAGTCGGAAGATGATCTGGCGCCGCCCCGCGTAAGTTCCCGGCGGAGCGAGAGCAGTGTGCGATGATACAGCGACTTCACCGCTCCTTCTGTGCGCTCCATAATCTGGCCGATCTCGGCGTTAGAAAGATGCTCAATATATTTCAATATCAGGAGCTGCTGGCGTTCCTCAGGAAGCTGACGGATTGCTTCTACCAGCTCCTGTCGCTCCTCATCTGATTCAAAGCGGTAATCCGGCGCTTCTTCGCGCAGCCCGGGGCCGACATACTCCTCCAGCGAGATGATCTGGCGCCGCCCCCGGTCCCGGTGCCAGTTAGCCACCAGATTATGGGCTATCCGGTACAGCCAGGCCGAAAACGGAATGCCGCGATCGGTATACGTGTCGATGTTTCCTAACGCCCGGTAAAACACGCGGGCAGTCAAATCCTCGGCATCATGATGATTGTTGGTACGATAGTAGACGTAATTATAGATTTTTCTGACGTACCGCCTGTATAATTCTCCAAATGCGTCCGTGTCATTGTCCCGCGCCCAGACGACCAGGAGCGCGTCATCGACGTGCTCGTAATCTCTGGGCGTAGACGCTGTCATCATTAGAAACACCTTATCTGTTACAGCGTTGCGGTGGCGGATGAAATCAGGGTGGGTGATAGTGCTGCTTTCTGATGCGCGTAAGTATACACTGCCGGTGTATGGGCGGCTACAAGATAACCTTTGTCCCTTCAATCTCCAGGAGATGTCGGCATGAAACGACTAATCTGGTTCCTGTTTGGCCTGCTGATCGTTAGCGGGCTGGTGTTGACGGCCAGGGCGCAGGAGACCACAAGCCTCAGGATGCTGCAAGTCGGGTTGTGGACGGAATTTGACCAGCCGTCGCTGCTTGTTATCTACCGGGGCGAGTTCAGCGCGGACACCACCTACCCGCTGGTGGTCAGCCTGCGGATGCCGGCGCGCATCCCGGCGCCTCTCGTCGTAGCCGCACAGCCCGCCCCGAATAGCGGCATTGACGAAGTTGACTTTACCAACCAGTTGGATGGGGACTGGCGTATTATCACATTTGAGACGGGTGGGCCGCGCTTCCAGTTTGAGTATTACGATCCGCTTATGAAGAACGGTGCGCAGCGCGCCGGGACCTATGTCTGGCCGGGCGATTATGCGGTCACCACGTTTGTAGTTGAATTTCTGCCCGCGCCACATACGACTGAACTCGTCACTACCCCGGCGCTCCCTGACTCAATGGTTAACGCAAGCGACGGCCTGACTTACTATAACGGACAGTTCGGGCCGTTTCAGCGCGGCGAGCAGTTCTCTCTGCAGTTCAACTATACGCGCGACATTGACACCCTGACCATCGACATGCTGCAGACATTGCAGTCACAGAGCAGCGCCCCGGCTGGCCCTACAACATCTGGCAGCAGCTCTGCTGGCAGCGAGTCTGCCGGAGGAATTAATGCCCTCCTGCTGGCCGTCGTCGCTGTGGTGTTCTTCTTGCTGGGGGCTGCGGCCATGCGTATCGCCGTCAATTTTCAATCCGCTGGCGCGCGGCGTCGCAAGTAACTGTTGCTAACCAGACCGGGCGGGAAGATGAAATATGCTCCCGCCCTTTCGGCGCGCGTCAGTGTTCCGTGCTGATGTACAGGGCGCGGCCGTCGGTGCTGATGGATACTTCACCGGCCTGGTCAGTGCGATAGAGAGGGACAGCGCCCAGTCGCTCT
>JARKNX010000065.1 GCA_029976025.1 Aggregatilineales bacterium | reverse complement strand
AAAGGGCCGGTTATCGAGGGGGATCATCGCGGACGGACGCTTGGTTTTGCGACTGCTAATATTGAGCCGTGGGCGGAGCAGCTCCTCCCTGCCAATGGGGTATATGCCTGCTGGGTCTATGCCGGGAGAGATCGTTTTATGGCTGTGACGAACATCGGCGTACAGCCTACGTTCGACGCCTCGCAGCTGAAAGTAGAGGCGTATCTGCTTGATTTTGCGGGGGACCTGTACGGACAGGATGTTCGCCTGGACTTTGTCCGCCGCCTGCGCGCCGAGAAACGCTTCGCCAGCGTGGACGATCTGGTGGCGCAGATCCGACAGGACGTAAGCGAGAGTCGGGCGCTCCTGACAGCCCTAGCTGAGCGGGAACAGGTCTAGACTCCGCTTTATCGCGTCCAGCTCAAAGCCGGAATGCAGCCGGTCCGCTGACTGCCAGGCGGCAACCTCCTCAACTGTCACCCAGCGAAAATCGAGGATTTCGCTCCGATCGAGCAGAAAATCTATGCTGGCCGGGGCAGCCAGGTAGATGTAATAATTCCGGTCATTGTATTCGTACAGGCCAATGAATCCGGTGATGATGATTTCTACGCCGAACTCTTCGCGAATCTCCCGGCGCAGGGCTTCCTCCAGATCGGTCTCCCCATTCTCCAGCCGCCCGCCGGGTATGCCCCACTTTCCGACATGGATCGGGTTGGTATTGTTGTGTTGGGCGAGCAGATAGCGATCGCTATCCCGCAATACCGCCCGGACCGACGCCCTTCTGGAGATATTCACGAAATTCCTCGCATAGTCTGCATCTGCTGGCGCAGCGCAGCGCGAGTCTCCAGCGCCGCCCGGGCTGGCTCTTGAAGCTGGCTGGCGAAGGTGCCCTGCAGAGAGGCGGTATTATCCACCAGCGCCTGGGCGGGGGTGACCAGATTCTCGCTGATTGGCCGCACCACATTAGCGACCAGTCCTTCGCCTTCTCGTGGGCTGACCCACTGGCGAAGCGGCGTGATGATCTGCGGATTGATACTGGCGACGAGTTCCGGGATGTGGGTGAGGAGGGTGGCGATCGCTTCCAGCCCGGCGCGAATATTGGCGCCTGCCCCGAACGGCAGCAGATCGAGCACCTGGCCGATGAAATCACCGACCTGCTGCGCTGCCGGCGCGATTGGTTCGACCAGGCCGCTGAGGGTATCTTCCAACTGCTGGAGCAGGGCGGCAAGTTGATTCACCTGATCTTCCAGCCAGATCAGTCCGTTGGCTACAACTGGAGACTGCACTTCCACCGTCGCCAGCAAACCGGCGGCCTGCAAGATGCCGGTCTGAAGCATGTCGCGGCTCGCCTGCGTCGTCATGATCGCCAGCCCGACCGGGCTGAGTCCGGCGTCTACGGCAGCATCCAGCCCGGTGGCGTCCATTTGATCGTAGACCGCAATCACCTGCTGCAAATAAGCAATGTCGTTCTGGCGAGCTTCCAGCTCGGCGGCGAGGCGGCCGTGCTCATCGCGGGCGGAATCGAGCTGCGCCTGAAGGATGAGACGCTCCGACCGTGCGTCGGCCAATTCCTGGCGCAGGGTGCGCATCTGATCGACAGGGGAGGGCAGGGCGGCGGTCGGAGCTGCCGCTAAAGGCTCCCCGTGCAGGGCCGGGATAGCGGCCGCCGGCGGCTCAACAGGGGCGGGTGCTATCGCGGAAGTGATGTTCTCTCCGCGGAGGATAAGGGCCGTTCCACTGGCGGCGACGGCAGCTCCGCCGGTCAGCAGGGCGAGCAGAAAGGCGCGCCGCCCCAGTGGCGGGTCAGGCGCGGCAACGGCAGGGGCTTCCTCGGCCATTGCGAAGCGATCGGCGGATTCGGTCAGGGCGTCCAGATTCATCAGGCTCTCGTCGTCCAGAGCGCCGATGCGCCGGTAGAGGCGATCGAGAATAGCCGCGCGTGAGCGCGGGGTGAGTGAGATAGTAGGGGAAGTCTGCATGAGGATTCCTGTAAAAAGACTGCGGTTGATATTCCGGTACGGGCGGGCAGTAGCTAAGCTGTCTCTACGAAGTCATACGCAGAAAGAGCGCGGCGGTTGTGTTTTGCAGCGCAGTTTCGCGTATATTCACTAACGAATGCGGTACCCCAGCCGGCGCAAAATCGCCTCATCGCTGCGCCAGTTCGGGAGCTCCTTCACCCAGAGCTGCAGGTAAACTTTGCAGCCAAGCATCTGTTCAATTTCCACGCGGGCCTGTGCGCCGATTTTCTTGAGCATCTGGCCGCTCTTGCCAATGATGATCGCTTTCTGCGATTCTCGTTCGACATAGATCGTCGCAGCGATATACGTGACGCCGTTCTCGCGCTCCTTGAACTCCGTAATCTCAACAGCAACGGCGTGCGGAATCTCATCATGCGTGTTATTGAGGACCTTTTCCCGGACAAGCTCAGCGGCAATCTGGCGCGAGTAAGTTTCGGTGATCTGATCCGGGGGGTAGTAGCGCGGCCCTTCTGGCAGGCGGGCGATCAGGCGCCCCAGCAAATCCTCCATGCCGGAAGCCTGCAGGGCGCTGAGCGCGATCCAATCAGCCGGCTGGACCATCTGCAGATAAGCGTCGATATTCGCCTGCAGTTTATCGGCGGGCGTAATGTCAATTTTGTTGGCAACGAGCAGCACGGGTACTTCCGGGGCGGCTGCTTTGATCTGTTCAGCGATGAGGCGATCACCCGCCCCGGGCGGGCAGCTCGCTTCCACGACAAACAGAATTACATCAGCGTCGGCGAGGGCCTGCTGTGCGACTTCGACCATGAATTCCCCGAGCTGATGGCGCGGCTTGTGCAGACCGGGCGTATCTACAAAGACGATCTGAGAATTATCGCCGGTGAGGATGCCGAGCTGGCGGACCCGCGTGGTCTGAGGCCGGGACGACACGATAGCGATCTTCTGTCCCAGGAGCCGGTTGATCAATGTGGACTTGCCAACATTGGGCCGCCCGATCACGGCTACAAACCCTGACCGGTGGTCAGGAGGGGTATCATCCAGCGCATCATCAGCCGGGGTGAGATATTCGGGTTGGTCCGTCATTGCGTTGCCTGCTCTCCTGCGTCCGTTCGATCGCCAATCGGAGCGCATTGTAGCCGTCCGGCCAGCGCGTGCCAAGCCTCAATTCTGCGCCTGCCCGGGGAGCGCTTCATCTATAGTGAGACCCTCACTGCCGGGGGAGGTATTTCACCAGCAGATCGGGGAGGCTTTCTGGTGCGCCGGGGCCGATCCGGTAGGCAGCCAGCCGGGCCACCGGCTCGCGCGAATCGGGCGATTCGTAAGCGTAGACCTCGACATCGCGGCCAAAGTCAAGATCGCGGAGCATGATCTGATCCTGAACACCGTCCGGTCGCAGGCCAACCAGATCGCTGCGCGGGTGTATGGTGAAGTTGCGCTGCGCGTAGTTCCAGGCCTGCCTCCCAACCAGAAACTCACCATACTCCGAGGCGAACAGGCCGGGCACGATCGCCGTTCGCTGGTGCAGGTAGGGGATAGCGTACCGGACCACCAGCGGTCCGGCGGGGCGAAGCACCTGCTCACCGGCTGCGACAGGAGCCGCCCCGAGCAGCAGAATAACGGCATCGTCCTGGCCAATCAGCGATCCGGACAGGATATCGCCGATCAGCTCCGGCTCTGGAATCTGGGGCATAAGATATCGCTCCTGAGAAATGACCCGATCAGAGATGGTTCAGTTCGCGCAGGCGCTGCTCCGCCAGTTTCAGCGGGACCTGAAAGATTTGCGCCACCAGCGGAGGATCGCCCACCTGGCGGGCCGATAACGAAGCCACCAGCGCGGTTGGCATCAGCAGTGCGATGGCGAAATGATGGCGTTCATCGCCATCCAGAGGCTTGCCGCCCAGCAAGCGTTCTTTCTCCGGCCAGCGGCTGTCGCTGACAAAACCGGCAATTTCACGGGCCGTCCGGTAGCGCAGAACAGTGGGATCATCCTGATCATCGGCCAGTGTCTGCATCTGCGCATGGGGCGGCGGCCACAGAGAGGCGGGCGGATTGCGCCAGAGGCCATCCACAGGGACCGGCAATCGGACGGCATTCGCCAGACGGAGCAGCTCCATCGCCAGATATTCGATCCGGGCGCGGCGGGCGATAACGCGACGATTCTGCGGTGTGTTGCTCGCGGCGAGAGAAGAGGGCGTGGGCGTACAATCTGTCATGGCCGGAGGATATCCTTGCCCGCTTTATTTATCCAAGCATAACATACTCCGGCAGTTTTAGCTGTGCCTCAGCCCACGGAGGGCTCTGGCCTGCCACGATAAAGACAGACTGGCCGCGAATTGACAACTTCAAGGCTGGCAGGTAGTCTTTGACGCTGAGCAGGTGCTGGCAGGATCAGAGGAAACTCATGGACACAATGTTAACCCTGGTTCGGCATGGACAGAGCATCTGGAACGCGGATGGACGCGGGCAGGGGCAGGGGCCGATTCCGCTTTCAGAACTTGGACACAGGCAGGCGGAGCGCCTTGCCGAATATCTTGGGGCGGAGAATGGCTCCTCGCATGGGCCGGTGACTGCTTTTTTCTGCAGCGATCTGGTGCGCTGCCGCCAGACGGCCGCGCCGCTGGCCGCCATAGTCCCGCTCCCGATTCAGTACGATTCCCGGCTGCGCGAAATAGACATCGGGCACTGGCAGGGCATGACGGTTGTCGAGCGGCAGACCTTCGACCCGGAGGCGTACGCCGCGCACCAGGAAGCCTTTGAGAAGAATCCGGAATGCGCACGTTACCCGGGAGGCGAGTCGCGTAATGATATGCGCCAGCGGGTGGCAGCGGCCCTGGAGGAGATCATACGAAAGCACGCCGGGGGGCATGTCCTGATGGTCACGCACGGCGGACCGATCCGCCTCATCCTGGATACTCTCGGCGTGTACCCGGTTGGCGAGCCGCTTCCGTGCTGGAATACCTCCCGTACGGTTCTGAGTGTGCGCGAATCGGGGGACCGGGCGGAAGCGCTGCTGCTGGTTGATGTGCAGCATCTCCCGGAAGACTGGCTGACTTGACGACCACCCTCCTCACGCTCATCCGCCACGGCCACACTGACTGGAATGAGCTTGGCCGCTACCAGGGGCACGCGCCAATCCCGCTTAGCGAGCTGGGGCAGGCACAGGCCCGCTGCCTGGCCGGGGCGCTGGCCGCGGACGGGACTGTCCGGGCTGTCTACAGCAGCGATCTAAAACGCTGCCGCCAGACTGCGGAGCCTGTCGCCGCCGCCCTGGGACTGCCTCTCCGGTGTGATGCCCGTCTTCGGGAGCTTGACTATGGCAACTGGCAGGGCCTGACGCGGGCCGAGCTGATCGAGCTGGATGCTGAGGCTTTTGTACGCCATCACGCTGATCCGTTCAACGAACCTGTGCCTGGCGGCGAGAGCCAGCGTATCCTGGCCAGCCGCGCTCTGGCTGCGTTGAACACAATTCTGGCTGATCATGCCGGGCAGCATGTCGTGATCGTGACCCACGGCGGCCCGCTGCGCGAAATCCTGCGCCACTTTCTCCTCTGGCAGGGCGGGCATCCACCCGGGAACGCCTCTCGCACGGTTCTGGCTGTGCAGGGCGACGGGCGCCTGGCGGAGGCACGGCTGCTTGGAGATGTGACTCATCTACCCGATGCGCTTCGCCCGGCCGCCTCCGGCACATCCTTCGTGGCGCTGTGAGCGCCCCCCGGGGCCGTATTCCGCCGACTGCGATTGCCCGGGGCGAATTTCTGCGATAGCGGACAACCATGGTATATTTAAGGCGGGTAGTTCATTCCTCTCTGTTACTCTGCAGCTATCCTCGCATCTAACAATCAGAGGCAGAAGGTGCTGCCCGCCTGGCGAGCTGGAGTCTGATGAAGCAAAGGAGCGTGGCGGTGAAAGACCCGATTCGTGTTGCAGTTACAGGGGGCGCTGGCCAGATCGCATACAGTTTGCTGTTTCGGTTAGCTTCTGGCGAGACGTTCGGGATGGATCAGCCGGTCATTCTGCAGGTGGTGGAGATTCCACAGGCTCTGGACAGCCTGCGGAGCCTGAAGATGGAGCTGGATGACTGTGCGTTCCCTCTCCTGGCCGATATTATTCTGACCGACGATCCCATGGTGGGCTTCAAAGAGGCCAACTGGGCGATTCTCGTTGGCGGACAGCCCCGCACAGCCAATATGGAGCGTAAGGATCTGATTTCCATCAACGGGGGGATTTTCGCGCAGCAGGGCAAGGCGATCAACCAGGTGGCGGCCAGCGATATCCGGGTTCTCGTCGTCGCCAATCCGTGCAATACAAATGCCATGGTAGCCCACTTGAATGCCCCTGACATCCCGGCTGATCGCTGGTTCGCTATGACCAGGCTGGATGAAAATCGGGCCAGGGCGCAGCTCGCCATGAAAGCCGGAGTCGGGGTTAACAGGGTCACCAATATGGCGATCTGGGGCAACCACAGCCCCACACAGTACCCGGACTTTGAACACGCCCTGATTGCCGGCCGGCCAGCCGCCGATGTCATTGGCGATCGCGCCTGGCTTGAGAGCGATTTTCTGAAGACGGTCCAGCAGCGCGGCAAGGTCGTGATTGAGGCGCGCGGCAAGAGCAGCGCAGCCAGCGCAGCCAACGCGGCTATCGACACGGTCAGAAGCCTGCTTGCTCCCACCCCGCAGGGTGACTGGTTTAGCGCCGCCGTGGTCTCTGATGGGAGCTACGGGATCCCGCAGGGGATCGTCTATTCCTACCCGTTGCGGTCGCTGGGAGAGGGCCGGGTGGAGATCGTGCAGGGTCTTTCCGTCAGCGACTTCGGGCGGGGCAAGATGCAGGCCACCCTCGCGGAGCTGTTAGAAGAGAAGGAAGCCGTAGCGTCGCTGATACCCTGATGCGATCGGGCCGGGGCGGCCTGATGTAGAGCCTTGCGGTAAAATTGCAGTGTCCTCGTCTATGACGATCTCCGTCGGCGGCGGTGGACACTTTTTTTGATAGAGTCGGCAGGAGGATGGAGTCGCATTGACCGATCGCGTGCTTGATTGGACCGATGGCGTGGCTATGGTCGTCACGGACCTGCATGGTGACGGAGACGCGTTCGCCGCCTACAGAGACCGCTTCTTGAGCCTTCGGAGTCAGGGTGCGGCGGACCGCCTGCTCCTGTGCGGCGATGTGATTCACGGCGACGGCCCGGCGCATCGCGACGAGAGCCTGAGCATCTTGCTGGAGGTGATCCGGCTGCAGGAAGACCTGGGGCCAGAAGCGGTGGTTATGCTGCTGGGGAACCATGAGCTGCCTCACATCTACGGGCTGCCGCTCAGCCGCGGATCAATCGAATACACGCCGCGCTTCGAAGTCAGTCTCTCCCAGGCCGGGGGGGCTGTCCGGTCGCAGGTGCTGGCATTCCTGGAAGCGCTGCCCTTTTTTGTGCGGACGGCAGCAGGCGTGATGGTGACGCACTGCGGAGCGTCCAGAATGGCGGCGCTGCCGCACAGCCGGCAGCGGCTGCTCTCTTTCAGCCATCAGGAGGTGCTGCGCCGGTGGGAGGCGGCGTTCAGCCAGGAAGATACGGAGATGCTCCGACGCGGTTATGAGAAGTCGGCGCGTGTTGACTACGAGCAGGATGCGCGCCATTATCTGGCGGTTCAGGGTCCACAGGATCCGCGATACTGGCACCTGCTCCGATCGCTGTCTTACAATCGTAACGATCCTGACTTCGGGTTGCTGTGGGAGACGTTCTTCACGCGCAACGAGCAGGATAGCGGCGGGGAGGGCGCTTACCGTGAGACTGCCAGCCGGTTTCTGGAAGTGTGGTCGGCCGGAGCGCCCGCGCCGCAAAAGGCGCTCGTGGCGGGGCATATTGCCGTGCACGGCGGCTACCATCTGGTGAACCCGCACCATCTGCGAATCGCCAGTTGGGCGCATGCTCACCCGCGTGAGGCCGGGGTTTATCTGCTGCTGGACTGCGCCGCGCCCGTTGACAGCGCCGCCGATCTTATCTCACATCTGGGCAGCGTATTTGTGTGACTGAGCCGGCTGATCAGCCCAGCCGGCTCCCGATGATGGCCGGCTGGCCGCGTATAAACTCCGGGGCGCTGACAGCTTTTTTCCCGGCCAGTTGCAGGCTCTCCGGGACGTACAGGCCGCTTCCGGTGCCGACAGCCAGGCTGTCACCACGGGCAAGTACCTCGCCGGGGGCCGCTCTGCCGTCCGTCGGGGCGCCGGCATGTATCTTGAGCAGCCTCTCATTCCAGTAGGTAAATGTGCCCGGCCAGGGGATGAACGCCCGCACCAGCCGATCGATGGCGGCGGCATCGTCTGTCCAGCGAATTTGTCCATCCTCTTTAGTGATCTGTCGGGCGATCGTGATCCGGGCTTCGTCATCGGGTTGGGGATGAGGTTGTAGAGACCCCTGCAGATAGCCGGGCAGCGTGTCCAGCAGCAGCTCGCCCCCCAGGGCGGCCAGCCGGTTATGCAGCGTCTCCCCTGTCTCGCGCGGATGAATCGGGATGGCGCGCTGGGCGATGATGGGGCCGGTATCCAGCCCGGCATCCATGCGCATGATCGTGATCCCGGTTTCGGCGTCGCCGGCGCGGATTGCGGCCTGAATCGGCGCCGCGCCCCGCCAGCGCGGGAGCAGAGAGGCGTGGACGTTGATGCACCCGAAATGGGGCAGATCGAGGACATTCTGACGGAGAATCTGCCCGAACGCTGCTACGACAATCAGATCAGGCTCCCAGCGCTGAAGCTGCTCGAAGGCTTCCGGTGTGCGAAGGGTCGCGGGCTGAAAGACGGGGAGTCCTGCCTTCAGCGCGGCAATCTTCACCGGGGGCGGCTGCACATCCCGCCCGCGTCCCGCCGGTCGATCCGGCTGCGTCACGACGCCGACAAGTGCGTTGCTTTGCGCCAGGGCGTGGAAAGTCGGGACGGCGAAATCTGGCGTCCCCATGAAGAGGATACGAGTCATGTGCGAAAGCCCCCGCGAGGTTGAAAACAAGCGGACCAGAATCTGCAGCGAATCGTAACGCGGAAGGCGATCCCTCACAACGTTTGGCGGCGGGCATAGTCGCGCGCTACTATAGGATGTATATTGTTTAGAGTCAGGTGTAATGTCTTGCCCTCTGTAAAGGCCGATGCGGTCCATGATATTTGATATACAAAAACACTGGCAGGTCGCTCCACGCCTGCCATATGCGATTGAAAAAGAGCTTGGCGCGTTCCATCCAGTGATACGGCAGGTGCTATACAACCGCGGGATTGGAGACGCAGAGACAGCCCGACGCTTTCTCGAGGCGGAGATGCCGGAAGGCGATTCCTTCCAGATGGCCGATATGGAGAAAGCCGTGGCGCGCATCTGGCGGGCGATCCGCGAACATGAGCAGATCGTCGTGTACGGCGATTTCGATACCGACGGTGTCACCGCAACAGCCCTGATGGTGCAGACGCTCCAGGCCCTGGGAGCCGAAGTAGAGCCGTACATCCCCGACCGTGTGGATGACGGGTACGGCCTGAATTCGGCTGTCCTCTCCGAAAGGGCGCAGGAGGGTGTGAAGCTGGTGATCACTGTGGACTGCGGGATGCGGGCGGTGGAAGAAGTCCGTGAGGGCAGCCTGCGCAACAAACTTGATATCATCATCACCGATCATCACTCCGTAGGCCCGGAGCTTCCGCCCGATGCGCTGGCGGTCGTCAATCCGAAGCGGGAGGACTGCGAATATCCTGAGAAGATGCTCGCTGGCGTGGGGGTCGCCTATCATCTGGCGGATGCCCTGCTGCAGACGGCCAGAGACAGGGGAGAGCCGATTGCCCTGATTCAGGACGATCTGCTCGATCTGGTTGCCGTTGGCACGGTGGCCGATCTGGCGCCGCTGGATCGCCTGGAGAATCGCAGCCTGGTCCGGCGCGGGCTGGAGATTCTAAACAGGGGGCAACGGCCCGGGCTTTACGCCCTGATTGATACTGCGGGCCTGCAGCCGGGCCAGATCAAGGCGGCCCAGATTGGTTACGCCCTCGGCCCACGTTTGAATGCGGCCGGGCGGCTGGAGAGCGCCAGCGTAGCGTATGAACTGCTTATGACGACTGATATGGGCCAGGCTGCCCGGCAGGCTCAGGAGCTGGATGCCCTGAACAGTCAGCGTCAGGAAGCTACCCGCGCCGCGCAGGATGCCGCCCGCGAGATTGTCCTCAACGAGGCGCAGTCTGGCGATATATCGTTGCTGTTCGTAGCCGGCGCTGATTTTTTGCCGGGGATTGTCGGCCTGGTGGCGGGGCGGCTCGCTGAAGAATTTTACCGCCCTGCAGTTGTGGTTGATATGAGCGCAGATGAATGTCGCGGCTCCTGCCGCAGCATTCCTGAATTCGATATCGTCGGGGCGCTGGATGAGTGTGCCGAACTGCTGGTGCGCCATGGGGGACATGCGCAGGCGGCAGGATTCACAGTTCACCGCGACAATCTGGAAGCGCTTCGCCGCTGCCTGACGGAGTGCGCCCGCCGGGCGCTGCGTGGCCAGGACCTCCGCCCGATGATGGCGATCGATATGGAGATCCCGCTGGAGGAGCTCCAGAGCTGGGCTGATCTGTCGCAGCCAGAACTGCTTAACCCGGTCAACACACTGATGCAGTTGGAACCAGTCGGACATGGCAATCCGCAGCCGCTTTTTATGAGCTGCGGCGTGCCTGTTCAGGGCGCGCGCCGGGTCGGGCGGGAGGGCGCCCATCTGAAGCTGACCCTGGGCAGGGCGCCCTGCCGGCTGGACGCTATTGCTTTCCGCCAGGGCGAACTGGAAATGACCCTGCTCCGCAGCATTGATATTGTGTATCATCTTGAGATCAATGAGTGGAATGGCCGCCGGAATATTCAATTGAATATCAGGGATATACGCTTTCCTTAGCAGCTCTGAGGACGTTCTCCAGCGCGATCGAGAATACAGATAGTTGACACTAATGAACAATATAACAGGAGCGTGAAATGGTCAGACGGATAGTGAGGGGCCTGAATATCCTCACCCTGCGGCTGTTGATGGCGGACATGCAGCCGCAACCAGTGGAAGCCGAAGCCGCCGAACAGAAGCCTCTGAAGTTCTCTTACGGCGGGCAGGCTGTCATGGAAGGGGTGATGATGCGCGGCGCGTACACGATGGCCGTGTCCGTGCGCGACCCGAAGGGTGAGATTGTCACACATGAGCAGCCGATTAACTCCGCAGTGTATCGCGGCCGGATCAGCCGCATCCCCTTTGTGCGGGGCATGACGATGTTGTGGGATGCGCTGGGCCTCGGCACGCGGGCGCTGATGTGGTCCGCCGATGTGGCGCTTGGCGAGGAAGATGCCAGCTTCAGCGGCCCGCTCGGTTACGGGACTTTGATCGTATCGCTGGCGTTCGGCATCGGGCTGTTCTTTCTGTTGCCAGCGGCGGCCTCCAGCCTGTTCCAGCGTTTGCTGGGGCTGGACAGGAGCGCTTTTCTGATCAATATGCTGGAGGGAGTCTTCCGGCTGGCACTCATCATCGGCTATATCTGGCTCATCGGCCGGCTGGCGGATGTGGCCCGCCTGTTCCGTTATCACGGCGCGGAGCATAAGACCATCAACGCCTACGAAGCCGGCGCCCCTCTGACGCCGGAGAGCGTGGCCCGCTACCCGCTGGAGCATGCGCGCTGCGGCACAGGTTTTCTCCTCGTGGTCGCGGTGATCAGCGTGCTGGTCTTCTCGCTCCTGGGGCGCCCGCCGTTGTTCTGGCTGCTGCTTTCGCGTGTCTTGCTAATCCCCGTCATTGCCGGGATTGCCTACGAGTACATCCGGTTCACGGCGGCGCGTTTGGATAACCGCGCTGTGCGCGCAATGGTGGCGCCCAGCCTGGCCCTGCAGCGCCTGACCACGAATGAGCCAGATGACAAAATGCTTGAGGTGAGCATCTTCTCGCTTCAGCGGGTGCTGGCGACCGAGCGTGCCCACCTGCCAGGCCAGGTCGCTGCTGCTGCAGAGGAATCAGCCGTCCCTGCCCGCTGATGCTGCCCTCTTTCTGACTCAAACAAAAGGTCCCGACCGGTTACCCGGCCGGGGCTTTTTTGCCTTGAACAGCAGCGTATCGCGATCAGTCGTCGTGATGGTGGTGATCGTGCTTGTCCATATTGTCATTGTGCGTCATGACCCGGGCCATACCGGCGGCGGCAGCGACCTGCTCCTTCGTCAACCGGTACCCATCCTTGCTCTGCTGTCCGCTATGCCCGGTGATCGGCAAGGCGGCCTTCCCGATCGCGCGGGCGCAGTTATCGCCGCCGCAGTCCGGACAGGTCGGATGGGCGGTATCCAGATCGGAATAGGCGATACGCACGACAAAGAGACTTCCACAATCAGCGCAGGTGTAGTTGTAAAGTGGCATGTGTGTTCCCTAACGCTCCTCTTCGGCCATTCGTTTGAGTTCGTAGAGCTTGGTGAGGGCATCCAGCGGCGTCAGCTCATCCACATTAAGCGCTTGCAGCTCTCGCAGTGACGCAGGGGGATCCATCGAGAACAGATTCAGTTGGGCGGGCATACCGGACTGTTTCTTCTTCAGGGCGAAATTACCGCCGACTTCCTCCAGTTCTGCCAGAATTTCGTTGGCCCGGTTGATGACAGGTTTGGGAATGCCGGCCAGTTGGGCGACATGGATACCGTAGGAGCGGTTCGCGCCGCCTGGCAGGACTTTGTGCAGGAAGACGACGTGATCGCCTTCTTCGGCCACAGCTACGTTGTAGTTGCGCACGCGGGGCAGGATGTTAGCCAGCTCAATAAGCTCATGATAGTGCGTGGCGAAAAGTGTCTTGCACCCCAGGCGCGGATGATTATGCAGGTATTCGACGACGGCGCGCGCGATAGCCATGCCATCATAGGTGCTGGTTCCGCGCCCGACTTCGTCCAGTATGACCAGGCTGCGGGGAGTCCCTCCGGAGAGGATGCGCGCCGTCTCCACCATTTCCACCATAAAGGTGCTCTGACCGGCATGGATTTCATCCTGGGCGCCAATCCGCGTGAAGATGCGGTCAACCAGGCCGATAGTGGCTTCCCGGGCGGGGACGAACGATCCGATCTGCGCCATCAGCGTGATCAGGGCGACCTGCCGGATATAGGTGCTCTTGCCGGACATGTTGGGGCCGGTGATGATCAACAGCCGCTGCTGCTCGTCGAAAGCAACATCGTTCGGGGTGTAGCGCTCCTCTTTGAGCAGCTTCTCCACGACCGGATGGCGTCCGTCGCGAATCACAAGCACGTCGTCGGTGGTCAGGGTGGGGCGCACATAGCGCTCACGGGCGGCGACTTCGGCCAGCGCGGCGAAGACATCGAGATGGGCCAGCGCCCGGGCTGTGCGAAGCAGGCGATCTCCCTCGGCGGCAATCGCCCCCAGGATGTCCCGGTACAGCCGGACCTCGATCTCATGGATGCGCTCTTCGGCGCTCAGAAGCAGAGATTCATACTCCTTAAGCTCGGGCGTGATATAACGCTCGCCATTGACCAGCGTCTGCTTGCGGATATAGGCTGGCGGCGCATGCTCGCTCTGAGCTTTGCTCAGCTCGATATAATAGCCGAACACCTTGTTGTAACCGACCTTGAGCGTTTTGATCCCGGTGCGCTCCCGCTCCACCGCTTCGAGGTTGGCGACCCAGTCTCTGGCGTCGCGCGTGGCGTGATGGACGCCGTCCAGCTCAGCAGAATAGCCCGCCCGGATCACGCCCGTGGCATTGAGCGTGGCGGGGGCGTCATCATCCACGGCCCGGCTGACCAGATCAGCGATGGATTCGCAGGCGTCCATCGCGTCGAAAAGACTTCGGAGCGCCGGCAATGGTTCTACCAGTTCGCGAAGGTCCGGCACGACCTGGAGTGTATCCCGGAGGCTCAGCAGCTCGCGGGGGCCGGCCAGGCCGGAAATCACGCGGTTGGTCAGGCGTTCCAGATCGGCGAGATGGCGCAGTTGGGCCAGCACAGCGGTGCGAACAGGCGTGTCCTCGTGCAGCGCCGTTACTGCGTTCAGCCGGGCTTCGAGGCGCCGAAGATCGAGCAGCGGCTGACCGATCCAGTTGCGAAGCAAACGCCCGCCCATAGAGGTCGCCGTGCGGTCAAGCACGCCAAGCAGGCTGCCCTGCGTATGCCCGGTGCGGATGGTTTCGGTAAGCTCCAGATTGCGGCGTGTAGCCCGGTCGAGCAGCATGAAGGCTTCGGTCGAGTAGATGCGCAGGTTAGTGAGCTGCTGCAAAGCCCCGCGCTGGGTGTCCATGAGGTACTGGAGGATCGCTCCGGCAGCGCTGGCAGCCAGAGGTCGCCCTTCCAGATCAAACCCGCTGAGATCGCGAACGGCGAAATGCTGGAGCAGCGCCTGGCGCGCGTTTCCGCTCTCGAAGTGCCAGTCGGGGAAGGAAGTCAGATGGGAGCCTTCTGGCAGGGTGATGCCCCGTTCCACCCAGCTTTGCGGGAAGATCACTTCGCGGGGGGCCAGGCGCGCCAGCTCTTCCATCACGCTGACCGGTGTCTGCTCCCCTTCGAGCTGGGTCGCGGCGAATTCTCCGGTGGAAATATCGACATAAGCCAGCCCGGCCCGCTGCCAGTCGCCGCCTGCATCGCGCTCCGGAGAAACTGTCAGAAGGTAGTTGTTGCGCCGGTCGGCCAGCAGCCCTGGCTCAACCAGAGTTCCCGGTGTGATGACCCGGGTCACCTCACGCGGGACCAGGCCGTCAATCGGCGTGGCACCCACCTGCTCACAGATAGCGACGTGGTACCCCTTCTCGATCAGCCGCGCGATGTAGTTCTCAACAGCGTGGTGGGGGATGCCAGCCATCGGCACGCGTTGATCTCTGGAGACCGGCCGGCTGGTCAGCACCAGGTCCAGCTCGCGGGCCGTGATCTCGGCGTCGTGATCGAAAGTTTCATAAAAATCGCCCAGGCGAAAGAAAACAATGGTATCCGGAAACTGCGCTTTGACTTCCAGGTATTGCCGGCGGACGGGTGTGATCTTCGTCTTAGTCATAGGCTCTTGGCCGGGCTAGGCAACAGGGTATGCCTCGGGTTACAATCCATCCCGTATTCTAACATGTCACGCCGGCGGCACAAACAGATGGCCAGGCGCTCGCGATGAGGAAAGGTGTCATGGTCAATCGCATCGTAGGGGTGGATCTGGGCGGCACGCAAATGCGTGTTGCGTTGATGGATACGGACTTCCAGTTGTTGGCACGGGCCAATGAACCGACGCTGGCCCACCAGGGGGCTGACAGTATTATCCCTCGTTTATTGGACCTGATTGCATCAGTGGTAGACACATCAGACCAGCCGGTGGATGCTATCAGCGTTGTATCGCCCGGCCCGGTCGATCCTGTTGCGGGCGTGGTGACCTATGCGCCGAATCTGCCCGGCTGGCGCGATCTGCCTCTGGGCGCGATTGTCAATCAGCGCTTTCCCCACATCCCGACCTTTCTGGCGAATGATGCTAACGCAGCAGCCCTGGCGGAAGTCTACATCGGCGCGGCGGTCGGGCACAGACATGCAGTGTACATCACCGTCAGCACCGGCATCGGCGGCGGCATCATCATCGACGGCAAGCTATTCACTGGCGCGATGGGGCTGGCTGGCGAGATCGGGCACATGCTGGTGACAATTGACGATGGCAGTGTGTCTTCGCTGGAAGAGGAAGCGGCCGGGCCGGCTCTGGCGCGGTATGCCGCTCGGCGTATCCGATCCGGAGCGCAGTCGCGGATTACGGAGATGGTGAATGGCAATCTGGAGGCTATCACAGGCCGGATCGTCGGTGATGCAGCAGCGGCGGGTGATGCGCTGGCGCTGGAGACCGCGACGCGCGCCGGGCGAATCATCGGTTACGCGATTACCAGCCTGATGCACCTCCTGAACCCGACTATCTTTGTGATTGGGGGAGGGGTCACGAATCTGGGAGAGTTGTTATTCGAGCCAATGCGCATCGCATCACGGGAGCGCGCCCTGGCATCGAAATACTATGAAGCCTCGGACATCGTTCGAGCGAAGCTCGGCGATGATGTTGGTTTGATCGGAGCGGCAGCCCTGGTCCTGCAGGAGCTGCAACCCGGGCGTGAAGATTGATTCGCGCCTGCAGCCACAGCCGGAGGAAAGTTGTATGACAGAAATCATGATGAAAGCTGGCCCCAAAGCGAAGCAGATCATTGAGCGCGATCAGAACGTCATCACCCCTTCTTACATGCGCGACTATCCTTTCGTTATTGACCACGGGAAGGGCGCTGAAGTCTGGGACGTCGATGGCAGACGTTATATTGACTTTACGAGCGGAATCGCCGTGCTCTCCACCGGGCATGCCCATCCGCGGGTGGTGAAGGCCGTCCAGGATCAGGCCGCCCGCTACCTCCACATGGCGGGCACTGACTTTTTCGAGCCTATGGGGGTTGTCCTGGCGGAGAAGCTGAACGAGATCGCGCCGTTTGAAGAACCGGCGCGTGTCTACTTCAGCAATTCGGGGACTGAGGCCGTTGAGGCGGCCCTGAAGCTGGCCCGCCATTATACAGGGCGCGCCCAGTTCATTGGCTTCATCGGCGGGTTTCACGGTCGTACCATGGGCGCTCTGGCCTTCACCAGCAGCAAATTCAAGCAGCGCGCCGATTACTTCCCCATGATGCCTGGCGTGACTCATGTCCCGTATCCCGATCCGTACCGCCCCATCCTGAACGGCGATGGGTATGCAGATGCCGGTGAACGCGTCCTGGCTTATCTGGAGGATACGATCTTCCGCACGATGGTCCCGGCGGAAGAGGTTGCCGCCGTTCTGGTGGAGCCTATTCAGGGGGAAGGAGGCTATATCGTGCCCCCGGACAGCTTCCTGCCCGGCCTGCGCGCTCTATGTGATAAACATGGCATCCTGCTGATCATGGATGAGATTCAGAGCGGCATAGGCCGGACCGGCAAGTGGTGGGCTACGGAACACTGGGGAGTCGAGCCTGACATCGTCTGCAGCGCCAAAGGTATCGCCAGCGGGATGCCGCTGGGGGCTGTCATCGCCCGCAAGAGCGTCATGACCTGGGGGCGCGGCGCACAGGGCAGCACTTACGGCGGCAACCCGGTTGCCTGCGCCGCCGCGCTGGCGACTATTGAGCTGATTGAGGAAGGATACATGCAGAATGCCGTCGAAGTTGGCGAATACCTGATCGATGGGCTGCGTGAGATCGCGCCGCGGCACCCGAGTATTGGCGATATCCGGGGCAAGGGGATGATGATTGGCATTGAGCTGGTTAAATCGCCGCAGACGCGCGAATATGCTCCAGACCTGATGCATACCACTATCCTGCGCGGGTTTGACGAAGGGCTGCTCCTGCTTGGCTGCGGCGTCAGCGCGCTGCGGTTCATGCCGCCGCTGAACCTGACGCGCGAGCTAGCCGACGAGGCGTTGACGATGTTTGACCGCGCGCTGAGCAGGGCGGAAGACGAACATTTGTAGCCAGTCAGCTTTGGAAAGAGGGGCGTCGGGCAGGTCCGGCGCCCTTTTTTGATCAGGATGTGTTTGCTGATACGGGAAGTATTAGAAGTGCGCTAGAAAGCCGCCCGGCGTCTTATCGCCCATCAGCCGTCATGATAAAATACCAGCATGGTCCTATTACCTGACTTTCGAGTTCGCCAGCGCGATTACCTGCTGGAAATCAGCCGCGCAATGACCGCCCAACTGGACTTGAGCGAGGTCTTGCGGCTGATTCTGCGATCTTCGGTGGCGATGCTGGCGGGGGAAGTCGGCCTGATTGCTCTCAAGGAGGATCACAGCGCTTCCATGCGCGTCCGCGCCCTGATCGGGGCAGGTCCGGAGCATGTCGGGGTGTTTGAGCCTCTGCTGTCGGCCGGATCGGCGGATGAGACGGGTGATCTGTACGGGCCCGACTTTGATGAAAAGCTGCAGCGGATCGCCCGATCGCTCGGCCAACCGCTGCGCCAGGCTGTGTCCCTCCCCATGTATCTTGGCGAAGAGACTGTCGGCGTCATCTACGTCTTCCGGACTTTCACGGGGGCGGCAACCCGCGATGATATGCGCGTTTTGCAGAGCTTCGCCGACCAGGCTGCCATAGCCGTCAACAATGCCCGCCTCTATCATCAGGTCGATCAGGAGCGCAAACGGCTGCAAAGCATCCTGGAGCACAGCGCCGATGGCGTCATGATCCTGGACGCCAGGCGCGTGATTCTGAGTTTCAACCGGGCCATGAGCCGTATCAGCGGCTGGACGCCGGAGAAAGCCATTAGCCAGCCCTACAGCGCCGTTATCGCCTGGGCCGGGCGTCCCCAGGGCACTGATCTCGGGGAAGCTATGCAGTCCGGCTGGCCGGCTTCACACAAGACAGCCAGCAGCCCTAACGATGCGCTCTACGTCGAAGGAGACTTGATCCGCCCTGATGGCACGCTGATTGGCGTGGGGATCACCTATGCGCCGTTATTCGACGCGGAAGATCGCCTGCTCAATGTGATCGCCAGCGTGCGCGATATCTCACACTTTCGCGAAGCGGAGAAGATGAAGTCTACCTTTATCTCGGTGGTCTCCCATGAACTCAAGACGCCAGTCGCCCTGATCAAAGGCTATGCGGGCACGCTGCGACGCGAAGACGCTAACTGGGACCCGACGGTGGTGCAGCGGAGCCTGGCCGTCATCGAAGAAGAAGCCGATCGCCTTACAGAATTGATCGATAATCTGCTGGCCGCCTCCAAGCTGCAGGCCGAGAGTATGCGCATCAAGTATGAGGATATGTCGCTGCTCAAGACTGTCCAGGCATCGGTGGAGCGGTTCCGGACCCAGACGGATAAACACAAATTCGTGGTAGAATTCCCTCCGGACTTCCCGATAGTGCCGGGAGACAGCGCGCGGCTGCGACAGGTTATCGACAACCTGATCAGCAATGCGGTCAAGTACTCGCCGAATGGGGGGCAGATTCTGATTACGGGCGCTTTCACCCCTGATGAAGTGCGTGTCTCGATTCAGGATGAAGGGGTAGGCATCCCTCAAAGTGAGTGGAGCCGGATTTTTGAGCGATTCTACCGCATTGAAGATGCACTCTCTCGCAAGACGCAGGGGACTGGATTAGGCCTGTATCTGTCCAGGGCCGTGATCGAAGCGCACGGCGGCCAGATCGGGGTGCACAGTGCCCCCGGCAAAGGTTCCACGTTCTATTTCACCCTGCCACGACAGCGGGCATATTCCCTGTAGATTGGAGCATTTATCATGAATCTGGATATTGGTCGGGGCAATGCCATTACCTGCCCTAACTGTCACCAGCCTTTTACCGCGCAGATCGAGCAGATTGTTGATGTCGGGCGCGACCCGTCGGCTAAAGCGCGCTTTCTTTCTGGCCAGACTAACACGGCCGTATGCCCACATTGTCAGTTTCGGCTGGGGCTGGTGGCGCCGATGCTTTATCACGATCCGGCCAAGGAGCTTCTGCTGATCTATGTCCCGGTGGAGCTGGCGCTTCCCCAGCAGGAGCAGGAGCGCCTCACCGGGCAGATGGTCAAAGCAGTCATGGATGCGACCCCGGCAGAAAAGCGGCGCGGCTATATGTTCCAGCCGCGACCAGTTCTCAGCCTGCAGAGTATGATTGAGGCGATTTTACGCGAAGACGGGGTTACGCCGGAGATGCTGGAAGCCCAGCGGGCCAAAATGCGCCTGGTAGAAACTCTGTTACAGGCTGACGACCAGAAGCTGCCCGATCTGATCCGGCAGCATGACGATGAGATTGATATGGAATTCCTCCAGATTATGACTCTGGCGGCGGAGAATGCGCAGATGTCGGGGCACCCTGATGCTGCCGAACGGGTCCTCCGGGTGCGTGACCGTGTGATTGAGCTGTCTGCCGCTGGCCAGTCAGCGGCACAGGAAGCTGAAGCGCAGGAGCTGGCGATTAAGGATGTAGTGCAGGCGATTCAGGAGCTTGGCGAACAGGCGGATCTGGATTCGTTCCTGAACCTCGTGATTAGCTACGCCGATGATGAACGGCGTCTGCAAGCGCTGGTAGGGCTTCAGTTCCCGGCGTTTGATTACCATTTCTTTGAGGCGCTGACCCGCCGGATACAGCAGTCTTCCGGAGAGCAGATGGCCAGGCTGGAAGCGCTGCGGGATCGCCTGCTGACTCTGGTTGACCTGATTCGACAGCAGGAACAGGCCATGGCCCAGTCCGCGGTTCAGGTGCTGCAGGATATCCTGGCCAGCAACGATCTGGAGGAAGGCGTTCGGCGCAATCTGCCCCGGATAGATGATACGTTTGTGATGGTGTTGGACTCCAGCATCCAGGCTGCGGAGCAGCGTAAAGACCTGTTGATGTCAGCGCGGCTGAAGCAGATCACGGCCATTCTGACCCAGATCGCCCAGCAGAATATGCCGCCGCAAATCGCGTTTATCAACAATTTGCTGCAGGCAGAATCCACCGATGCCGCGCGGGCTATGGTCAGGTCCGAAGCCGCCCAGTTTGGCCCCGATCTGCTCCCGCTGATAGATTCCCTGATGCAGGAACTGGAGGCTCGTGGCGATCAGAACCTTCTGGCCCGGCTGCGAGATCTCCGACCGGAGATGGTCGCCGCTGCCGGTTGATGTCCTGGCTGGTACACCTGTTGAAACAAAAACGATGCCCTGGCAATATGTTGTCAGGGCATTTCTGTCGGGGCGACATTGAAGGCCTGCGCCGCGGCATCCAGCACCTGCCCTCCAATTCTCGCTGCGATAGCCGGTGATGGGGCATTTTCTATCACGACCACTGCGGCAACCGCGCCGCCATTCTCCAGCGGGATAAGCCCGACGAACCATTGCAGAGGTCTGGCGTCCGGGCCGGAGTAGGCCGTCGCCGCATGGCCGCTGAGAGGAAAATCAGTTTGCGCCTGGGCCGGGGCGGCTATCCCCTCCAGAGCCGCTGTTCGCATGATCTCCCACATTCGCTCGGCGTTCTGCCTGGTCAGGACGGCCCGTGACAGACCGTTATTGTTGACCGGAGTCCATAACGTCGAGCCGGGGGAGCGGGTCGCCTCCACCAGTGTGTACAGCGGGATATTGCCGTTGTTGGCAATAGCGCTCACCAGATCGAGGATCTGCAAAGAGGTGACCGTCAGCGACCCCTGACCGGCCATCCCCGCGGCGATGCGCGTCGGTTCCTGTTCGTAAGCCAGCGGCAGCGGCGAAGCAGCGATAGAGGTGACCAGCCCCAGAATTTCGGGCCGCGTCACCAGGCCAAAACGCCAGAATGAGGCATCCACCGCGCCGGCGGGCGTGTCAGGCAGGGAGGCAAAAGCGCCGGGACAGGCATAAAGATAGGCCTGCTCCAGGGTGAGGGCGCCCAGCGGTGGGATCATGCCGCACGACAGCCGGATGCCGTTGATGTTCACCGGGCGTTCTGCGGCGGGGACGGGGGCGTTAGTGGACTGACCGCGAGTCAGGGCCGCCGCCAGATGACTGGTCTGAAGGGTGCCGCCGGGTTGATAGATGCCTTGCGTCACGCGATTGAGCAGCGGAGCGTCTGACTCCTGGACCAGGACAGGCCAGTTCTGATCCAGGGCGTTAGGATTGAAGGAGGGAGTGCTGGCCATGGCGCGCACCGCGCCGTCAGAAGTCGTGATGACAATAGCGGCTCCATGATAGCTGCCCAGCGCTTCCAGAGCCGCTTTCTGGACTTGCAGATCAAGCGTCAGGCGCACATCTCCTCCCCGCGGGGAGAGATGAAGAAGCTCGCTCACAAAAGTCTGCAATGACGGCGCATCCGTCCTGCCGCTGAGGAGCGCGTCATACGATGCTTCGACGCCGCCCGTGCCGTAACGCATGCTGTAGTAGCCGACCGCTGGTTCCGCTTCCGGGTGGGGGTAGAGGCGGCGCTGCCCTTCTCCATCATATTCGGGCGAGGTAGTTGCCAGCACGAACCCCCGGCGATCGTAGATATTGCCCCGCTGTATCGCGGCTGTGGCCTGAACCTGTCGCGGATTATCGGACCGGGCCAGCAGCTCGTCACGGCGCAGGCTCCAGTAAGCGGTGGACAGCGCGACGAGCATATAGGCGAGGAGGATGCCGGCGCTAACCCGGCGCAGTTGCTTCATGTCAGATCATCTTCCTGAGATGCTGAGGGTGAGGACAGAACCAGAAACAGCCCAATCAGGATGAAGTTGATCAGGAGCGAGCTGCCTCCATAGCTCACAAAAGGGAGCGTTACGCCGGTCAGGGGAATCAGCTTGAGGACGCCCCCCAGGATCAGGAGGGACTGTGTAGCCAGCAAGACGCTCAGGCCGGCGGCAAGCAGCATGCGGAAGGGCGACGCTGTCCACAGGGACGCGATCTGCATCCCGCGCATTGTCAGCACAGCGAGGCAGATAATCATATTCACGGCGCCCACCAGACCCCACTCCTCGCCGACTGCGGCAAAGATGAAATCGGATTGCACAACCGGGACGGCCTGCGGCGCGCCCATGCCGATGCCCTGGCCGAACATCCCGCCAGCGGAGAAGGCGATGAGGCTTTGCACGATCTGGTAGCCGCGCCCGCCTGCCTCAGCCCAGGGATTCAGCCAGACATCAATGCGCAGTTCCACCACGTCGTAGAGATGATAGGCAGCTACGGAGGCCAGCAACAGCATCGCCAGGCCGAGCACGACATAGATAGTGCGCTGGCTGGCGATATACAACATGGTCAGAAAGACGATGAAGAATAAGGCGGCTGTGCCCAGATCGCGCTGCCAGATGGTCATGACTGTGCACAGGCCCCACATGAGGAGCAGAGGCCCCATGGCCCGAAACGATGGAATCCATCGCCGCCGCTTCCACGCCAGGTGGATATCCTCGTGATAATCGGCCAGATAGCTGGCCAGAAAGATCACCAGCATGAGCTTGAGCAGCTCTGATGGCTGGAAGTATAACCCGCCCAGCCCCAGCCATAGCCGCGGCCCGAAACCGGACGGGTTCACGCCGAGCATGATAGTCACCAGCAGCAGACACAGGCCGCCAAACAACCATGTGTAGCGATAACGGCGCAGCCAGCGCAGATGAGTCGGCAGCGTGCTGATGGCGAGCATCGCTACCAGGCTGACTGCCAGCCAGAGCGCCTGTCTCCAGGCGAAGACAGGGGCCAGACGGAGGATGAGCGCTAGTCCCCAGCCGGTCAGCAACATGGCAATCGGGAACAGCAGCGGGTCCCGTTGTGGCAGGATTTGATTGAGCAGGTTGTGACCGGCAAACGCGCTGGCGGACCAGATCGCCAGGAGGATCAGAGGCGGCCACAGGCTTTTCTGGACAATGCCGAGAGTGAGCGCCGTCAGCAGGAGAAAGAGACCGCTGACGGTCAGCAGATACCGCTCTCGCTGGGTGCAATACTGTGTGACCTGGCTGAAGTTCATCCCACCACCGGACTGACTGTTCAGGCTAAGGGAAGTACTTGCCAATGAGCGGCTTCAGGCGGGTGATGGCCTCCGGCGGAATCGCAGCGCGATCGGTGATAAAAGCGGTGGCCAGGGCGTTCTCGATAATATCTTCCGTATAGGCGGCGAAGTCAGCCGCCAGCCGCTCGACGGCGATCGCCAGCGATTGCTGGGCAATCGCCAGACTGTGCTGCATCGTGGCGATGACCATCTCAACTGTGACAGGCTCCTCATTTTCATGCCAGGAGTCGTAGTCGGTGACGTGGCCGATGACGGCGTAATGCATTTCGGCCTCGCGGGCAAGGAAGGCTTCCGGGCTGGTGGTCATGCCGATGATGTCCATCCCCCACTGGCGGAATACCAGACTTTCACCCTTGGTGCTGAAGCGCGGCCCTTCGATGGTGATGAATGTGCCGCGCCTGTGAGCTGTGCCGCCGGCAGCCCGCACCGCCTCGTACAGCAGAGCGCTGAGGGCGGGCGAAAATGGCTCCGCCACTGAGACGTGGGCCACCAGTCCATCGCCGAAGAAGGTCCTCCGGCGTCCTTTCGTCATATCGAATAACTGATCGGGGATGACCATGTGACCGGGCGCGAGCGCCTCCTGAAGCGAGCCGCAGGCGCTTACGCTGATGACGTGAGTCACGCCCAGCATCTTGAGGGCAAAAATATTCGCCTGGTAGGGGACTTCCGATGGAGTCAGGCGGTGTCCGATACCGTGGCGCGGCACGAAAGCCACGCGCTGGCCGCGCAGCGAGCCTGCCACGATGGGAGCGCTGGGCTTGCCAAATGGCGTTTCCAGATCGTATTCAACGCGGTCCGTGAACTCTTCCATCCGGTAGAGTCCCGACCCGCCGATGACGCCGATGCGCACTGATTCCATGAATGTTCGCTCCTTGTTCCGGTTGGTAGCAGTTCTGATCTACAGGGTTGCCTGAATTGCCCCGCCATCCACGGGGATCATCGCCCCATGGATATAGGAGGCGGCGGGTGAACACAGGAACACGGCAACATTGGCGAATTCCTGTGCCTCGGCCATGCGCTTCAATGGGATTGCCGTCACCTGTGCAGCGATCTCGGCTTCCATATTCGTCCCCTTTTGCGCGGCGCGGGCCTGCATAAGCTCGATGACGCGCTCGGTGCGGGTCCAGCCGGGCAGGATGCTGTTTACGCGGATGCCCTCCGGCCCGATTTCATTAGCCAGAGTTTTTGTGAGGCCGATCACGGCGCCCCGGATGCTGTTGGAGAGCATCAGGTTAGGCACCGGCTGCTTCACGGAATAAGAAGTCACGGTCAGGATGGCCGGGTGTCGCGACTGGCGCAGGTACGGCAGAGCCGCCTGGATCAGCGTCACGGTGCTCAGGAGGGTGAGCTGCACCGCGCTTTCCCAGGCCGCAAGCGGCAGCGCATCCATCGTCCCTGAAGGCGGCCCGCCAGCGTTAGTCACCAGAATATCCAGGCCGCTGAGGGCTTCCGCCGCCCTGGCGACAAGCGCGCTGGCTGTGCTGGCATCGCTCACATCGCCAACCAGCGGAACGACCTTGCCGCCTTCCGATGCTTCGATCTGGCGGGCGGCAGCTTCTATACGTTCCCGGTTGCGGCCGCAGATTGCGACGTCCGCCCCTTCTGCGCTGAACTGGCGGGCCGTAGCTGCGCCCAGGCCGCGGCTGGCTGCAGTAACAAATACGCGCAGTCCCTTGAGTCCCAGGTCCATGGTGACGCCCTCCTCGCTGCGAACGCGATTAACGCGCGCTTTCGAACTGCACTTTCAGCGTAATACGGCCCACGTTTATCAGATCGTTATCGTTCACGATCGTCGGCTCGCTGATCCGCGTGCCATTGAGATAGGTCCCATTGCTGCTATTGCGGTCTTCCAGCCACCAGTTGCCGCTGCGATAGGCAATAATGGCGTGCTCGTTGCTGGCGAAGCTATCGGTCAGGTGGACAGTATTGGTGGGCGCCCGGCCCAGGCTGGTCAGCGGCAGGAGTGGGAATTCTGCATCCAGTTGTACGCTATCCGTGTCGGAGGCCAGCACGCGCAGATGACCGCGCGGAATGTGCTGCTTTTCGATCTCGCGCGTGGTGACGCGGAAATCGCGCCACAGGAGGAGCAGAATACTCCCCGTGTAGATCATGAGCAGGAGGGCTGCCCCTAGCCGCAAGGCAAGCAGGATCAGGCCTTCATTCACGATGGGAGTCCCTCAGGATATTCTGGCGGAACCAGATCAATCTGTGTATCGGTGATATCAGCGGCGCGCTCCTGTTCATTGTAGACCAGATTGACGCCGCCGATGCGGATGGTGTCGCCGGGGGTCAGAGGATGCTCGGTTGTGCGTTGCCCGTTGACGAAGATCCCGCTCCGGCTTTCTCGATCGTATATGACATACTGGCCCTGCTGAAGTCTGATCTGGGCATGGTGGCGCGAGATATACAGATCGCTGAGGACCAGATCATTATTCGGGTGACGCCCGATGTTGAAAAGCGTGCCGGTCAGCGGGACAGTACGCTTGCCGTCGATCACCAGATGGGCGTTCTTCGGTGGAGCCGGGGGCATATTGATCGGCTCCATGATCTGGGTCGTCTCATGCTCGTGGATGACGTGCCGGGCCACAATGTGCAGAGAATGCGGCGGCGTGGATGGATCCGCGATAAGCAGAATCTCCGGCGTGCTGAGCAGGTTAAGCCCGGTTTCCAGGCAGTAGCCAACGACCTGCCCGGAAAGCTGGCGATTCAGGTCAGGTGTCCTGGCCAGCAAATCCACCTTATCCACTGGATGCAGGTGAATCTGGTACTGCGTGGGAGCGGCCTCGCGCCCTCCTGGCCCGGGAAGCGCATTATCCTCGATAGCCCGGAGCAGCTTGATAGCGACCTCACGCGGCTGGAGCGGCCCCCGAAACAGGCGTGCAAAACTCCCCTCAATCAGGCGCTCAAGCTGTTCCTCAAAGTTCATAATCCGCTTTCTGTTTCCCATAAGCTGGATTATAGCCCGCGCCGTATCGGGCCGCAAAACGGATGCCCGCCGGATGCTATATGGTCAGGGCACAGGGAGCTTTGCAAACCCTGTATGCCTCCGACAGTTATGGAATCGTTGCCGGGAGGGGGGCGCGTGCTTTATACTCATCCCACTGATAGCCTGTTGTGAGCATTGAGAGTAGCCCGGTGTCCCTATGACTACGTTGAACAGCCATGAGATCAGGCTGACAGCGCTTGCTTCGTGCGCCGGCTGAGCTTCCAAGCTCGGCGCGGACGAGCTGGCGCAGGTTCTGCGCCCTGTACAAAGCCTGTTTCAGCCGGCGGACTATCCCGATCTTTTAGTCGGCCTGGCTGAGCCTGACGATGCGGCGGTTTACCGCCTGGACGAGCAGCGGGCATTGATCTTCACGGCGGATTTCTTCCCGCCGGTTGTGGATGACCCGTATGACTTCGGCGCGGTCGCAGCAGCTAACGCCATGAGCGATGTGTTCGCCATGGGCGGCCGGGTGCTGCTTGCCCTGAACCTGGCGGCGTTCCCCTCGAAGCTGGATGGCGCAATCCTGACGGAGATTTTGCGCGGAGGGGCGGAGAAAGTGCGTGAGGCCGGGGCCGTCGTGGCCGGGGGGCATACCGTCAGGGATGATGAGCCGAAGTACGGTCTGGCGGTCGTCGGCATGGTCGAGCCGGGAAATATCCGCACCAAAGCCGGAGCCAGGCCGGGGGATGTCCTGATTCTCAGTAAAGCCCTGGGCACCGGTGTGATCACGACGGCGCTCAAGCAGGGTAAGGCGGACCCGGCTCATGTCGCCGCGGCGGTTGCCAGCATGTGCCGTCTTAACCAGTCAGCGGCGGAAGCCGCCGGCCGCGCCGGCGCGCGCGCCGTCACCGATATCACCGGCTTCAGCCTGCTTGGCCACAGTCAGGAGATGGCCCGGCTGAGTGGGGTTGATCTGGTTATTGATCTGCACCGCCTGGCCTGGCTGCCCGGGGCGGAACATTATGCCGCCTCCTGGATTTTCCCCGGCGGTATGGCGGACAACCGCCTGTATTTCGAGCAGTGGGTGACCTTTGACGATGGCATTTCGGAAGAAGCGCGCGGTCTCCTCTTTGATCCGGAGACTTCCGGCGGCCTGTTGATATCAGTTGCTCCGGAGGATGCCGATCGGCTTCTGAAGGAGCTGGCCGCTGGCGGGGATGTGCCCCAGCGCATGGGCCGGGTGGTCCCCGGTGATGGCAGGGTGCATGTTGCGTCCGGCTGAGATAAAGCGCGCCCGCGGGGAATACGGGAGCCAGGCGAACGTATAGCGCCGCCGTCAGCCGCTTTGCGCATCTGGCTGCTTTGACCGTACAATGGCGGATAGATTGCCAGCCAACGGCAACTGTGGAGGTTGGACCACGCTGAAGGAGCAGGGCTGTGCTTCAGGGCAAAGGGATGTTCATCTGGGAAGTACAGAAGTGTGATGCGGGCGATCCGGCGCGGTTAGTCGCCCTGGCACGCGCTGCCCAGATCAGCCACGTAATTCTGAAGCTCACGGATGGCACGTTTGATTTCCCCCTCCCGGCGCAGGATACCGGCGGCCGCCTTGAACAGATGACCGATTCTGTTATTCGCGCTTTTCAGAAGGCCGGTCTTGCGGTCTGGGCTTTGACGCACACGCAGGGAGCAGACCCGGCCATGGAAGCGCACCGCGCGGCCAGCCGGGTACTCAAATGGAACCTCGATGGCATCGTGGTCAGCCCGCAAAGCCAGTATGTGGGCCAGCACGATCGGGCTGCCCGGTTTATGTCTACTCTGCGTCAGGACCTGGGCAGCCAGCGCCCGATCGCTTTCAGCCTGTTTCACGACCCCGACTCACAGGATCAACCGGCTTTGCCTCACTCTCGCCGCTTCCCGGTGGATGAGTTCGCCGGCCCGGCTGATATCCTGATGCCACAGGTGTACTGGATTGCGCTCGATGGCGGCGATCCGGCTGCGGCTCTCCGTGGGAATTACGAACAGTATCGGCGACGCTACCCCGACAAGCCTTATGTGCCAACAGGGGCGGCCTTTGGCGAACAATACGGCGCGAATAAGTGGTCAGCTACTCCCCAGCAGATCCAGATGTTTCTGAACCAGGTCCGGGCGTTGAATCTGCCCGCTGTGAACTTCTGGAGCTGGCAGCACGCCCGTAACGATGTCCGAAATCCGTATCATACGGGCACCCAACTGTGGGATGCGGTTGCCACCTATCCCTGGCCGCCAGCCGGTGACGCGGCTCCGGACGATGTCCAGCCGCCGGAAGCGGCGGATCCATTCGCAGACCTGGAGGAGATCATCCCCCCTGGCGACGGCCGTTATCTGGATGGCATTTACGGGCGCTTCAGCACGATTCGCTTCAGCACCATGGCAGGCCGGCACGGGCCAGTTAAGTACGCCGTGACCCACCCGACGCACAGCACGCTGTGGGCACAGTGGACGCCGGGCATTGTTCATCCCGGCAAGTATGAGATTGCCGTCTGGGTCCCGGGGACGCACGCTACCACCCGGCGCGGGCGGTACCATATTCGCGGCGTGACAGGCCAGGATAGCACTGTGATGGTGGAGCTGGACCAGAGCCGCTATTACGATAAGTTCGTGCCCCTGGGTATTTTCGATCTGGATAGTTCTCGCCCGGACGCAGGCGCGGTTAACCTGACGAATCTGACCGGCGAGTCTGGCCGCGAGATTGCTTTTTCGCCGATACGCTGGCGCTACCTGGAGGCTGACCAGCCGGCATCTCTGGCGGATGGTTATGATGCGCCGGTGGGGACAGGCCAGGAGCGGGCGCTGGATCGTATCTGGCCGGGCGCGTGGGTGGATGCCCTGGGATTCGGGACTCGCTATCGCGATAGTGAGCAATCACAGGCCTACCATACAGGGGCTGATCTTAACCTGAATACGCCGCGCTGGGACGCGGACCGGGGCGCGCCGGTCTGGTCGATAGCCAGCGGCACAGTGACATTTGCCGGGCGGCTGGAAGGGTGGGGGCAGGTGGTGGTGATCCGCCATGATCCCACCGAGTCGGAGGGCAATGCAGTGTGGGCGCGGTACGCTCATGTGGATCGGGTTCAGGTTAGGGCGGGTGATCAGGTGGCCCGGGGCCAGCAGATTGCCGTCATCGGCAAGCCAGAAGCGCCCGATGCCCCCTACCATTTGCATTTCGATATTTGCACCAGCGGCGTGCTGGAACAGTCTCCGGGGCATTGGCCGCGGCTGGACTATTACGCTGTGATAACGCACTACGTGGATCCGCGCGACTTTTTACAGCGCTACCGGCCGCCGGCGCACTTACGCAGAGGTTAGTATCCGTATGGCGCTGCAGACTCAGCCAGTTAACACTGTGAGGGAGTGAACTGATGGCGACACCGTATGATGGCAAGATCGCAGTCTGGCACTGGAAGGGCAATTCTGTTGTCGAGGACTCGATCCAGGGGCTTTGCAATACACTGAAGGCGCAGGCGCCCAACGTCAAACAGATCTGGGTGAAGACCAGCGATGGCAGCCAGTGGCAGGGGGTCTACGACACTGACCGCGCGCTGGCGATCGACGGGCGGGACAGTGTCAAGCGCTGGGTACAGGCACTGGAAGCGAACAATCTGGAATTCCACGCCTGGTGCGTACCCAAAGGGAGAGACGTTGAAGCCGAGGCTGATATCATTATTCAGACCTGCCAGATACCCGGCGTCCGCTCTATGATCCTGGATATCGAGCCTTATGCGGGATTCTGGGAAGGCGGCAGGGATGCCATTCGCCCCTTCATGACCCGCATTCGCCGGGAGCTGCCGGGCGATTTTCATATCGCTATGGCGGTTGATCCGCGCCCACGGCACTACAACTCCATCTTCCCTGACGAGTGGTTCCCGTTCATTAACAGCGTTCATCTCATGGCCTACTGGGCTTCGTTCCAGCGCCCGCCAGGCGAGGTGGTGGATGAAGCCTTCAATACATGGCGGAATTTTGGTCGCCCGATGTTTGTCGCGCTGCAGACAAACGCTGAGCCTGTTGATATGGAAGCCGCGCGGGCGCGCGCCGTTCAAACGCAGGGATCGCCGGGCCTGAGCTGGTGGCGGCTGGGAGTGATTGCGGCCAACGTGTGGCCGGTCATCAATACGCTGGCTACGACGCAGCCTGCGCCGCAGGGACGATTCGGCCAGTCAATCGTGGTGACGCCGGATAGCCCTCGCTTTGCATTCGGCACACACACCGGCCAGCCACCCCAGCAGGTGTTTTCGTCTGAGCGGAATCCGAAGGGGTGGACAACTTACTACAAGACCACACAGTCCAGCCGGAGCCAGGTCTGGGCGCGGTGGGATCCGCAGCTCACCATCAGCGGCTGGTATGAACTTTCCGCGTTTGTTCCGGCGAAACATGCCACGACAGTCAACGCGCGCTTCAAGATTCACGGTGTGATAGGGCGCGGCACAGAGACTCTCAGCGTTGTGCCCCAGGAGCACCTGAGCGGAGTTTGGACTCAACTCGGCGTCTACAACTTTGACGCCAGCAATCCGACCGCTGCGGTTGTGTTCCTGAACGATCTGACCGGCGAAAATGCGCGTGAAATTGCTTTTGACGCGCTACGCTGGCGGCAGATCGTGGGCGTTACGCCATCTGTGCCTTTCCTGGCTGACGGATTCGACGCCCCGATTGGCACGCCGGAAGAGCGCGCCAGCGGCCAGGTCTGGCCAGGAGGATGGTTTGACGCGACCGGATTCCCCGTTCGCTACCGGATTGGCACTCCCTATGAGGCATACCATACCGGTGCCGATCTCAATCTCAATACACCGTACTGGGATGCCGATGCGCACAGCCCGGTTTACGCCGCGGCCAGCGGCGTCGTGACGCACGCGGCGCGGCTGCCCGGGTGGGGGAACGTGATCATCATCCGTCACGATCCGCTGGTTACAACCGGACAGGTTGTTTACGGACGATACGCTCATGTGGAGGATATGCGAGTGCAGGTGGGGCAGCGGGTGACTCGCGGCCAGCGGATCTCCAGTGTGGGGGATGCCTACGGCGCCTTCCCGTACCACCTCCACTTCGATATCAGCCCGACCAGCGTGCTCCAGACACAGCCCTTCCACTGGCCGAAGCTGGACCTGGACGACCTGCTGGCGAACTACGTGGATCCGCAGCGGTTCATTATGCTCAACCGCCCACCGGAACGGTAGAGCTGCGGGTCGATCTGTCTCGACGCTGAACGCGGGTATCCCTGCCGGGCAGGAGTACCCGCGTTTTTGCGCACTTCTGGCGAACAGCCGTTATCCGAACAGGCCCCATTCGGAGATTGCGCCGTCTTCCATGAAGCTGGGGTCCCACATCTCCCGCCCCATTTCGATAGTGGTCGGGATGCCCAGCGTTTTCTGCGCGGTGGATCGCGTCATTTCCAGCAGATGGGGAGCATAGGGGCAGAACGGCGTTGTAAGAATCATGACCAGGTGCGCCTTATCTTCCTGGATGTCAATCTGGCGGACCAGGCCCAGCTCGATCACGTTCAGACCGAGTTCAGGGTCAATGACGGACCGCAGCGCTTCACGCAAGACTTCTTCTTTGCTTACAAAAGGGATATTGTTCTGGGACATGGCACGCTTCCTATCTGTTTCCGAATGGTGGAAACTGGCTCTGAATTGGTGCTGAAAGTATATAATCTACCCCCGGGCGGCAGGCGCGCAGTGCGCGGAGGGGGGCATTTAAAGATATCTATGATGCTGCCGCGCCCATTGAGTATGTTCCGGTAAACGACTTCAAGGATAACGCAGAAGGCAGCCAGAGTCAATAAAAAAGATTTTTATCTTTTTTATTGACATGATACTGCCGGCATGGTACAATGCAACTCGATTTATCAGATAGATTATGTACAGGGAGGACGCCGCCTGTATGGTCGCTGCACTGGAAATTCGCAATCTGCACGCAAGCATCGAAGACACCCCGATTCTGAAGGGGGTGAACCTGGTGGTGAAGCAGGGGGAGATTCACGCCCTGATGGGGCCGAATGGCTCCGGCAAGAGCACGCTTGCTAATGTCATCATGGGCAACCCGGCTTATACGATCGATGCGGGCCAGATCATCTTCGATGGGGTGGACATTCTGGATCTGGGGCCGGACGAGCGCAGCCGTCTGGGCCTTTTCCTGGCTTTTCAGTATCCGGTGGCTATCCCCGGCGTGACTGTTGCCAACTTCCTGCGCTCGGCGATCAACGCCCGCCGGCGTGATCAGAATCCCGACGACAAAGGGATTTCCATCCCGGAGTTTCGCCGCCTGCTAACTGAGAAGATGGCGTATCTCGAGATGAACAACGAGTTCGCCGGGCGCTATCTGAATGACGGCTTCAGCGGCGGTGAAAAGAAACGGGCCGAGATCCTCCAGATGGCGGTTCTTCAGCCCAAGATTACGGTTATGGATGAGACGGATTCGGGCCTGGATATTGACGCCCTGCGCATCGTAGCCAGCGGCGTGAATCGCCTGGTGGGGCCGGAGTTGGGTGTGCTGGTGATCACACACTACAAACGCATCCTTGACTACATTCAGCCGCAGCATATCCATATCATGATGGATGGCCGTATCGTGGAGAGCGCCGGGCCAGAGCTGGCTGATCAGCTCGAGGCGACTGGCTACAAGCCTTTCTTCGAAAGATACGGCCTCGTTCCCACGGAGGAATAGGCGCATGGTTACGGATCGCCTTTCGCAGGAAGAGCGTGAGCTCCGCCATCTCAATTCCGAATACACTGAGAAGTATGGCTTCAGCGATCCTGAGCAGTACGCCTTCAAGAGCGGCAAGGGACTCAACGCCGAAGTTGTTAAGGAGATCTCTCGCATCAAGGGCGAACCGGAGTGGATGACCGAATATCGCCTGAAGGCGCTGGATGTGTACAACAGCAAGCCGGTGCCGACCTGGGGGGCTGATCTTTCTGAGATCGACTACGACGAAATCCATTACTACATCAAGCCCCACGATCGAGAAGAGCGTAGCTGGGAAGATGTGCCGGACAACATCAAGAACACCTTCGACCGCCTGGGCGTGCCGGAGGCGGAGCGCAAGTTCCTGGCCGGCCTGGGCGCCCAGTACGAATCGGAGATGGTCTACCACAATATCCGGGAGGACCTGGCCAAAGAAGGCGTGATCTTCCTCTCGATTGATGACGGCCTGAAGCAGCATCCGGACCTGTTCCGACAGTATTTCGGCACCGTCGTGCCCATGGGAGATAACAAGTACGCGGCGCTCAACTCGGCAGTCTGGTCAGGCGGGTCGTTCGTGTATGTCCCGCCCGGCGTGAAGGTGACGATGCCGCTGCAGGCATATTTCCGCATCAACGCTGAGTCCATGGGGCAGTTCGAGCGCACCATGATTATTGTTGATGAGGGCGCTTTCATGCACTACGTCGAAGGCTGTACGGCGCCGACCTACAGCCGTGACAGCCTGCACACCGGCGTGATTGAGATCATTGTGAAGCGCGGCGCTCGCTGTCGCTATACGACGATCCAGAACTGGTCCGGCAATGTGTACAACCTGGTCACCCAGCGCGCGCTGGTCTACGGCGACGCCACGATGGAGTGGGTGGATGCCAACCTGGGCAGCAAGGTCACGATGAAGTATCCCTCCACCTATCTGCTGGAGCCGGGGGCGCATGGCGAAGTGCTCTCAATCGCTTTCGCCGGGGCAGGCCAGCATCAGGATGCGGGCGGTAAAGTGATTCACGCCGCACCGCGCACCAGCAGCCAGATTATCAGCAAGAGCATCTGCAAGGATGGTGGGCGGAGCAGCTATCGCGGCCTGCTCAAGGTCCACAAGGATGCGGAAAATTCCCGCAGCAATGTTGTGTGTGATGCCCTGCTGCTCGATGGACGCAGCCAGTCCGACACGTATCCCTACATTGAGATCGAGGAGCAGCAAGTACAGGTGGGGCATGAAGCCTCGGTGACGAAGGTCAGCGAAGAGCAGCTCTTTTACCTGATGAGCCGCGGCCTGACTGAAGATGAGGCTAATGCTATGGTGGTGGCCGGCTTCATCGAGCCGTTCGTTAAGGAGCTGCCGATGGAGTATGCCGTGGAGATGAACCGGTTGATCCGCCTTCAGATGGAAGGGTCGGTCGGCTAACGTCCCCCGGACAGGCTGTACAAGAAAAATATGAATGGGGGTCGTGACCGGCCTCTCTTCATTCAACGCGACTATCCGCCCCTCCGGGCGGCGACTGTTTTGAGGAGTGTTTCTGTGATTGCGAGAACCCATAC
>JARKNX010000061.1 GCA_029976025.1 Aggregatilineales bacterium | reverse complement strand
GCAACGGCAACGGAAAGCGCCACCCCGGCGCGGATGACCTCCCGCCGCGTATACGTCCCGCCGGCTGCGTCCGTGGAGGGACTATCGCTCCTGCCGGCCAGCGCGAAATCGCCGCTCGGGCACACCTCGGCGCAGCGACCGCACACCAGACAATCGGCCCCGGCCCGCTCCGGGCCGGCCGCGGCCGCTCCGGTCGGACAAACGCGCACGCACAGCCCGCAGCGCCGGCATTCGGCCGGAGCCCCTACCGCCCACAACCGCCAGCGCGCCAGCAGTGACAGTGTCAGACCTGTCGGGCACAGGTACACGCACCAGACGCGGGGGAATATCATCATTCCGGACGCGATCAGGACCGCCGCCGCCAATGGCGCCTCGCCCCGCCACAGCCGCGACAGCTCGGACGTGAGCAGATGGAACGGGGTCAGATAGAGCGTCCAGCCGCTGCCCAGCAGCATCAGCGCCAGCAGTGCCAGCAGCCAGTAATGGCGGTATGGGTACAGACGGCCGACCCAAGCCGACCGCCTAAAGGGACGCGGCATCAGGTGCAGCAGGTTAAGGAAGCCGCCCAGCGGACAGAGCCAGCCGCAGAATACCCTCCCGGCCACCAGGGTCAGCAACATTGTCGCCAGCGGCAGCCATCCCCATGCCGGGAACGACCCTTCCCAGCGCAGATGGCTTGCCAGCAAAAGCGGGTCCAGGCGCGAAAGCCACAGCAACAGACCTGTATCGGCCGGCAGGGGGTACTGGTGGCGGGCCACCAGTGCCATGACAGCCGCCAGCATTGACGCCGGCAGTATAGTCCGCCAAGGGCGGAGAACAGGCAGTTTCATCCTACACCTTCTGTATGTAAAGTTCTTCCCCATGCTATTAGCCCAGGCGGAATGGCGATATAACCGACGTCCCGGGGCTTATTTAAGGAATCCGTTCGTCGCAACGGCTGCCGCAATCCTCTGCGCCCCGTCACCCTGCCGTGACCGGGATAATGATCGTGAACGTCGCTCCCTTGCCCGGCTCGCTGATCACGCTGATCTCCCCGCCGTGCCGTTTGACTATGTCGTAGGCAACGCTAAGGCCGAGGCCGGTTCCCTTGCCCACCTCTTTGGTAGTGAAGAACGGCTCGAAAATGTTGTTCAGCGCCTGCGGGGGGATGCCGCAGCCGGTATCGGCGATGCTCACGAAAATATATCCGCCCTCGGCCCACGTCTTCACGGCGATCTTGCCCCACTTGTCGATCGCCTGGACCGCGTTCATCAGAATATTCATGAATACCTGGTTTATCTGGCCGATGTTGCACCTGGTCGGCGGCAACTCGCCCAGCTCCTTCGTCAGCTCCGCCTTATACTTCATCTCGTTCCACACGATGTTGATCGCGCTCTCCAG
>JARKNX010000060.1 GCA_029976025.1 Aggregatilineales bacterium | reverse complement strand
CACGCTGGGAGGTGTTCAGGAGCAGAATCGACCAGGCCCGCTCCCTGGAAGATCCGATGCTGATGCTGAAGATCCAGAACGGTCTTGTCGGATCGCCGCTTAATTTCCGCAAGGACTCCATGACCCAGAGGGTGATCGGTGTGAGCCAGCAGCTGCCGTTCTGGGGCAAGAGGGCGCTGAAGGGGGAGGTGGCGGTAAAGGAAGCGGAATCCTACCGATGGACGCTGGAAGAGCGCAGGCTGGAACTGGCGCGCATGGTCAAGGAGACCTACTACCAGATCTACTACGTCGACCGGTCGCTGGCCTTTGTGGACCGGAACATCAGGATATTCGATGACTTCATCACCCTTGCCCAGACCAGGTACGCCGTGGGACAGGGGGTGCAGCAGGATATCTTCAAGGCCCAGGTGGAGCGTTCAAAAATGCTGGACATGCGCATTACGTCGGAGCAGCAGCGCACCTCCCTGGAGGCGAGCCTCAATGCCCTCCTGAACCGGCCGGCAGGCACGCCGGTGGGCCGGATTGCCGATGTCGAGATAGAGCCCCTCTCGATGACCGCGGGGCAGCTTGCCGCCCTTGCCGACGAAAACCGCCCGCTGCTGAAAAGCAGCCGTGCCCTGGTGGAAAAAGCGGACGCCGGGTTGAGGCTGGCGAAAAAGGAGTATCTCCCCGACTTCAATGTGGCGTTCGAATACATGCAGCGGGACCCGGCCATGGGCAGTGACGGGGCAGACATGTATTCGCTTGGCGTTACCTTCAACCTCCCCGTGCAGAGATCGCGGAGGCAGGCCGCAATAGCGGAATCCAATGCCGAGGCCAGGATGGCCGCGGAGGAGCTGAGCAGCCTGAAAAACACCATTCAGGCGGGGATATCCGACCTTCTGGCCCAGATGGACCGGCGGCGGAAACTGGCGGACCTCTACAGGACCGGGATCATTCCCCAGGCGCGGCAGTCGCTGGAATCGGCGGTTATCGGGTACCGCGTGAACAAGGTGGACTTCCTGACCCTGCTGGACAGCAGG
>JARKNX010000058.1 GCA_029976025.1 Aggregatilineales bacterium | reverse complement strand
GCTCTGCCGGCTTTCATGCGCTGAGCGGGGGATTTATCCCTGGCTTATCCCGAACTCACATAAATTCGGGTATTACGTTCGTGCAAGGTTTTGAAAATTCCCTCTATAATAATCACATCTCACAGGTTGATAAACGGTTGCAGGCGTTCTTCCGGGCGGGGAGGGGAGGTGTTCTATGGGGATTCAGGCCGGTCAGACCATCGGTCGTTACCAGGTGATGCAGCAGCTTGGCGAAGGCGGCATGGCCACCGTCTATAAGGCGTATGACCCCCGCCTGGAGCGCTCCGTCGCGGTCAAGGTCATTCGCGGGGATCAGATCAAAGACCCGCAGTTTCTCAAACGCTTCGAGCGCGAGGCGCGCGCTCTGGCGCAGCTTTCTCATCCCCATATCGTCAAGGTGCTCGATTACGGCGACCACGAAGGCGCGCCCTACCTGGTGATGGAGTTCATCCCCGCCGGCACGCTCAAGGGGCGTTTTCAGGGCGCGCTGCCCCCGGCGCAGGCCGCCCGCCTGCTGGCCCCGGTTGCCAGAGCGCTGGCGTACGCCCACCAGCGGCAGGTCGTACACCGGGATGTGAAGCCGGCCAACATCCTGCTCGGCGAGGACGACCACCCTATGCTGAGCGATTTTGGCATCGCAAAATTGCTGGGGAGCGACGAAGGCGCCGACCTGACGGGCACAGGCGTGGGGATCGGCACGCCGGAGTATATGGCGCCCGAACAGGGCATGGGAAAAAAGGTAGACGGCCGGGCTGATCTTTATTCGCTTGGCCTGGTCTTCTACGAGCTGGTCACCGGGCAAAAGCCCTTCCAGGCGGATACGCCGCTGGCGGTGCTCCTCAAGCAAATCCACGATCCCCTGCCCCTGCCGCGCTCGCTGAACCCGGCGCTTCCTGAAGGGGTGGAGCGGGTGCTGCTCAAAGCGCTTGCCAAGGACCCCAAGGATCGCTACCAGGACATGGGGGAGTTCGCCGCCGTGCTGGAGAGGATCGCCGCCGCCGGTTTAGAAGCCTTCGCGGAAGAGACAAGCGTCCTTCCGGCA
>JARKNX010000019.1 GCA_029976025.1 Aggregatilineales bacterium | reverse complement strand
CAGGCGTGCGGTCAGGGTCTCCCGCCCGAAGAAGTCGGGCGCGTCGCTCTCCTGAAAGGCGCGCAGCCCTTTGTAGGGGTTGGCTCCCACCGCCGCCACGGCGGCGCGCACCCCTGGCTGCGGCGCGACGGTGATCGCCTCCCCGCTGCGCAACTGCTGGTAGAGGCTGACCGTTTCCGGGGTCGGCTCCACGCCCAGTTCCTCGGCCAGCAGGCGGCGGCAGGTTTCATACTGGGCCAGGGCGGCTTCGCGCTGGCCGGAAAGGGCCAGGAGTTGCATCAACTGGCGGTAGGTTTTCTCGCGCAGGGGGTCCATCTGGAGGAGCTGGCTGGCGCGCGCGATCCCGGCCGACGTGTCGCCGCCCTCCAGAGCGTGGCCGATCAACCGGTCGTGGGCTTCCAGCGCGCTCAGGCGCAGCCGCTCGCGCTCCAGCAGCATCCAGTCCTCGAAGGCCCGGCTGTCCACGTAGAAGCCCGCCAGAAAATCGCCCTGGTAGAGGTCGAGCGCGGCGGCCAGGTCGTCCGCGCTGCCCGCGTCCAGCCGCCGCTCGAACTCGGCCACGTCCAGCCACCAACCCGTGTCTGAGGCCATCGCCACGCTCTCGCGGCTGATCTCCACGAACTCCCCAACCTGCTGGCGCAAGCTGGTCAGGGCCACGCGCAGGTTGGCGAGAGCCTGGGCCTGGGCGCGCTCCTCCCACAGCATCTCGGCCAACGGCTCGCGCGGGTGGGCGTGGCCCGTGCAGGCCAGGTAGACCAGGAGCGCGACGGCCTTGCGCGAATCGAAGCCCTCGACCGGCTGCGCGTCGAGGGTAATCAGCAGACTGCCCAGCGTTTGAATGCGCAGAGAAGAAGCCATGCCCGTCCTCCATACAAGACATCGGGTTTGAGGAGGCATCGAGCCACACTGGATCGCGGCTCCCGGAGTCACATAACGGACGAGACGGCCCCGGCCGGGTGGCGTGAGCGAGCGCGGAGGAGAGGTGGATGCAACCAGACAGCCAGATACTAAGAATTCTGACCTCATTATATGCGGAGATATGTTGTCAGGGGAAATTCATCCCGGATCGGCCTCAGGGCAATCGTATCAAGAGCAAGCGAACCACCAAAGCGACAGGAACGCCAAGGAAAAACACGGAGAAAAACAAAAATGGAAAACCCACACTGACGCAGCCGCAAATCAGAAGCGGGTGGATTTGTTTGCCCCTCCGTGTTCTCCACGGCGAGCCGCTTTCTCACTGATGCGACTGCCCTGAGGATCAGCCTTAGGGGCCAGTCGCCCCACGCGCCCGCTTGCTGGTACAATCGGACGCAATCCGGCCCACACACCCGCCCTGGCGCCCCGGCCGGGATGTCACAGCCAGCCTGCCCGCGCGCAGCGGCTTACCCCTGGAGGAAATCCCGATGAACTTCACCTACCCAGACGTGGCGAAAATGATCGACCATTCGCTGCTCAACCCCACCCTGACCCAGCAGGAACTGGAAGACGGCATCCAGCTCGCCCTGGC
>JARKNX010000014.1 GCA_029976025.1 Aggregatilineales bacterium | reverse complement strand
AGGAAGCGCAGCCCTTCCGGCAGAACATCCCCCAGGTGAGAAAACTCGAACGGGAAGTGGATCAGGAACCAGACCGCGGCGATTCCCAGCAGCAGGCCGCTGGCCGCCTCGAACGGGCGGGCCGGGTTGTGGCGGCTGCCGATCACCTGCACGGCGCAATCCAGGATCGCCAGCAGAAGCGGCCCGTAGAGCAGAATCGCCTCCAGCGTCCCGAAGTTCTGGTTGAAGAAGCCGGTCTGCCGCGTCTGATGCAGCACGAAGAAGCCAGTGAGCAGCAGCAGCGCGCTGCCGATCAGCACCTCGCCCAACTTCTGCCCGGATGTCACAATATCGGCCATCTGTTCCGTACTCATATCATCCCCCTCATTTTGACCACTCACGATAGAAAAAACGATCTTCACGACAGCTCAACGGGCCGCACCTGGGGCAGGCGAGCTTCCAGGTAGACCAGGGCGACGAGGATCATCGCCTGCGGGATGCGCAGCAGCAGCCCCCACAACTCGAAGGCCGGGGCGCGCCGCGCGGCCAGGTTGAAATACTGGTAGATCACGAAAATCTGGAACAGCGCCCCAAGCCAGATCACGGAACGCCGGTCATAGCGCAGCAGCAGAAAGGCCCCCAGGGCATACCCCGCGCACGCGAAGAACCCGAAAATCTGGTCGGAAGGCGTGTCCAGCACGATCAGGACTTGCAGCCCAATCAGCAGGTAAACGAACGCCGTGAGCGCCGCCAGTCCGGCGGCGACAGTGCGGATCGTCCGGCGCTGTGCGGTGCGGTCGCCGGGCACAGTTTTGAGATCAGACTGATCCATGCGTCAATCCCCCCTGAAACATGGAAAACCAGAGACGCGCGGATTGGGATGAAAGTGGGCTGGCGCGGAAAGTGAAACGAGATTCAGGTGAAGGGGGTCTCCCTCGCTGCCTGAGACTGTATACGCGCGGCACGGGGGACACGTTGTGGAAAAAAACGCCCCGGCACGGCAGCCCCCTAAGAATTGGGGGCCGCGCGCGGGAAGCGGGAATGGCGGGGAGGCAGGCTCAGGCGGACGGCTGGTGGGTGGGGATGGGCCAGACATCCTCCGGCTGGCCGGTTACGGCGGGCAGCGTGAAGAAGAACAGGCTGCCCTGGCCGGGCGTGCTCTCCACGCCGACTTCGCCGCGCAGGC
>JARKNX010000002.1 GCA_029976025.1 Aggregatilineales bacterium | reverse complement strand
TCAAGAAAGGACTGGGCGGCGCGGCTCTCCTCGCCGCCCATGGCCCACTGGTACACGTAGAGCTTGTCCATGATCTCCACGTGCTGGATCCCGATCTCGTGCTCGCCCATCTCGGCTTCGGGCTTGTCCACGATCACGGGTTCTCCGAAGCAGGCCCGCGTAAACAGGTCGAGGAGCTGCCCCAGTTGCCTCAAGTCCTCCGGCCCCATTTCCTCCGCCGTGGGGAGCTTGGCCTCGTGCCCCTTCAGGCCGGCCAGCACCTGCTGGGTGAAGAAGTCCGGCACACCGTCGCTCGTCGCCAGGGCGAAGACGTCCGGCTTGCGCAGCCGGGCCACCTTGCCGCTCGGCAGCGTGTGTTCTTCCATCTGTCGCCAGGCCGCGCCTGTCGTGGTTGCCATACCGTCTGCCTTTCTGTTTGCCCGCTATCTGTAAACCGTTTACAGATAGCCCCGCCGTCCCCTCCTGCCTTCTCCCCTCTCCACGTGTGGGGAGGGGCAGCGCTGTCTCATCGCGCCACGCAGTATCACCGCGCCGGGGTGAGGTGGGTGAGGGTTAGCTGAAGATCGTGCTGAAGTTGACCGCCGCCGCCGTCTCATGGCTCACCGGATACAGGATGTAGCCGCCTGCGTCGCAGGCCGCCACGGCCGTGATCTCGCCGCTCAGGAAGGCGTTGCCCTCCCCGTCCAGCTCCCACTCCGGCATCTCCGTGACCTTCAGCTTCGGGAAGGCGAAGTGCGTGTCGCCGCCGTCGTCGTCGAACGTGACTCCCACCGCCCCGAAGTACGGGTAGTTGCTGCCCGCCCCCAGCTTGGTCTTTTTGATCTGGTTGGGGGTCGTGCCCGACTCCGAGACCGTGATCGGCAGCATCACCGCCAGCGCGTCCCACGGCAGCCCGCCCGCCGTGATGACCACGTCCGCGTCCTGCGCGAAGGTCGCCACCGCCGCGGTGCGTCCCTGCCGCCCGGCCAGCTTGGATGAGATCAGGTTCAGCTTGATCGTCATCTTGGTTTCGTTGCCCACTTCCTGGGCCGTCCCGTAGCTCCCGCCCGTGAGTCCCGCCACAGACACCAGCTTCAAACTGAGGGGTTTGTCTCCGAAAGCCATTGCCCTGCTCCTTATCTGCCTGCGTACGTGAATTCGAATCGCGCCCGGTCGCCCTGGGCGCCGCCCAGCTCGTCCGCCGTGAACTCGCCCAGGTCCCCGACCCAGCGGCCCACTGCGGCGCTGTTTTCGTTGGTGTTGAAGTACTTCTGGTGCAGGAGCGCCCGCACCCGCCGCAGCACCGTCTCGATCGTGCTCCGCCCCGTGTCCTGGTAGACCCACACCGCCAGGAAGCGCCGCCCCGCCTTGTCCAGCTCGCGCCGGGGCTGGTCGCCCTCCCAGCGCAGCACCATCACCGGCTTCAGCGCCGCCCCGTTCCAGATCGTCGTCACCGCCGGCAGGCCCTCGCGTGGCAGTTCGTCCGCGTCCCAGATGCCGCCCGTCAGGGCCGTGGTCAGGGTCGAGTCCCCCTCCAGGACGGCCCGCACGGCCGCCGGGAGTTTATTCGTCGGCAGAGTCACGTCGCGCTCTCCTGTCCCGCCGGGCCACCCGCTTTTCGTCGATCGGCGCGGCCGTCAGCCGCTTCAGCTCGTAGGCCTCCTGCTCGAACAGCCTCGCCAGCCGCAACACCTGCACCGCCGGCGCGGCCAGCATCTCGACCGCCGTCGCCCCGCGCTGGATCGCCGCCCAGAACACCATCGCCACGCTGGCCGGCCCGCGCAGGTCCCGCCCGTCCTGGAAGATCGCCAGCGCGCGCTGGCGCAGCGCTGGCAGCTCCGGGTGCTGGACCCCCAGCCCATTGATCGCCATCATCACGCTCGCCAGACTCCGGTGGTTGGGTGGGGTTGTCATGAAAAAACGCTCCTCAGCATGCCTTCAATCTCGCCCAGATGGGCCTCGATGGTCGGCCAGATAATCGCGTACCTGCCCTGGTTCCGTAGCTCCAGGTACTTCCCGTAGTCCATGCCGTGCGCCAGGTAGATCGCGACAACCTCTTCGCTCAGGTCCTCGACGAAGGCGTTGAGCGTCTGCCGGGCATTGCCTGATCTATCCCGCCACGGCGCGTGCTCCTTGGCGTAGGCCTCCATCACCGGGGCGAAGTAGTCCGCCACCTGCCCCACGGCCCGCACCACGGCGTCCCCGTAGGCCTGGATGTTGGTGGCCATCTCCTCCACGCCTTCCCATTCGATCCGCACCGTGAGGCTCATGTCATCCGCGCCGCCGTCGCCTGGATCTCGCCCGGATAGCTCACCACGTCCTTCACCTGGTAGATCGCCCCGCCGGCGCTGAAGCGGTCGCCGCGCACCAGGTCGGTGTCCTCGATTGTCTCGTCCGGGTGCCCGGACACGCCCAGGATCACCAGCTCGCGCTCGGCTGCCGCTCCGGCCACGCCCCGCACCTCGCGCACGGTCTTCCAGTCCAGCCGCACGGTCTGCGCGGCAAGCGTCGTGCTGCCCCGCGTCACCGTGATACTGCTCGGCTTGTGCTGGATGCGCCGCCAGGCCCGCACGGCCCGCGCCTCCGCGTCGATGACTCCGCTGCTCAGATAGGCGTGGATGTCAGGCATCGTTCCGCCTCCCAGTCTTCCACCGCGCCCAGCCACACGGCCCACACCTGCGCCGCGAACTGCTCCCAGCGGTACAGCCGCCGGATGGCCGCCGGGGCTTCCGCCGCCCTGGCCTGGGCTTCGGCCGGCCGCGTCGCCACCCAGCGCATCTTGGCCACCAGGTCGTCCTTCACCGGCTGCGCCCACAGCCCCAGTCCCCGGTGACGGGGGTGATTCGGCCAGGCCGGCACCAGCTCGAAGTTCAGCGGCCAACCCCAGGCCTCCAGGTCGTCCGCGCTGCCGCTCCACGCCGTCGCCAGCACCACCCCGCCCGTGGCCGCGAACTCGCGCGGCGGCAGCCCAAACCCCTCGCCCTTGCTCGCCCAGACCATACAGTCTGCCCGCGCGAAAAGCGCCCGCATCCCCGTCGCGTCCAGGTCATCCGTCACCACCTCGATGTTGCGGTTGGCCAGCCTCGGCAGGGCCGTCGTCTTGCGCGTTTTCAGGATCAGGCGCACGTCCGTGCGCTTCCCGAACGCGGCTACGAAAGCGTCCGCCGTCTCGAACCAGCTTTTGCGCTCGCCCCGGTCGGCGATCGCCAGGAAGGTGTACGGCCGGTCCTCGCGCCGCTCAAGGGGCTGGTAGTCCTCATCCACCCCCAGCGGGAAGGCGTGCACCGGGCCGCGCACCCCGTTTTCGTACATCACCCCCACCAGCCACGCCGACGGCACCACCACCGCCTGGCACGTCTGGTTGAGCGCCTCGGCCCAGCCGTCCGGCAGGCGCGTGCTCTCGAACATCGTCACCGCCACCCCCGGCCCCAGCGTCAGCAGCGGGTAGCCCCGCGCCGTGAACTCGGTCGGGTAGCCCAGCAGCAGCCCGCCCAGGCTGGGCCGGATCGGGTGCCCGATCGCTGCCCGCACTTCGGCGTCCTGCTGCGCGTGCTGAATTTGACCGTCGAGCTGGAGCGCGTTGACGGTCACGCCCATCCGCGTCAGGTGCCGGGCGAGCTGGCACGCCACGATCCCGTAGCTGTCGTACGGGTCCCACTGCGGCGCGCTGATGTTTATCACCTCGCCACGCGCGTTCACGAGTCCGGGTACTCCTTCTCGTAGGTCGGCTTGCGCCGCAGCCCGGCGAACCGGACCTGGGTCTGCGTGCTGCCCAGGGTTGCCGTCAGCGCCTTTTCGTACAGGCTCAGCAGCGCCTTCAGCCCGTCCAGGACCGGCGTCGGGTCTTCGCTGCTGTCGCCCTGCTTGTACTTGACGAGCTGCGGTGTCAGCTTGGCGATGAGCTGCCGCGCCCCGTAAACCCGCGCCGCGGCGAAGATCACCGCCTGGCTGCCCGCCGGGTAGTCCTCGCCCGCGCGGGTGAACAGGTCGGTGATCTCCTCGCTCTCGAACGTGTCGGCGTTCGCGCCCAGGTCGGCCAGCAGCCGGTCGATCTGCGTCTGGGTTGGCATCTGCTGCCCTTTCACAGGCGGAGCCGCGCCCCGCCTCACTCACGCAAAAGGCTGGCCTAACCTACGACGGCCAGGTAATCTCCTCGACCGCCGCCGCCGGGCCGCTGTAGATGCCAAACCAGGCGTCGTAGACGACCTGCTCAACGATGAAGCGGCTCAGGTCCCCGTCGCCACGCTGACTCTGGAGGGCCTGCTTGACATAGGATTGGAAGTCAACGCCGGCATACTGCTTGCTGATCAGGTATGCCTTGCCACCGCTCACGCCGGGGTAGGTTGTGGGCTTCTTGCCACGGGTCGACGTCCAGCCGTCGTAGACGATGACATTCTGGATGCGGTTGACCGCGCTCGACCGGACGTCGATCCCATCCTGGAGCCGGCGCTGGAGCGCGCGCTCGACCATGAACATGTCGCCCGTGGCGATCAGCAGGTCGTACGGCCCGCGCCGTGGGTGGGTCGTATCAGCCACGCTGGCGACAATGGCGTCTTCGATGGTGCGCAGGTAAAGCTCTTCCTTGGACAGCGTGGTGTCGCTGTGCGCCGGCGTCTGGTTGGCCGCCGCGTAGCTGTAGCTCAGGATCGGGTAGAAGTGCAGGTGGTTCATCAGCGCGTTGAACGCCGTGCCCACCCACCGTTCGATCGGCGCCAGCGCCCAGGTCTTGTTGAACATGAAGAGCTTCTTCGTGTACTCCAGACCCAGGCCGTACTGCTTGATCGTGACGGACTTGCTGCCTTCGCCCACGGTCGAGAAGACGACCTCGCCACCTTCCTTGATTTCCTCGAACACCATGCCGCCCGGTCCGAGCGTATTGATATTCAGGGTCTCCGGCAGATTGGGATCGGTAATGACGTTGTAAATCGAGTTGTACAGGATCGGCTCTTCGTCGCGTCCGGCGTCGACCTCGTACTGCTGCCGCGTGTAGAACGCGGACGCGAAGTCGCCCGCCCCGACGAACTCGGCCACGGAAAGCGGCCCCTGCTCCCGCACCTTGATCTCCTTGCTCAGGTCCACGCCCGGCTTGAAGGTCGCCTGCGGCCGCTGCTTGGCCAGCAGCTCTTTGGTGATGAACTTGACCATGGTTGGTCTCCGTTTCTGTCTAGGTCTGCCCGGTCAGTCGCCTGCGGCTCGCGCTACAGGACGCACAGGATGCCGGTGACGACGTGGTTGCTGTCCTTGGCGGCCGTGGCCTTGAAGAGCGCCACCTTGCCGCTGCCGGCGCTGGTCGAGTAGGCGGTGTCGTCCGGGGTATGCCCGGTCAGGTCCGCCACGGTGATGTACACGGTATCGCCCTTGCTCACGCTCAGGCTGCTCGGTACCGTGAACTGGTACTCCACCGGGTCGAGCAGCAAGGCGACGGTCTCGCCCGACTCGCCCGCTTCGGCCGTGATACCCAGGAAGCCGTCGACGACGGCGACCTGCCGGGCCGCCACGCTGTACAGCAGATCCACATTCACGGACTTGCCGTCGCTGTTTTTGTAGGTGTCTGCGCCAGTGGTCATGATTCCCTCGCTCTCTGGCTTGTTTCCGGTCTCGCACTCGCCGCCGCGCGGCGTCCTTCAGGTCAAGCATCCCCTGTTTGCTCCCCTCTCCACTTGTGGAAAGCGCAGTTTCACCGCGCCGGGGCCGGGGGATGGGTTACTCGACCGCCGGGATGGTCACGTACGGGTTGTCCCCGCCGTTGGCCTGGTGCTGGCCCAGCGGTCGCCGCTGCGCCGGCCCCATCTCGGCCTGCACGTAGGCCTGGAGCATCGCCTTGACGTGCTCCCGCCCCAGCACCGCCTCGACAGCCGGCCGCACGCCTTCGACGGTCTCCGGGGCCGAGGCCTGCACCAGCTCGATCACGGTCGCCTTGGCTGTCCCGGCCTCGTCGTCGGCCTTGACCAGCTCGCCCACGACCCGGATGATCTCCGCGCCGATCGCGGCCTTCGCCTGCTGGGCGACCGCGTCGCGCAGCGTCTCGACGGCCTTCACGACATCCGCCTGCCCGTCCAGGCCCAGCGCCTCGCGCACGGCCTGCACCTGCCCGATTTCGGCCACGCCGCCCCGCGCCTGCGCCTGGATGGTTTCCACCACCCCCGCCGGCATCAGGGCCACGTCCGCGGCCGTCATCGCCTTGATGATCTCTTCACGGTTCATGTCTTCCTCACTCTCGTCTGTGCCGGGCGGGTCCGCCTGCCCGGCCATCTCCGACGTCACTTTGGGCACGACCGCCAGGTCCGGCAATCCAGCCCGCTCCGGTGGTGCCAGGTCGATCTTCTCCAGCACGAAGTTGGAAAGCTGCCATGCCTGGATGGACTCGTTCCATTCCTGGTCAGCCCAGCCCATGTAGGAGATGCACTCCTGAGACCGCGTGGCTTTTCGGCGGCGAATGTGCTCCCGAGTCTCACCCGGTTTCACGTATGCTTTGCCCCAAACCATGCCATCATCCGCGATGATGGCCCCCACCCAGTTAAAATCGCTGGGCGGGTAGGCACTGTCGATTTCATAGTCTGGGATGTGCCCCTGGTTGCCGATAGGCCGTTTTGCATGCATCTGACGAAGGAACTCAGCCCGAAAGTTCGCGTCATAGTTGCGTCGGTTCAGGCTGATCCCGATCTTCATGACTGGCATCGTCATGAAGAATGGATCGGTGTCCTCGTCCGGCTTGCCCCGCTTCGTCAACTCGTCGAGATCGACGATCTCCAGCGTCGGTACATCCGGATACGATCCGCTGAATTCCCAGACGACCGACTCCTGAATTCTGACCCGTTCCTTATTCATACCCCCTGCCTCTCCAGGAGCGCCCCGACCCGCTCCCGCGTTGCCTGGACGCTGTAGGCCTCGATGGCCTGGTCGCCCGCGATAACGGCTTCAATTGCCCGGCCCTGGTCGTTGATCAGCGCCAGCGCTGCCTCGACGGCCTCGTCCGGCCGCCACGGGTCCACCTGCGGATGCCCGGCGGA